>NZ_CP097322.1:2400000-2700000 GCF_023515955.1 Streptomyces sp. RerS4
GTGAACGTCCGTCGGCCCGGCAGAAGGCCGGTCAGACGTTGGGCGGTCTGGCGGGCGGACGTGCGGGGCAGGTCGCCGCGCTGCGGTCGGCATCCCGCGCTCAGACCCCCACCCGTGCCACCGCCCGGGAAGCGTCGGTGCGGGCCCGGCGGCAGGTCGCCGACAACCAGCGGGCCGCGAAGGCCGCCCGCCGGGACGGGGACAGTCCGGCCGCCGGTAAGCCGCGGGGTGTGGCCGCGCGGACCCTGGCCAAGGCCATGGGCAAGACCGCCGCCCTGCGCGACAAGACTGTCGCCGCCGGTCGTACCGCCCGCGACACCGGCACTGCCCGCACGCTGGGCAAGGCCCGGGAGGCTGTGAGGGAGGCGGCCCACCGCAAGCGGGTCGCGCACCTCAAGGCCCCCGCCCAGAAGGCCGCCCGCAAAGCGTTGCTGCGTTCGGCGATGCGCTTCCACGCCCGCCGGGCCCTGGCCGGGATCCTCGCTGCCGGCGTCGGCATCCTCGGCGCCCTCACCACCCCGCTGGGTCGCAAGCTCGGCTGGTCCTGGCTGATGCACCCCGGCCGGCGCCTGTACCGGTTCCTGACCGGACGGGCCCGCACCGACCGCGAGGCACGCGACGCCGAGATCCAGGCCGACCTGCAAACGGCCGAAGCCGACGCCGAAGCGCAGGCCGACGCCGAACGCGCCCAGGACGACATGCAGGTCGGCGACCGCGCCGCGCGACCTGCCTCCCTGATTCCCGAACCCCCCAGCGAAGGAGCCCTCATGTCCACTCCCACGCCCGCGTCCGGGTTCAACTTCGAGGAACTCGCCGCCGAACTCGCCTCCGCCGCGCAGTCCTACGAGCCCGAGAACTGCATGGAGATCCTCGCGATGATCGAGAACCTCCCCGAGGCCCTCGAACTCATCGCCGCCGTCCTGCGGATCCTCGCCGAGCGCTCCGACTCCGAGTTCCCGCTGGAGAAGGTCGTCGCGGACACCTTCGGGGACCTGTACGCGATGTTCCTGAACGTCGTGGACTTCTCCGCCGAGCTGGCCCCGGTCTTCCGTCAGGCCCACGAGGCCGACATCGCCCGCCACGAGGACCCCCGCAACGGCGCCGAGGCCGAGAAGGGCTGGAACGTCTGATGACCACCAAGACCCAGCCCCTCACGCACAACGGTCTCGCCCTGGACTGGGCCGCCGGCCACGGGCCGATCACCGGCGCCCTGTCCGCGACCACCGGCGCATACGCGCTCGCCGCCGTCGGCACCCTCACCCACATGCCCCCCACCTGGGCCCTGGCCGCCGGCACCGTCGGCGCGATCGGCCACACCGCCTCCGGCCTGCGACAGAAGCTCGCCGCCCGCACCATCGGAGCGCGGGCGGCGGCATGGATCCTCGGAGCCGGATGGACCACCTGGGCCCTGACCACCGGCCCCCTGACCTGGGGCGCCCTCGGCTCCCTCGCCGTCCTCGGCATCGGCATCGGAGCCTCCGCCCGCGCCACCGGCCTCTACGAAGAAGCCCGGGAGTTGGAGGCCGCCGCCGAGATGGAGCGGCAGATCGCCCGCGAACTGTCCGCCGAGCGGCGGGCGATCGCCGCCGAGTGGGTGGAACGGATCCAGCGGGTCTGCGGGATCACCGTGCGCGTGCTGGCGGTGGAGATGTGGCCGACCGGGAGCGGGTTCACGATCGACGCCGAACTCCCGGCCGGCGGGACCACCTACGACCGGATCGCCCAGCACAACGCGCGTCTGTCCGCCGACGCGCGTCTGCCCCACGGCTGCACCGCCGCCGCCTCCCCGGGCATCGACCAGGGGCGGGTGCTGATCGACGTCACGACCGCCAACGTCCTGGCGACCACGGTTGCGTACCCGTCGGAGTACGGGCCGTTGTCGATCCACACCGGGATCCCGTGGGGGTATCGGACCAACGCGGAGGAGATCCTCACCTACCTGCGCGAACAGTGCGCGCTGGTGGTCGGCCCCACCGGGTCCGGCAAGACCAACATGGTCCACGTCATCCTGGCCGGTCTCGCCCGCGCCACCGACATCCTGACCTGGGTCATCGACCTCAACGCCGGATCCGCCGGCCTGCCCTGGGTCCGCCCCGCCCTCGAAGGCGGTCAGGGCACCCCCATCCGGCCGGGGATCGACTGGTTGGCCTCCACCCCGGAGGAGGCGCACCTGATGTTGGACGCGGCGATCGCGATCGCCAAGCGCCGCAAGGTCGCCTACCAGCAGCTCATGGCCGACGTGAACACCGATTTGCTGCCCGTGTCCGCCGAGATCCCGCAGATCATGCTGGTCGTGGACGAGGGCGCCGAGATCCTCGCGAGCAACGACAAGACCCTGCGGGTCCTGGCGGCGAAGATCCTGGAGGTCATCCGGATCTCCCGCGCGATGGCGCTTCGGACCGTGCTGACCGCCCTCGGGGCGACCGGTGCGGTCCTGGGCAACCTGATGATCCGCCGCGAGGCCAAGACCCGCGTCGTCCTGACCGGCGGCGCGACCGAAGGCATGGACCTCGGCAAGCTGTTCCCCGGCTCCCGGGGCCTGCGCATCGAACAGGCCCCGTACAAGGGGTCCGGGTTCATGGGCACCGTCGAGTCCCCGGCGGGGTTGTTCGGGACGTGGCGGATCCTGCCCAACCAGATCCGCGACATCGTCCACGCCACCAGCGACCGGCACCCTCGCCTGGACGACATCTCCGCCAAGGCCGCCGGCCCCGCCTACGCCCGCCGCTGGGACCAGGCCCGCACCGCGTGGATCACCGAAACCACCCCCGATCCCGAACCGGGCCAGGGTGCCGGCGGCGGGCCGACCACCGTGGAGCCGACGGCGGCGGGTGGGCGGGCGCGGGGCCTGAACCTCTCCGCCCACCGCACCGAAGACCGGCCGGACGAGGACCGGTTGGCGGCCGAGTTCCGCCGCCAGATCGACGCCACGTTCCCCACCACCGACGAACCCTCCACCACCGGCGGCGAGCCGGGAGAGGAGCGGAAGCGGAAGGAGCGGCCGGGGCTGAACCTGTCCGCCCTGCGCACCCCGACGACGGACGAGGACGGCGCCGCCCGGCAGGCCGCCCTCACCGTCCTGGAAGCCGCCGGACCCGAGGGCACCGGCGCCTCCGCGATCGCCCGCGTCCTCGCGGACGAGTACGGGACCACCCGCCAGACCATCAGCGGATGGCTCCAGGAGTGGACCGACGAGGGTGTCGCGGTGCGGATCGGAACGGGCACCAAGACCCGCTACGTCCACCGCACCCACGCCCCCACGGACTCCTCCGAGGACTGACTTGTCGCTTGTCGCCCCCACACCCAGGAAAACCCCGCTCCGGGCCTCCCAAGGGCCCGGAAACGGCTTGCGACCTGGGAGGCGACAAGCGACAAGACAAGCGACAAGACAAGTGAGGCGACAAGCCGCACGACAAGCACCCGACAAGCCGGCCGACAAGCCGCGGGCACCCCACCGAACCCCGTCCGGGAGGGTGCCCGCGGCCGCCGAAGGGACCACGTTGTGCACCACAAGACCGCCCTGCCGATCCCCACCCACCCCACCACCCACCACGCCCCATACGGCGCCCTCCACCAGACCCGGGGGCCGGTACCCCCGCTCCCGGAACTCCCGCCCGGGGTGGAGGTCGTCACCCTCCCCAACGGAATCCGCACCCTCGCCTACACCCACAGCCCGACCCCGCCCACCACGGAACCGGAACCCGCCCAGATGGTGGAGCCGATCCCGCGTTGGGCCCGTACGACGGCGCTTCTCGCGCCGACGGTCGGGGGCGGGATCGCCGCCGCCGGCTTCGGAATCTCCTACGCCGCCCCCGGGATCCTCGCCATGGCCGACGCCCTCTGGGCCGCCGTCGCCCTCATCGCCGCCAGCGCCCTCACCCCGTTGCTTCTCCGCGCCGCCCGCGCCACCGGCCGGGGCCCGGCGCCGGTCCAGCACGTCACCCAGAACATCACCGCGTCCGGGATGTTCGGCCGCGCGAGCGGCACCCTCAACCAGCGCTGAACAGGAGCCACCCATGGACGAAGACACCTACTGCGACGACTGCTGCCAGTACAACTGCCCCGGCCACCACTGGTGCCAGGACTGCGACACCGAGGAGTGCACCGAATGCCACGGCTGTGACTGCCCCGGCTACGAGTGCGCCGGCGCCGCCGCCCACAACGGCTTCTGACCCCCGACATGCCGAGAGCGGCCCCCACTCACGCCAATGACCGGGGCCGCTCTCGTCCAGAACGCTCAAGAACTGGAGAGACCAGCATGACCCACACGACCGACATCCGGCGAGAGGGCCACCGGTCCGCCTTACTGGATCTGTTCTCCTGCGCCGGCGGCGCCGCCATGGGCTACCACCACGCCGGCTTCGACGTGACCGGCGTCGACATCCGCCCCCGCCCCCGGTACCCCTTCGCGTTCCTCCAGGGCGACGCCCTCACCGTCCTCGCGGACCTGATCACGTCCGGGGAGATCCGCCGGTACAGCGCCGTGCACGCCTCGCCGCCGTGCCAGGCCGGATGCGCGCTCACCGTCGGCACCAACACCTCCCGAGGCTGGGGACGCGCCCACGTCCAGCTCATCCCCGAACTCCGCACCCTCCTCGACGCGACCGAGCTGCCGTACGTGATCGAGCAGCCCAACGGCAAGGCCCCCATCCGCCGCGACCTCGCCCTGTGCGGCGAAATGTTCGGCCTGGGCGTCCTTCGACACAGGAGCTTCGAGCTCGGCGGCTGGACCACCACCCAGCCCGCCCACCCCCGCCACCGCGGCTACGTCCGAGGCTGGCGCCACGGCGTCTACCGCGACGGCCCCTACGTCGCCGCGTACGGGGCCGGCGGCGGCAAGGCCACCGTCGCCGAAATGCAGACGGCGATGGGCATCACCTGGACCGACGTGCGCGAGGAACTCACCGAGGCCATCCCGCCGGCCTACACGTGGTGGATCGGCCGGGCCCTCCTCGCTCGCACCCTGATCGGGGTGGTGGCCGTATGAGCGCCGACAACTTTCCTGCGGTCAACTGCGACGGGCCCGACTGCCGCAACGCGACGCACCACCCCCTCGCGCACACCGTCACCGAGGTACGCCGGATCCGCCGTGAGGACGGGTGGCACACCCGTTCCGGCGGTCGCGACCTCTGCCCGTCCTGCTGGAAGGCAGGACACCGGTGATCCCGCGCCACGCCAAGGGGCACCTGCGGACCGCCCTGTGGCTCGCCGAGATGGGCCTGCCCGTCCTGCCCTTGCGGGCAGGCAAGCTTCCCGTTGGGAACTGCCCCGCCTGCGCCAGCAGCAAGAGCGCCGGCCCGTGCCGGTGCGGCGACCGCCCGAACATGAAGGCCGCGGGCCCTTGCCTGTGCCCCGCACCCTGCCACGGCTGGGCCGCCGCCACCACCGATCCCGACGTCCTCACCTCCCCGGCCTGGGCCCGTGCCTGGGACCAGGCGGAAGCCGTCGCGTACCACCCCGGCGGGGCCGGCCTCACGATCGTGGACCTCGACAACCCCGACGCCATGACCTGGGCCCGCGAGAACCTCCCCGCCACCAAGGTCGTGACCACGACACGCGGCGAGCACTGGGTCTACCGAGGCGCCATGCCATCCGCCAACAAAGTCAGGCCCGGCATCGACCTCAAGTCGCTCATGCAGTACACCCGCTGGTACGGCCCCGGCACCGGCCCCATCACGACCCTGCCGGACGCCGTCCGCGTACTCGTCGTGAGGGAAGAATCCACCCGGCCCCTTCGCGGGGAGGTGGACTCTTCCCCACCCGCCCGCGCCACCTGGGACCGGTCGGTGGCCACCGGATGCCGCCACAACGACACCTTCGTCCGAACCGGTCTCACCCGCGGGCTGGCCCGGATCGCCGCCTGCCGCAAGGAAGGCGCCGGCAGCACCGCCTACGGCGTCGCCCGCTTCCTCGCCAACCAGCACACCCGATGCCCCGGCCCCTGCGGACTCGAAGCCCTCGGTCACCAGGTCACCGCCGCCGCCGTCGCCGTCGGCGTTCCCGAGGCCTACGCCGAACGCGCGGTCACCCGCGGCTTCGCCGCCGTGGCGGTGAGCACGCCATGACCACCCACCCCCGCGCCGCCGAACCGACCCCGACCGTAGACGGCAGTGGTGCGCCGAAGGTCGTCGCCGAAGGCGTCCCTTCTGCTGTTCGCCCTGACCCGCACGGCGACGACGGACGACGCCCCGTCGCCTGGCTCCACATCACCGCCCCCGGCCGCGGCACCACCCCGACCGCCCGCTCGTGGTGCGCCTGCGGGCGGGACCTGTTCGCCGCCGGCCAGGCCCGTGCCCTCGCGCTGATCGCCGACCACGACCGGCACCGCAAGACCTGCCCCCACGTCGCCCCCCAGGAAGGGAAGGCCGCCTGATGAGCGACCTCAAGCCCCAGCCCACCCCCATCGACGGAAGCGTGCTGCTGGACGAGGTGGAGGCCTTCCACCGCCGGTTCAACATCTTCCCGCGCGAAGCCGCCTACGTGGCCGTGACGTTGTGGGACGCCCACGCGCACCTCCTCGACGCTTTCGACGCCACCCCGCGGATTGCGTTCCTCTCCCCGGAGCCCGGGTCCGGCAAGAGCCGCGCCCTGGACGTGATCGAGACCCTCGTGCCCAACTCCATGGCGGCGGTGGACGCCTCGCAGTCCGCGCTGTTCCGGTCCGTGGCCGGAGTCGAAGGAAGCAGGCCCACGATCCTCTTCGACGAGATCGACACCATCTTCGGCCCCAAGGCCGCAGGTGATGAGAACCTGCGGAAGTTCCTCAACGCCGGTCACAGTCGCGGCCGGAAGATGTACCGGTGTGTCGGGGACGGCGCGAACCAGACCGTGGAAGGGTTCCCCGCCTTCAGCGCCGTGGCCCTGGCTGGGCTCGGGTCCCTGCCCGACACGGTCTTCACCCGCTCCGTCATCATCCGCATGCGCAAGAAGGCACCCAACGAGAAGTGCGAGCCCTGGCGCGAGCGCATCCACAAGAAGCAGGGCAACGCCCTGCGTGACCGCCTCGCCGCCTGGGCCGAGTCCGTCCGCAAGCGTGTGGCCGAGTCCTGGCCGGCCATGCCCGACGGGATCACCGACCGGCCGGCGGACGTGTGGGAGCCGCTCCTCTCCGTCGCCGAAGCAGCCGGGGGTGACTGGCCGCAGCGGGCCCGCGCCGCCTGCCTGGAGCTGGTCGCCGCCGCCAAGGAGAACGACGCCTCCTCGCTCGGCATCCGGCTCTTGACGGATCTTCGTGATCAGGTGTTCCGGGGTGAGGAGCGAATGCCGACCGCGGCCATCCTCGAATGCCTCCTGCGCATGGACGACGCCCCATGGGCCGACATGGACGGCAAGCCCCTCAGCTCCCGGATGCTGTCGCAGATGCTCGGCCAGTACGTCACCTCCGCCAACAAGCCCATCAAGCCCCGAGGGATCCGCGTCGGCTCCGCCACCCCCAAGGGCTACTACGCCGAGGACCTGGCGGACGCCTGGGCCCGCTACTGCCCCCCGCACCCCCAGAAGTCCGCAACATCCGCCACAGCCGCCACACCGCAGGTCAGCGGGGGTGAATCTGTGGCGGAAACCGCCACAGCCATCCGCCACATGCACGCGGAAACCGCCACACCGCTCTTCCCCGTCGCCGGATAACCACCCGCGACCCCAGGTGCCGCCACGTCCACGCGTGGCGGCACCGATCCGCCACAAAACCGGGATCCGCCACAGATTCAAGCCGCTGACCAGCGCTGTTGCGGCGTGGCGGCTGTTGCGGATCCCCCAGAGCGAAGAATCCCGACCACCGCCCTGGGAGGTAGCAGTGAGTTCCCCCTTGCCCACCACCCACCAGGCCCTGACCGTTCCCGAGGTCATGGCCGCCCTGCGGCTCAGCCGCTTCACCGTCTACAACCTGATCCGCTCCCGCGCCCTCCCGAGCTTCACCGAGGGCCGCTCGCGCCGGATCCCCGCAGACAGCGTTCGCGCCTATCTAGAAGCCAAGTTGGAGGAAGCAGCCTGATGGCACGCAAGAGGAACCCGAACGGCGCTGGCAGCATCTGGCAGCGCAGCGACGGTCGGTACGAGGCGCGCGTATACGTCCCCCAGCCCGACGGCACACGCAGCCGGAAGACCGTCTACGGCAAGACGTGGGAAGAGTGCGACACCAAGCGTCAGGAGCTGGTCCTCCGCGACCGGCAGGGCATCCCGACGCCCACCCGCTCAGCCAAGCTCTCCGAGTGGCTGCCTTTCTGGCTGGAGACGTTCGTCAAGCACGACCGCAAGAAGACGACGTACGCCAAGTACGAGACCCACGTCCGTCTGTACCTCATCCCACATCTGGGCTCAAAGCGTCTGGAGACCCTCGGGGTACGAGACGTGCGGCGCATGTTGGCCGCCGTGACCGCGCAGGCCTCCGCCGCAACGGCGAAGGAGTCGCACCGCGTGCTGCGCAGTGCGCTCACAGCGGCGAACCGGGAGGAGCTGATCAGCCGCAACGTGGTGATGCTCGTGCCGGCCCCGCGGGTCGTCCAGCGCGAGTTGAAGCCGTGGGACCTCGACGAAACGCTCACGTTCCTGGAGGCCAGCCGGCGCGACCCGCTGTACCCCGCGTTCGTACTGGCGGTCGCCCTGGGGCTGCGCCGGGGCGAGATCCTCGGGCTGCGCTGGTCCGACATCGACTTCGACCGCCGGACCCTGACCGTGCGGAATCAGATTCAGCGCGTGCAAAAGGAGCTGTACGCGGACTCCACCAAGAACAGGCGGAGCCGAGTCATTCCCCTCCCCCGGATGTGCGTGGCGCCCCTGCGCTGGCAGCGGATGCGGCAGGTCGCCTTGCAGGCCGCGGCCAAGGACCAGGAGTGGGAGGAGAGCGACTACGTGTTCACGACCCGCACCGGCCGGCCGATCGAGCCGCGCAACATCAGCCGGTCCTTCGAGCGGATCGGCCAGGACGCGGGCCTGCCGCGGATCCGGCTGCACGACGCCCGGCATGGGTGCGCCACGCTGCTGTTCGCGGCCGGGGTGGCGCCCCGGGTGGTGATGGAGATCTTGGGGCACTCGCAGATCGCCGTCACGATGAACATCTACACCCACGTGGCCGACGGCGGCCGTCGGGAGGCGATGGGGCACATGGACCGGCTGCTGCGCCGGCGACGGCCGAGCGCGTGAGGGACTGCCGTCACTTTTAGCCGTCAAAGGCCCCCAACCATGATCGGTTGGGGGCCTTCGCACTGGTGGGCGCGGACGGTTTCGAACCGCCGACATCTGCTTTGTAAGAGCAGCGCTCTACCCCTGAGCTACGCACCCGTGGACGAGTGGACAGCCTACATGGCGTGCGCACCCCCGGCGCAAACGCGTTGCCGTGGGGGAGAATGGACCGGGGCATGGTGGCGGACGGGGTACGGGAGAGGCACTGTGACAACGGCATCCCGGCGGTGGTTCGGTGGGCGGGACGAGAGTCGGCGGGCTGACGCGCAGGCGGCGAAGGATGCCGCCGCCGCGGCGTTCTACGCGTTGGACACCGCGCAGCGGGATCTGCGGATCTCCATCGAGACGATCGCCGCCGCGGACGGGTCTCCCGCCGCCCGGCAGGCCACCGAGGGGTTCGCCGCCCTCGGGCGGCGGATCGACGAGGTCAGCCACGTGTACATCGAGGCCGTCGACGCGCACGACCTGGACCGGGTCGATCTGGAGGGCTCGGCCGCCGCGCAGGCACGGCAGCAGTTGACCCGTGCCAAGGACGAGCTGGTACGCGTCCAGGGGGAGCTGGAGCGGTTCGCGCAGGGGCTGCAGCCGCTGCTGGACAAGGCGGAGACGCAGCTGGCGCGGGTCGCGCCGGCGCGGGAGCGTGCGAAGGCGGCGCTGCTGGCGGCGACGGGCGCGCTGGACGCCGCGCGGGCGGGCGGGTTTCGGGCGGACGACCTGGCGGCGCGGCTGGCCGCGCTGGGCCCGGAGCTGACGAAGCTGAACCAGGGCGCCGCGCTGCACGGGGTGCAGGAGACGGTGCAGCGGGCCGACCGGATCCTGCGGGACGCGGAGGCCGTACGGGCCGAGGCGGCGCGGCTGCCGGAGCGGGCGGCGGAGATCGACAGGCGGCTGGTGAGCCTGCGCACCCGGGCGCAGGCCCTGCGCCATCGGGCGGAGCGGGTGGATCCGGTGCTCAGCGAGCTGCGCCGGCGGTTCAGCGCGGCGTGCTGGCAGGACCTCCAGCAGGTTCCCGAGCAGGCGGTGCGGGACGTCGCGCGGGCGCAGGAGCGGCTGCGGGAGGCGGGCCGGGCGCGGGAGGAGCAACGCTGGGCCGACGTGGGGGCGCTCGTGGAGGCGGTGCGCAGCGCCCTGGACGCGAGCGACGAGGCGGTGTCGGCGGCGCAGGACCGGTTGACGCGGCTGGAGGCGGTGGCGCGGGATCCGAAGGCGGAGGTGGACCGGACCCGGTTCGCGATCCGGGACGCGCAACGCCTGGCGATGGCGGGCCGTAGCGTTCCCGAGCCGCGGCACGCGCGTCCGCTGGACGAGGCGGTGGCGCGGGTGGACCGGGCGGTGGCGGGGTTGGACGGGCGGCATCCGGACTACTGGGCGTTCCTGCTGGAGATGGCGGACGTACGGGCAGCCGTCCAGCGGGTGGTGGACGGGATCCGGGCGGAGCGCGGCCAGGGGTAGCGAAGGGTAGCGAGGGGTCCCGGTTGTTTCGTCGCGGCCCGCGGCGGATGCTGGGAGGTGCCGGGAACGGAGCAGAGGAGGGCACCATGGCTGCCCACGCCGCCCACAAGTCCCACAAGGCCCACCAGCCGCGCCAGAGGCGCCAGATCCGCCAACCGCACCCGTCCTACGCGCCCCACGCGGCGTACGGGTGCACCGAGCCGCACGAGCACTACGCGCCCTACGTGCCCCACGAGCAGACCGCGCCCCCCGGCCCACACCGGTCCGACCGGTTGACGCGGCGCTTCGGGCGTATCCTGCACCCCGTCAACGCCCGGCTCGACGAGCATCTGCCCACCGACCACAAGCTCAGCACGGTCTACCGGGTCGGCGCCGGCCTCATGGGCCTGCTGCTGGTCGTCTTCGGCATCCTCGGGCTCGTCAACCGGATCGGCTTCTTCGACACCGGCGGCGACACGGTGCTCGCCCTGAACACCAACGGCGCGCTGAGCGTCCTGTCGATCTGCATCGGCGCGCTGCTGTTCACCGGGATGGTGGTGGGCGGCACCTTCGCCTCGACCCTGAACATCGTGTTGGGCCTGGCGTTCATCGCGAGTGGTTTCGTGAACCTCGCGCTGCTGGACTCGGACTTCAACTTCCTGGCCTTCAGGATTCCGAACGTGCTGTTCAGCTTCGTCGTCGGCGTGATGCTGATGTGGTTCGGGATGTACGGGCGGGTGGGCAGCGCCCTGCCGCACGACAACCCGTACTGGCGCGCCCGCCACCCCGAACAGGCGGCGCGCGAGCAGCGGGCACGGAGGGCCGTACTTCCCGAACACCCCCGCGCCTCTTAATCTGAGCCGCATGCCCCGTTACGAATTCCGCTGCCGGACCTGCGACGACACCTTCGAGGTCAGTCGTCCGATGGCCGAGTCCTCCGCTCCCGCCGACTGCCCCGCCGGGCACGCGGACACCGTCAAGCTGCTGTCGGCGGTCGCCGTCGGCGGGACGAGCGGCGCGCCCGCGCCGGCCCGCGCCATGGGCGGGGGCGGAGGCTGCTGCGGCGGCGGGGCCTGCGGGTAATTCGCCGCGACCATCAGCCCGGCCGTCAGCCGGTCGCCACGGCCCCCGCGGCCGTCAGCGCTTGCGCGAGAGGGTGAGTCCGTCCGAGATCGCCAGCAGGACGGACTCCATCCGCGTGTCCGCGTCGACGTGGTCGTTGAACGCCCGGACGCTCGCGCCCCGGCTGCCCGGCGACTCGTCGAGCACGGTGCCGTGGAAGAGGGTGTTGTCCGTCACGATCAGGCCGCCCGGACGCATCCTCGGCACCAGTTCCTCCCAGTAGAGGATCTGGCTCTCCTTGTCCGCGTCGATGTAGGCGAGGTCGATGTGCGGCTCCGTCGGCATGGCGCGCAGCGTGTCGAGGGCCTGTCCGATGCGCAGGTCGATGCGGTCCGCGACGCCGGCGGCGGCCCAGGCCTCGCGCCCGTACGCCGTCCACTCCTCGGAGATGTCGCAGGCGACGAGGCGGCCGTCCGGCGGCAGGGCCTGTGCCATGGACAGGGCCGAGAAGCCGGTGAAGGTGCCGACCTCCACGATGTGTCGGGCGCCCGTCAGCCGGACCAGGAAGGCCAGCAGCGGGCCCTGCTCCTGCGCGGACTGCATGCCCGCCGAGTCCGGGAACTTCTCGTACGTCGTCTCGACCAGCCCCCGCTGGATCGCGTCCAGCGGGGGGTTGTGCGTGAGCATGTACGCGTACAGCTCGTCGGTGATCTTGGTGCTGTTGCCCTTGGTCATGCCGTCAGTGTGGCAACCTCGGCCGCGAACGCGCGGATGATTTCCTCACCCGCCATGACGCCGGCCGTGCCCAGCGCCGTCACCGAGGGCGCCGTCCAGGCCGCGTCCGCGAGTTCGCCGTGCCCCGGGCGCCACGCCCGTTCGGCGGCCAGCAGCAGGTCGGCGTCGAGCAGCGAGTCGCCGGCGGCGAGCGTCGTCGTGGCCCCGGTACGGCGGGCCACTTCCCGCATGGCCTCGCTCTTGGTCAGCGGGCGCGGCACCGCGTAGATCTTGCGGCCCTGGAGCGAGACCGTCCAGCCCCGCGCCTCGGCCCACTCGGCCAGGGCCTTCAGCCACTCCTCTGGCACGAGCGCGCGCTCGACGACCAGGTACGCGAACAGTTCCTCCGCCACGCGCGTCTTGCGCAGCCACGCCGGGTCGGACACCGCCAGCAGGTGGCGGTGCACGTCCTCCAGCGGGGCGCACTCGCGCGCCAGGCGCGAGGCCACGGCCCGCCGCCAGTCCCGGTCGGGTACCCCGTCCACCAGCAGCTGGCCGCCGTTGGCGCAGATCGCGTACGGAGCCGGTCGGCCGGGGAAGCGGATGCGCTGGTACTGCTTGCGGGTGCGCGTCGTGGTCGGGACGAAGACCACGGACGGGTCGGCGGCCAGCTCCGCGAGAAGCCCGGCGGCCGTCTCCGTCATGTACGACAGCGGCTTGCTCTCGTGCACCTCGACGCACAGCAGCCTCGGGGCCTGCGCGTCGGGCATGGTCAGGCCGAGGGCGGCCGCGGAGTAGATGAGCGTACGGTCCAGGTCACTGGCTACGAGGACGGTCACTGGGTGGCCACAGCCTTTCCGTCGGCGCCCGTGGCGCCACGCGTGAAGCGGGGGTGGATGAGTCCTACGCAGGTGTACGGCAGCCCGTCGACCTCCTCGACCGGCACCCCGCGCTGCTCGGCGAGCAGGCGTACGTGGTCCAGGTCGGGCCCGGCGCCGCGGCGGGCCAGGATCCTCCACGGTACGCGGCGCAGCAGGACCCGGGTGGTCTCCCCGACGCCGGGCTTGACGAGGTTGACGTCGTGGATGCCGTACTCCTCGCTGATGCGCTCGACGGCGGCCCAGCCCACCCAGGTGGGGGTGCGGTCGGCGGCGAGGAGTTCCTTGACCTCGGCGTCGACGGCGTCGGCGACCTCCTCGAAGCGGGCGGCGACGGCGTCGACGAAGTCGGTGGAGACGTCGGCGGCGGCCAGTTCGCGGTAGAACTTCGCGCCGTGGAAGTCGGCGGGCCCGACCAGGTCGGACCGCAGCACGGTACGGGAGACCAGGCCGGACACCGTGGAGTTCAGGCAGGCGGAGGGGATCAGGAAGTCCTCGCGGGTGCCGTACGTCTCCACGCACGAGCCGGGGTCGGCGAGCACCACGATCTCCGGGTTGAAGCCCTCGAACGCGGCGAGCGCCTCGCGCAGCTCGCGGGTGATGGCGCCCTTGCCGGTCCAGCCGTCCACGAAGACGACGTCGGACGGGTCGTGGTGGGCGGCCAGCCACCGCAGGGCGTTGGCGTCGATGCCCCGGCCGCGCACGATGGAGACGGCGTAGTGGGGCAGGTCCAGGCCGTGCCGGGCCTGCGCCCAGCGACGCATGAGCACACCGACGGGCGTGCCGGCGCGGGCCAGCGAGACCAGCACGGGCGACGGGGAACGCTCGGCGAGGACGGTCTCGGTGACGGTGCCGACGGCGCGGGCCATCCGTGCGGCGGAGGCGTCGAGCGCGCTGCGGTAGAGGGCCTGGTAGGCGTCGGAGGGCTGGTACTCGACGGGCAGGGACTCGGCGTAGTGCGCCCCGCCCGCCTGGATGGCCTCCTCGCGCTCCTCGGTCGGCGCCTCCAGCTCGACCCCGGAGAGGTCCTGGAGCAGCCAGCCGACGTCCTCGGGGGCGTACGAGGAGAAGGCCGGGCCGCGCAGGGGCTCGGGCAGCTCGGGCATGATCGGCTCCTGCCGGTCGGGGACGTGCGAGAGGGCGTACGGCGGCACGTACGACGGGACGACGGCCAGCAGGACCCGGCCCGTGTGCGGGGCGAGGGCGGCCAGCAGGCCGGTCCGCAGGGCGGGGGTGTCGCCGGCCGAGTCGACCACGGCGACGACCGCGTCGAAGCCGGCGCCGCGCACGTTGTACGCGTACCGGTCTCCGGGCCCGTCGGCCGGGTCGTCGTGGGCGGGGAAGACGAGCCGGGTGCGGATGGCGTAGCCCGGGTCGTCCACGGCCAGGACCGGCGAGCGGGTGGTGGTCGAGTACCGCACCTCGCCGGCGGCCCCGGACTCCTCCAGCGCCAGCGCGAGCCGCAGCGGCGCGTACATCAGCTCCTCGTTGCCGAGTACGAGGACCCGTCCCGGTTCCGCGCCGAGCGCGGCGGCGAGCTGCTCGGCCAGGCGCGGCAGCGCCGCCTCCAGGGCGTCGCGGTGGGCGGGGGTGAAGCCGTGCCGGCCGCCGTCGGGCACCCCGGCGGGCCAGTCGAGCGCGATCCGGGTGACGGCGGGGAGCCGCGCAGGAACGGGCTCGTCGCAGGACGCGTTCCCCTCGTGCTCCTCGACCAGCGCCTGCCCCTTGGCCAGCACCCCGTCCGGGAGGGACACCGTGCCGGAGGCCAGGGCGATCAGGTCCACGCGCGCGCCCAGCCCCTCGGCGAAGGCGGTGAGCCGGTCGCGGTCGGCGGCGGAGCGCATGTCCACCAGGGCGACGACCACGTAGTGCCGGCGGGGGTGGCGGGCGTGCAGGTCACGAATGGTGTTCAGGACGGTGTTGCCGGTGGAGAACTCGTCGTCCACGAGGACCAGCGGGCCGTCGCCCGCCAGCAGGAGCGGGTCCTGCGGCAGCAGCAGGTGCGAGGTGGCGTGCGAGTGGGACTCCTCGAAACCGCCGGCCGGCTCGACGCCCGCCACCGGGCGCCGGGTGGAGTGCAGGTACGGGGCGCTGCCGAGGCCGTCGGCGACGCAGTGGCCGAGGCCGGTCGCGGTCTCGGCGTACCCGAGGACCACCGCCGAGGCGGCCCCGTCCGCGCCGAGGAGCTCCCGGACCCGCTCCCCGAGCCCGTACCCGGCGGCGTGGACGACCGCGGGCGACTGCGGGACGTGCTTGCCCAGCACCCGCGAGACGAGCAGGTGGGCCCGCTTGGGGTTGCGGCGCAGCGCGAGCCCGAGGAGGGCGTCCAGGCGCGGGGCGCCGGGGACGGCAAAGTCGCCGCCGTTGCCGCCGTCGCCGCCGTCCCCGTCCCGCAGGGCCACGCCCAGCCGGTCCGCGACCCAGCTGCCCGACCACACCGCGTCCGTCGTCTCGTCGATCGTCTCGTCCTTCTTCCTGTTCAGGGTGCTCACACCTGGAGTCCCGCCGTCAGGAGGTCGACGAAGCCGACCTCCTCCCGCGCCACACCGAAGACCTCGGCGCGCAGCATGGTGCGCTCGGCCCAGGCCCGGTGGGGCTTCACCTCGTTCATTTTGTTCGTATAAGCGGACCGCATCACACCGCCGCCTCCCCGCTCGGGGCGCAGGATGTCCTGGGCGTCGCTGAACTCCTCGTGGGAGACGACCGACAGCGCGTGCACGGGCGTGACGTGCGCCGGGTGGATGCAGGTCTTGCCCAGCAGCCCGTTGGCCCGGTCGAGCTCGATCTCGCGCAGCAGCCCGTCGAGGTCGTGCTCGATGAGGGCCGTACGCAGCTCCTCCACGCCCTCCGCCAGGAAGGGGCTGCGGCGCAGCTGGGGCTTGAAGAGGCGCTGCTGGCTGCGGAAGTACTCCCAGACGGGGCCGGTGACGGTGAAGCCGGTGCCGTCGGCGCGGCTGAGGACGTTGACCACGTCCGCGATGACGCCGGCGACGATCTGGAC
The DNA here is from genome assembly GCF_023515955.1 of Streptomyces sp. RerS4. Classification (GTDB taxonomy): domain Bacteria; phylum Actinomycetota; class Actinomycetes; order Streptomycetales; family Streptomycetaceae; genus Streptomyces. The sequence goes on from NZ_CP097322.1 coordinate 2,416,264, forward strand.
GTCGTAGGCGGTCATGTCGGGGGTGCGGCGCAGGCCGTACACCGAGCAGAAGTCGGTGACGCCGAGGCGCAGGGCGAGGACGCGCTCGCGGTAGCGGTTGACGGTGCGCGAGATGCCGGCGAGGGCCTCGACGCGGGTTTCGAGGTGGAGCAGGTCGGGGGTCTCCAGGACCGGCATCGCGTACAGCCGGGGCAGTCCGGCGGCGGCTTCCGCCGCCGCGATGGCGTCGAGGAAGGGGACGCCACGACGTTCCGTGAACTTGGGAAGTACGAAACCGGCCAGGTGTCGCACGGTGGCGCCGAGGCGGCGCACCAAGTCGGGTATCTGCTCGGGGGTGCGAACGCGGATGAACAGCAGCGGCGGCTCGGCGCCGTCCGCGCTCTCGGCGTCGAGGGTCGCGAACTGCCGGACGAGGTTCTCCTCGCCGTCCACGACATCGGCGTCGCTGATGGAATCCTCCAGGCAGAGGACCATGGAGACGACTCCGCGGGCGGCCTGCTTGCGGATGTCGGCGGCCAGGTGCGGCCGGGTGGCCGGGCTGTAGAGGGTCGCCCCGAGGCCGGCGGCGAGCGTCCGGGCCGGGGAGGTCAGGGTGAACTCGGCCGGCTCCTGGTGGAAGAGGTCCTTTCGGGCCGTGGGCGAAATGTGCCCGAAGTGACGCATGTGCTTCCCCCGTACTGCCTCGGCGGCCCAACTGGCGTGGCCGGTAATAGTACGTACGAACGTAAGTCAAGAGTTCCTCAAACACATGAAGTTCCGGTAACCCTCTTGCACCATGCCCATCCGTCGCGTTCCGTACAAGGCCCTTACAAGGCCCTTCGGGGGGCCGCATTGTCCCGGTCGTGTCCGGGAGGGCAGGATGACGGGCATGACGCACGCGATGCAGAAGGGCTCGAACATCCCGGTGGCCCCCGTGGCGGTCCGGGCGGTGCTGCGCTGGACGACGGGGCCCGAGGTGCCGGACGTGGACGCCTCGGCGCTGCTCGTGGGCGCGGACGGGCGCGTGCGCTCGGACGAGGACTTCGTGTTCTACAACCAGCCCCGCCACCCCTCGGGGGCGGTCTGGCGACTGGGCAAGAAGCAGGTCGGCGACTCGGTCACCGACGCCGTCCAGGCCGACCTGCGCTCGGTCACCCCGGCCGTGGACCGGATCCTGGTGGTGGCCTCCGCCGAGGACGTCCCCTTCCAGCAGGTCCGTGACCTGCGGATCCTGCTCTACGACGCCACCCCCGGCGGCGGCCCCGAGCCGCTGGCCCACTTCGATGTCCGCCCCGAGACCGGCGACGAGACGGCCCTGATCTGCGGGGAGCTCTACCGCCGGGGCGAGGGGTGGAAGTTCCGCGCCCTGGGCGAGGGCTACCGCGACGGCCTGGTCGGCCTCGCCACCGATCACGGCATCTCCGTCGACGAGAACGCCGCCGAGGCGGCCGAGGGCTCCGGCGAGTCCGCCACCGGCTCCGCCGGCCCCGATTCCCCCGCCGCCGGCGACGACCGCACCGCCGCCATGCACCCGCCCGTGCCCGCGCCGCCCACACCGCCGGTTCCGCCCGCCCCGCCCACGCAGGCCCCGCCGGCCGCGCAGCCGGCGTACGGCTACCCGCAGCCGGTCTCTCCGGCCCCGGTGCCGGCCCCGGGCGGCGACCCGGCGTTCCGGCTGCCGGTGCAGGGTCCGCAGTTCATCCGCCGCTGACTCCGCCGCTGACCGCGCCCGGGGCTCCCGTCAGGCCTTGGTGCTCTTGTAGCCCCGGCCCCACTGGAGCCCCCAGCCGTACAGCCGGTCCAGCTCGGCCTGGAACCCGTAGACGAACTTCACCTCCCGCCGGACGACGAGCTCGCCCTTGACGGTCTCCAGCGAGACGACCGCGCAGGAGCGGGCCTGCGGCTGCCGCTCGTCCAGCGGGATCTCGATGCGCGGTCCGGTGACCGGGTAGAGGGTCACCAGGGCGTGCGTCCGGTCGAAGGCCGGGGTCTGGTCGTAGATGTACACGAAGACCAGCAGCCGCTTGATCTTGTCGGCGTGGTCGAGGTTGATGTACAGCGTCTCCCCGGAGGCGGAGCCGAACCGGTCGTCGCCGCTGAGCTTCACGTACGGCGGATCGTTCAGGTCGCCCAGCAGGTTCCCCAGCGGCTGTACGGCGCCCCGGGTGCCGTCGGTCAGCTCGTAGAGGCAGCCCATGTCCAGGTCGACGTTGACCATCCCCTGGGTGTGGGCCTGCACCATGTCGGGCTTGAACAGTTTGAACGGATGCCGGAACAGCTGCCCGCTCTGGCCGGCCGTCCGGCCGCCGATGTCGGAGGTGCGCATCCGCCAGGAGAGGTTCACGCGCAGATTGCCGTGGACCGCCTGCTGGCGGGTCAGCGACACCGTGGGCTGGCGCCTGGTCAGCTCGATCGCGTTCGACGAGGCCTGGCCCGAGTCGAACCCCATGGCGCGAGCGCCCCTGATCCCGTCGAAGAACCCCATGTCCCCCTACCCCCCCTGGTCCCTTTTCCCTTGTCATGCCTTGTCTTGGCGTGTCTCGCCTTGTCTTGGCTTGTCCCCCCGCACACGCGGAAGCGGGGCGGCCCGCCGGGTCCGTGGACCCAAGGCCGCCCCGCATCTGGAGCGTTCCGCATTACCGGCGAGGTCATGCCTCGGCGGCGGAACCCTCCAGTTCCAGGCGCTTGTTGCGGCGCACCGAGGACCAGAAGGACCACGCGATGAGCAGCACGCCGATGCCGCCCGTGATGACCTCGGGGATCTCGTACTGGATGGTGACGAGCAGGATCACGGCGAGGGCGCCGATGGCGTAGTGCGCGCCGTGCTCCAGGTAGACGTATTCGTCGAGGGTGCCCTGGCGGACCAGGTAGACCGTCAGCGACCGGACGTACATGGCACCGATGCCGAGGCCGAGGGCCATGAGCACGATGTCGTTGGTGACCGCGAAGGCGCCGATGACCCCGTCGAAGGAGAACGAGGCGTCGAGGACTTCGAGGTAGAGGAACATGAAGAACGCGGCCTTGCCGGCCATGACGACGGCCGAAACGGGCTTGCCGGCCTTCTTGGCCGCCTCCTCCGCCTCGTGCTCGGCTTCCTCCTCTTCCTCCAGCTTGTTCTCGAAGTAGCCGGAGAGGCCGCCGACGACCATGTAGGTGATCAGGCCGAGGACACCGGAGATCAGGACGGTCTGCGCCTTGTCCACGTGGGCGCCGCCGTGCTGGTGGGCGTTGGTGGCGAAGGTCATCGAGGTGATGACCAGGATGATCAGCGCGATGCAGGCGGACAGCATGTCGATCCTGCCGAGCTTGGCGAGAGGACGCTCCAGCCAGGCGAGCCACTTGATGTCGCGGTCCTCGAAGATGAAGTCGAGGAAGATCATCAGCAGGAACATTCCGCCGAAGGCGGCGATGGACGGGTGGGCGTCCGTGACGAGCTGCTGGTACATCTCCTTGTCGGAGATCGCCAGGTCGACGGCCTCGATGGGCCCGATTTTGGCGCTGATCGCGACGATAACGACGGGGAAGACCAGTCGCATACCGAAGACCGCGATGAGGACGCCGATGGTGAGGAAGATCTTCTGCCAGAAGGCATTCATCTTCTTCAGGATTCCGGCGTTGACCACCGCGTTGTCGAAGGACAGCGAGATCTCGAGGATCGACAGGATCGCCACGATCCCAAAAGCGGTCCACCCCCCGTAGAACACCGCTGCGACCAGACCGAGCGCAGTGACTGCGAACGACCAGCCGAAGGTTTTGAGAACCACTACCGGCACCCCATCGTCTTGTACGGCTTTACGAAACGTTGACCCCGAAGTCTAGAGCGATGCCCCTCAGGCCCGACGCGTACCCCTGCCCCACCGCCCTGAACTTCCATTCGCCGCCGTAGCGGTACACCTCGCCGAAGATCATCGCGGTCTCGCTGGAGGCGTCCTCGGTGAGGTCGTAGCGGGCCAGTTCCTGGTCGTCCGCCATGTTGACCACGCGGATGAAGGCGTTGCTCACCTGGCCGAAGCTCTGCCGGCGGTTGTCCGCGTCGTGGATCGAGACCGGAAAGACGATCTTGTCGACCCGGTCCGGGACCTTCGTGAGGTCGATGATGATCGACTCGTCGTCGCCGTCACCCTCGCCGGTGAGGTTGTCCCCGGTGTGTTCGACGGAGCCCTCGGGGCTCTTGAGGTTGTTGTAGAAGACGAAGTACTCGTCCCCGAGCACGCGGCCGCTGTTGCACAGCAGCGCGCTGGCGTCGAGGTCGAAGTCCGCCCCCGTGGTCGAGCGCGCGTCCCATCCGAGACCGATCAGAACCCGGGTGAGGTTCGGTGCGGCCTTGGACAGGGAGACGTTGCCCCCCTTGGCGAGTGTGACGCCCATCTTGTGGTCCTCCCCGGACGACGTGGTGTGGTGGCCGAACCACCGTGCTCATGGTGGCGAAGCCGGTCCGGCGCCGTACACACAGTGCACGGCGCCGGACGGACGGACTGCTGTCGGACTCAGACGTTGACGCCGAAGTCCTGCGCGATGCCGCGCAGACCCGAGGCGTAGCCCTGGCCGATCGCGCGGAACTTCCACTCCGCGCCGTTGCGGTACAGCTCGCCGAAGACCATGGCGGTCTCGGTCGAGGCGTCCTCGGAGAGGTCGTAGCGGGCCAGCTCGGTGTTGTCGGCCTGGTTCACGACGCGGATGTAGGCGTTGCGGACCTGACCGAAGCTCTGCTGGCGGCTCTCGGCCTCGTAGATCGAGACGGGGAAGACGATCTTGGCGACATCGGCCGGGACACCGGCGAGGTTGACCTTGATGGCCTCGTCGTCACCCTCGCCCTCACCGGTGGTGTTGTCACCGGTGTGCTCGACCGAGCCGTCCGGGCTCTTCAGGTTGTTGAAGAACACGAAGTTCGAGTCGTTGGCGACCTTGCCCTGGTCGTTGGTCAGGATCGCGCTGGCGTCGAGGTCGAAGTCGACACCGGTGGTGGTGCGAGCGTCCCAGCCCAGACCGACGATGACCGCCGTCAGGTTAGGCGCGGCCTTGGTCAGCGAGACGTTGCCGCCCTTGCTGAGGCTGACTCCCACGGGTCCTCCATTGGTATGTGTGTGGGGCGAGGCCCCGTCGTGCGATTGCTACAGGATCAACGGTTCGATCCTAGTGACGGGTTCCCGCCCACAGGGCGGTTTTCGGACGGAGCGGCCTGCGGAAACCCGCCCTGGGCCTTCTCCGGGGCCCCCGGCGGGGACATCAGGGGTCTCAGAGGCTGTCGAGGGCCTTGATGTACTCGTTCAGGTCACGCGCGTCGGGCAGCCCGTTGACGACGGACCAGCGCACGATGCCGTCCTTGTCGATGACGAAGGTGCCGCGGACCGCGCAGCCCTTCTCCTCGTCGAAGACGCCGTAGGCGCGGGAGGTCTCGCCGTGCGGCCAGAAGTCGGAAAGCAGCGGGTAGTCCAGGTTCTCCTGGTCGGCGAAGACCCGCAGGGTCGGCACCGAGTCGTTGGAGACGGCGAGGAGCTGGACGTCGTCGTTCTGGAAGCGGGGGAGCTGGTCGCGCAGCTCGCACAGCTCGCCGGTGCAGACGCCGGTGAAGGCGAACGGGTAGAAGAGCAGCACGACGGCCTTCTCCCCCCGGAAGTCGGAGAGCCGCACGGTGGCGCCGTGGTTGTCCTTGAGCTCGAAGTCCGGGGCCTTGCTGCCGACCTCGATCGCCATCTGTCGCATCCCTTCGTCCTTGGATCGCCCCACGCGGGGCCGTTCGAGTGAGGCCCAGCCTAGGGGGTGCCCGACGGATCGGGGTCGAATCGGGGGCGGATGAGGCCGGGTCCGCCGGGCGCGGAACGAGCACACCCCGCCGACCTCGGCATTCCGGGTCGGCGGGGTGTGCTTCCGCTTGGCTGCGGGGCGCGGCTCAGCGCTTGGTCTTGGCGTTCTTCGGCTTGGTCAGCTTGGTGGAGGTCCACTCCTTGCCGACCGGCAGGCCCTTCGCCAGCGAGAGGCCGGCGGTGGCGGAGGCCTCGCTGATGTCGCTGGCCTCGACGTAGCCGTCACGGCCCGTCTTGGGGGTCAGCAGCAGGATCAGTGCGCCGTCCTCGACCAGCTCGGTCGCGTCGACCAGGGTGTCCGTCAGATCGCCGTCCTCGTCGCGGAACCACAACAGCACCGCGTCGGCGACGTCGTCGTAGTCCTCGTCGGCGAGTTCACTGACGAGGCTCTCGACAGTTTCACGGAAATCCTGATCGACGTCCTCGTCGTAGCCGATCTCCTGGACCACCTGTTCGGACTGGAAACCCAGCCGGGCGGCCAGGCTCTCCGCGTGGTCCGCGGTCGCGCTCACGGGGTGCCTCCTGCTCATGTTCGGTGAATGTCTTTCGGCGGCGCGCGTACGCGCAGCATTGGGCGTAGTCCACACGGGAGCGGCGGATCGCGCAAGTACCCGGCCGCCGAGACCGTCGAAACGGTGACGATTACGGCCGTCTCGCCGCAACTTTCAGGCTTCCGGGGTGGACCACTGGTGATTCATCCCACACCATTCTCCTCATTCGGCATCGCATGAGGACTTTCCTACCTGTTTGAGGGACGAACGGCCTTCCGAACCCGTTGATCGCGTGAGGCGTAAGGTTGCGGTTTGACCAGGCACGCGACCCGGCCCCCGGCCGCTCCTTCGCCGCTCCAGGTGTTACCCAGTGGTAGAGGTGAAGATTTCGGCCGGGCGTAAGACCATGGGAGGCGGCGACCCAAGGCACGACTCCCCCGACAGCGAAGGAACAGCGTGGCTTCCGCATCCGATCGCAATCCGATCATTATTGGCGGCCTGCCGAGTCAGGTCCCGGACTTCGATCCGGAGGAGACGCAGGAGTGGCTCGACTCCCTGGACGCCGCCGTCGACGAGCGGGGCCGTGAGCGCGCCCGCTACCTGATGCTGCGGCTGATCGAGCGGGCCCGCGAGAAGCGCGTGGCCGTGCCGGAGATGCGCAGCACGGACTACGTCAACACGATCGCCACCAAGGACGAGCCGTTCTTCCCCGGCAACGAGGAGATCGAGCGCAAGGTCCTGAACGCCACCCGTTGGAACGCGGCCGTCATGGTCTCGCGGGCCCAGCGTCCGGGCATCGGCGTCGGCGGCCACATCGCGACCTTCGCGTCCTCCGCCTCCCTCTACGACGTGGGCTTCAACCACTTCTTCCGGGGCAAGGACGAGGGCGACGGCGGCGACCAGATCTTCTTCCAGGGGCACGCCTCCCCCGGCATCTACGCCCGCGCCTACCTCCTGGACCGGCTCTCCGAGCAGCAGCTCGACGCGTTCCGGCAGGAGAAGTCGAAGGCCCCGTACGGCCTGTCCAGCTACCCGCACCCGCGGCTGATGCCGGACTTCTGGGAGTTCCCGACCGTCTCCATGGGCCTCGGCCCGCTCGGGGCGATCTACCAGGCGCGGATGAACCGGTACATGGAGGCGCGCGGCATCGCGGACACCTCCAAGTCCCACGTCTGGGCGTACCTCGGCGACGGCGAGATGGACGAGCCGGAGTCGCTGGGCCAGCTGTCGATCGCCGCCCGCGAGGGGCTGGACAACCTGACGTTCGTCGTCAACTGCAACCTCCAGCGCCTCGACGGCCCCGTCCGGGGCAATGGCAAGATCATCCAGGAGCTGGAGTCGCAGTTCCGCGGCGCCGGCTGGAACGTCATCAAGCTGATCTGGGACCGTTCCTGGGACCCGCTGTTGGCGCAGGACCGCGACGGCATCCTGGTCAACAAGATGAACTCGACGCCCGACGGGCAGTTCCAGACGTACGCGACCGAGTCGGGCGCCTACATCCGCGACCACTTCTTCGGCGACGACCAGCGGCTGCGGGCGATGGTCGAGAACATGAGCGACCAGCAGCTGCTGCACCTCGGTCGCGGCGGCCACGACCACAAGAAGATCTACGCGGCGTACGCGGCGGCCAAGGCCCACAAGGGCCAGCCGACGGTGATCCTGGCGCAGACGGTCAAGGGCTGGACGCTCGGTCCCAACTTCGAGGGCCGCAACGCCACGCACCAGATGAAGAAGCTGACGGTCGACGACCTCAAGCGCTTCCGCGACCGCCTGCACATCCCGGTGACGGACAAGCAGCTGGAGGGCGGCGCGCCGCCGTACTACCACCCGGGCCCCAACTCGCCCGAGATCCAGTACATGCACGACCGTCGCAGCTCGCTCGGCGGCTACGTGCCCACCCGCGTGGTGCGTGCCAAGCCGCTCCAGCTGCCCGACGAGAAGACGTACGCGGCGGCCAAGAAGGGCTCGGGCCAGCAGTCGATCGCCACGACGATGGCGTTCGTCCGCATCCTGAAGGACCTGATGCGGGACAAGGAGATCGGCAAGCGGTTCGTGCTGATCGCGCCGGACGAGTACCGCACGTTCGGCATGGACGCGTTCTTCCCGAGCGCCAAGATCTACAACCCGCTGGGCCAGCAGTACGAGGCGGTCGACCGTGACCTGCTGCTCGCGTACAAGGAGTCCCCGACCGGCCAGATGCTGCACGACGGCATCTCGGAGGCGGGCTGCACGGCCTCGCTGATCGCGGCGGGTTCGGCGTACGCCACGCACGGCGAGCCGCTGATCCCGGTCTACGTCTTCTACTCGATGTTCGGTTTCCAGCGCACCGGTGACCAGTTCTGGCAGATGGCCGACCAGTTGGCGCGCGGTTTCGTCCTGGGCGCGACCGCCGGACGGACCACCCTCACGGGTGAGGGTCTCCAGCACGCCGATGGTCACTCCCAGCTGCTGGCGTCGACCAACCCGGGCTGTGTGGCGTACGACCCGGCGTACGGGTACGAGATCGCGCACATCGTCCAGGACGGTCTGCGGCGGATGTACGGCCCCGACGCGGAGGACGTCTTCTACTACCTGACGGTCTACAACGAGCCGATCCAGCACCCGGCCGAGCCGGCCGACGTGGACGTGGACGGCATCCTCAAGGGCATCCACCGGGTGGCGCGGGGCGAGTCGGGGGCGATCCCGGCGCAGATCCTGGCCTCGGGCGTGGCCGTGCCGTGGGCGCTGGAGGCCCAGCGCATCCTGGCCGCCGAGTGGAACGTCCGGGCGGACGTCTGGTCGGCGACCTCCTGGAACGAGCTGCGGCGCGAGGCCGTCGAGGTGGACGAGCACAACCTGCTCCACCCCGAGGAGGAGCAGCGCGTCCCGTACGTGACGCGGAAGCTGTCGGAGGCCGAGGGGCCGTTCGTGGCGGTGTCGGACTGGATGCGGTCGGTGCCGGACCAGATCTCCCGCTGGGTGCCGGGGACGTACACCTCGCTGGGCGCGGACGGCTTCGGCTTCGCGGACACGCGGGGCGCGGCGCGGCGCTACTTCCACATCGACGCCCAGTCGGTGGTCCTGGCGACGCTGACCGAGCTGGCCCGTGAGGGCAAGGTCGACCGTTCGGCGCTGAAGCAGGCCGTGGACCGGTACCGGCTGCTGGACGTGAGCGCGGCCGACCCGGGCGCGGCCGGCGGCGACGCGTAGCGACGCGGGAGAACGGAAAGAGGCCGCGGCCTCACCCTTCCGTGGGGGTGTCGGGACCCGTGTCCCGACACCCCTTACGCGTTCTTTACGATGCCTGGCATGAAGGAACCCTCACGTCAGGCCCGGTGGGAGCGCCGTACGCAGCTCCCGCTGCTGGTGCTCGCCGGGGCGTTCGCGCTGGCCTACGCCGTGCCCATCGTCGTGCCGGACGCGGACGCGGGGGTGCACCGGGCCTGTGCGTACGCGGAGTGGGTGGTGTGGGCGGCCTTCGCCTCGGACTATCTGGTCCGGCTGGGTCTGGCGGCCGACCGTCGGCGCTTCGTGCGGACGCACTGGCTGGACCTGGCCGCCGTCGTGCTGCCGCTGGTGCAGCCGCTGCGGCTGCTGCGGCTGGTCGCGACCCTGCTGTTGGTGGGCCGGCGGGCCCGGATGGCGCCGCAGATCCGGCTGACGACGTACGTGGCCGGGGCGGTGGTGGGGCTGCTGATGTTCGGCTCCCTCGCCGTGCTGAGCGTGGAGCGGGACGCCCCGGACGGCAACATCAGGAACCTGGGTGACGCGGTGTGGTGGTCCTTCACCACCATGACGACGGTCGGGTACGGGGACCACTCCCCCACCACCGGCCTGGGACGGTTCCTGGCGGTCGGGCTGATGCTGTCGGGGATCGCCCTGCTGGGTGTGGTGACCGCCAACATCGCCGCCTGGTTCATCGCCCGCTTCGAACGGGACGACAAGGTGGAACGCCTCCAGTTGGCGGCCATCCGCGAGCTCCAGGGCGAGGTACGGGCGCTGCGCGCCGAGGTGGCCCGGCTCGCCACGCAGCGCCGTGACGGCGCGGCCCCGGCCGGCGCGGCCCCGCTGACGCGGGCCCGACCGACGCCGGCCCGACCGACGCGGGCCCGGCTGACGCGGGCTCGGACCGCGGTGGCCGCGATCAGCCGGTCACCGCTCCCACACCTTGAACGCCCTGACCTGGTAGGGCGACTGGGGCAACCAGACGCCGTCGCCCGGGTAGGTCTGGAACTCGCCGGTCTCCGCGCACTCGGCCGACTGGTACGTGGTCACCGGGCGCCCGGTGCGGTTGGTGAGGGACTGCGCGCTCGCCCCGGCCGGCAGGGCGGTGCAGCTGTTGATGTCGAGCGTGCTCAGCTCGTGGGTGTGCCGGGTCCCCTTGAACTCCGACTTCGCCCACAGGCACAGCTGCCCGGTGGCGCAGGCCCCGAGCGTCGGCGGCCCGGCGGCGTGCGCGCCGGTGGCCGCGGTCGGGACGAGGGCGGCGGCGGCCAGGAAGACGGCGGCGAGGGTGGTGACGGGTGCGGTGCTCCACGTACGCATGACGGAATCGACTCCTCGTTGACGAACGGGCCCCGGAGGGTTTCCGAAAGCTCCGTGGCACCACGCTGACCTGCGAGGACGGCCGAGCGGAAGGGGGCGGCGGCCGGACCACCCTGATACACGACAGCCCCGCCGGAACCATCCGGCGGGGCTGTCGCGGGCTGCCTGTTGACCGGGCCGTAACGCCTCGGCGGGCCGGTCGGACGGGCCCGTCAGATGTGGGCGGCGCCCGCTCCGGCGGCGTTCGCCCCGCGCTTGGTGAAGCAGGCCACGATCGCGGCGAGGACGGCGACCACGCCGGCGACGGTGAAGGCCGTGCTCATGCCGGAGACGAAGGTGTCGTGGGCGACGGCGGCGATGGCCTGGGCGACCGGCTCGGGCGTGCCGGGCGGCACCGGGGCGAAGCCGACCTGGGCGGCCTGCTCCGCGAGGTCGAGCTGCTCGGGGGAGAGCGCGGGCAGCCGCGCCGCCTGCCAGTTGTCCCCGAACGTGTCACTGACCTCGGCCGCCATGACCGCTCCGAGCACCGCCGTACCGAGGCTGCCGCCGACCTGCATGGCGGCCTGCTGGAGTCCGCCGGCGACGCCGGAGAGCTCCAGCGGGGCGTTGCCGACGATGACCTCGGTGGCGCCGACCATGACGGGGGCGAGGCCGAGGCCCAGGAGGGCGAACCAGAGCGACATGGCGAGGGTGCCCGTGTCGGGGGTCAGTTCGGCCATCCCGAAGCAGGCGGCGGCGGTGGCGACCATGCCGGCGACGAGCGGGACGCGCGGGCCGACCTTGGTGATCGCCGCGCCGGCCAGCGGCGAGCCGATGATCATCATGCCGGTGAGCGGGAGCAGGTGCAGGCCGCTGTCGACGGGGCTCATGCCGTGCACGTTCTGCAGGTAGAAGGTGACGAAGAAGAGGCCGCCCATGAAGGCGAAGGCCATCAGGACCATCAGCACGGTGCCGGCGGACAGGGGCAGCGAGCGGAACATGCCGAGCGGGATCAGCGGCTCGCGGACGCGCGTCTCCCAGAGGGCGAAGAGCAGGAAGCAGGCGACGGAGGCCGCGAGGAAAAGCAGCGTCTTGGTGTCTCCCCAGCCCCATTCGGCGGCCTTGATGAGCGCCCAGATGAGGGAGAACATCGCCGTCGACAGGAGCAGGACGCCCAGCAGGTCGAAGGAGCGCGGGGCGTTGTCCGCCCGGTGGTCGAGCAGGATGAACAGCCCGAAGAGCAGGGCGATGACGCCGACGGGCACGTTGATGAAGAAGACGGACTGCCAGCTGACGTGCTCGACGAGCAGGCCGCCGACGATGGGGCCGGCGGCCGTCGAGGCGCCGATGACCATGCCCCAGATGCCGATGGCCATGTTGAGCTTCTCGGCGGGGAAGGTGGCCCGCAGCAGGCCGAGGGCGGCCGGCATCAGCAGGGCGCCGAAGACGCCCTGGGCGACGCGGAAGGCGATGACCAGGCCGACGCCGGTGGACAGGCCGATCGCGGCGGAGGAGAGGGCGAAGCCGGCGATGCCTATGAGGAAGGTCTGGCGGTGTCCGAAGCGGTCGCCGAGCTTGCCGGCGGTGATCAGGGAGACCGCGAGGGCCAGCAGGTAGCCGTTGGTGATCCACTGCACCTCGGCGAGGGTGGCGCCGAGGTCCTGTTGGATGGCGGGATTGGCGACGGCGACGATGGTGCCGTCGAGGGTGACCATCATGACCCCGATCGCCACGGCGAACAGCGTGAGCCACGGGTGACCGCGCAGTCCGGAGTTGGCCGGTGGGGGGCTTGATTCCTTGGCGAGGGTGATCTGGGACGTCATGCGATCAGGCTAGTGACAGCCGCTGACACTTCACAGACGGCTCGGTGTGACAGCCTCTGTCAGGTCGGTCACAGGTACCCTGACCGCTCACTCCGTGTCAGGAAGGACCCCTCGGTGATGACCGAACCGCGGCCGGCGCCCAACCCGCCGGCGGCCGGGCTCCGCGAACGCAAGAAGCGCCGCACCCGCGACGCCCTCCTGCGCTCCGCCCTGCTCCTCTTCGTCTCCCAGGGCTACGAGGAGACCACCGTCGACGAGATCACCGACGCGGTCGAGGTCTCCCAGCGCACCTTCTTCCGCTACTTCGCGAACAAGGAGGAGGTGGCCTTCGCCGTCCAGGATCTGGTCGAGTCGCACTTCCTCGCGGCGCTGCGCGACCGCCCGGCCGCCGAAACCCCCTTCCAGGCCATGCGCGGCGCCGTACTCGACGCCTGGGACACCGTCGACCAGGCCATTTCCGATGTGGTGCCCGTCGATCTGTACATGCGGGCCTATCAACTGATCGAGTCCACACCGGCCCTGCTCGCCGTCCATCTGCGCCGCTCGGCCCAGTTGGAGGAGGAGCTGTCCGGGCTCGTCGCCGCCCGCGAGGGACTGGACCTGGATTCCGATCCGCGCCCCCGGGTGGCCGTCGCCGCGTTCTGCGGCGTGATGCGGGTGACCGGTCGGCTCTGGGGTCAGGGCGAGGACACCAGCGTCTCCGCGATCCGACGGATGACCGAGGCCTACCTCGACCAGATCGGCCCGGCGCTGGCCGGCGACTGGCGCGCGGCAGCCGCCCGGAGTTGAGCACCGACCGCCCGGACCGCGACGCAGCGTGACGATCGGGGGTGCTTGTCCCACGGTCGGCCGTGAGCCCTGTCACCCCGCACGCCACGGCCTCCGGTGGTCTCCTAATCTGGCTCCAGTGAATCTGCCCGGCCACCTCGCCCACTCCACGTCAGACGCCCCCGCGCGCGTTACCGCCCTGCGCACCCTGCTCGCGCTCGCGGTCGTCTTCGTCATGCTGGCGACCACGGGCTGGACGGCCGTGCACCGCCCCGAGTCCGGAGTGGCGCCGCGCGCCGCCGCGCTCGCCGCGTGGGCCACGGCCCGGGTCGACGGCCGGATCGTCCCGCCCGCCGACGCGCCCGTACGGACGGTGGCCCGCTTCTTCGCCGAGCTCGACGGACACCAGCGGACCCGACTCGCCGACGCCTACCCGCTCGTCGTCGGCAACCTCGACGGAGTCCCGGCCGCCCTGCGCTACCGCGCCAATCGCGCCTCGCTGGAGCACGCCCGGCTGGTGGAACTGGCCCGCGCCGAGGACATCGCCCTCACCCCCGCCGACCGGGACACCGCCGGACGGCGCGCCCACCGCTTCGCGGCCCTCGCCGAAGCGGGCCGCCAGATCCTCGTGTTCGACCCCACCGGCGGCGGCCTCGTCGCGGAGGTCTTCGGCGACCTCGACGCCGCCGACCGCGTCTCCGTGATCGTCCCCGGCGCGGACACCGACGCCCTCACCTTCGAACGCACCCAGCGCCGCCTCACCGCCCCCGCCGGCATGGCCGCCTCCCTCTACGGAGCCGAACGCGCGGCCGCGCCCGGCGAGCGCACCGCCGTCATCGCCTGGGCCGGCTACACCGCGCCCACCGGCGTCGGCGTGGACGCCGCCACCGGCCGGCTCGCCGTCCAGGGCGCGGCGCGGCTGGAGTCCCTGGCGGCGGCCCTGCCCGGGGACGCGAGCGTCGCCCTGTTCTGCCACAGCTACGGGTCGGTGGTGTGCGGGGTCGCCGCGCGCCGCCTCCCGGACCGGGTCACGGACCTGGTGGTCGCCGGCAGCCCCGGCATGCGCGCCGACAACACCGCCGAACTGGGAACCTCCGCGCGGGTGTGGGCCATGCGCGACGAGGGCGACTGGATCGCCGACGTACCGCACCTGGAGCTCGGCGGGCTCGGCCACGGCGCGGACCCGGTGTCCCCGGAGTTCGGCGCGCGGCTGCTGTCCTCGACCGGAGCCAAGAGCCACACCGGCTATTTCGAGCCGGGCACCGCCTCCCTCGACAACTTCGCCCGGATCGGAACCGGCGCGTTCTCTTCCGTCGCCTGCGCGGACGGCGGCGACGCCTGTCGACGCGAAATCTCCACCGCGGACGGCCGCTGACGCGCACCGCCCCTCGATGACACGCGTAGCGTCCGGAAAAATCCTGCTGTGGAACGAGGGGCGACGCGCGGGGGCACGTCCCTTTACGATGAGCCGCATGGGTGACGTACTGGCCGGAAACCATGCGGTCTGGGAGCTCGACTCGGACTCGGTGCTCATCCGCTTCGTACGGGGGATACGGGCGCCACGGCTCTGGAACGCGCTCGGAACGCGCCGGATCCCCCTCGAAGCGCTGTCCGAGGTGACCGTGAGCACAGGAGCGGGCCGTCGGGACGCGGTGGTGCTGCGCGCCGTACCCCGTCCCGGAGCCGACCCGCTGATGGAGGCTGCCGCCGGACAGCTGAAGGAGGTCTGCGACCCCTACCGGCTGGTTCTGCCCGCCGACCGCGCGCCGCAGGCGACGGCCTTCGCCGACGCGCTGCGCGCCCGGCTGGGACCGGAGGCCGCCGAACCGGCCGACCGCTTCCTCGTCGAGGTCCCCCCGCCCCCGGTCCAGCTGAAGGCCTACGACGCCCGGGTGGTCTTCGACGGCACCACGGTCACCTTCCACTGGTCCCGTACGGGCGCCACCGGCACCAAATGGAAGGCGGGCGACCAGCGGTGCCCGCTGGCCGCCCTCTCCGACGTCGAATGGGCCTCCCCCGAGGGCCCCGACGGCGGCCACCTGCGCCTCCTGCTCCGCGACGCCGACACCGACCCGCGCCCCGACCACGACCTCGCGTCCGCCGTGTTCGCGACGGGCGCGGGCGCCGTCCACCAGTCGCTGCCGTTCGCCGCCTCGATACTGGCCGCCCTGAAGGGATCGGTCCGCCTGCGCGGAGCGTAGGAGAAGCCGTTACCAGCGTTACCGGTCTTCGCGGGCCGCCGAGGTGAAGGTCATGTCCGGGTACCGGTCGCCCGCGACCTGCCCGGCCAGGGGCTCCAGCAGGGCCAGCTCCGCTTCCGTCAGGGTGATGCGCGTCGCGGCGGTGTTCTCCGCGACGCGGCCGGGCTTGCGGGT
This sequence comes from Streptomyces sp. RerS4, assembly GCF_023515955.1. GTDB lineage: Bacteria > Actinomycetota > Actinomycetes > Streptomycetales > Streptomycetaceae > Streptomyces. Next base: position 2,432,007 of record NZ_CP097322.1, read on the forward strand.
GCCGGGGATGGGCACCACCGTCAGGCCGTGCACGGACGCCCGCTGCTGCACCCAGGCCAGCGCGATCTGCGCCGGCGTCGCCCCGTGCGCGTCCGCGACCTCCCGCACCGGGGCCAACAGGGCGGCGTTGGCCTTGGCGTTGTCCCCCGTGAAGCGGGGCTGGGAGGTGCGGAAGTCACCGGCCGACAGCTCCACCCCGGCGTCGACGAAGGCACCCGTGAGGAAACCCCGCCCGAGCGGCGAGTACGGCACGAAGGCCACGCCCAGCTCCGCCGCCGCGCCCACCGCGCTGCGCTCCACGTCCCGGCTGAACAGCGACCACTCCGACTGGAGCGCCGCGATCGGGTGCACCGCGTACGCCTCGCGCAGCTCGGCGCCGGTGACCTCGCTGAGCCCCAGGTGACGCACCTTGCCCTCCCGCACCAGCTCGGCCATCGCGCCCACCGACTCGGAGAACGGCACGGCCGGGTCACGCCGGTGCATGTAGTAGAGGTCGATGACGTCGACGCCGAGCCGCCGCAGGCTGCCCTCGACGGACCGGCGGACATAGGCCGGGTCGTTGCGGATGGCCCGGTAAGAGGGGTCGTCCGCGCGCCGTTCGAGGGCGAACTTCGTGGCCAGGGTGATCTCGTCGCGGTGGGCGGCCACGAAGGGGGCGAGGAACTCCTCGTTCGCCCCGCTCCCGTAGGCGTCCGCCGTGTCGAAGAGGGTGACGCCGGCGGCGAGCGCCGCGTCCAGGGTGGCGCGGGCCGCCGCCTCGTCGGTGTCCCCGTAGAACTCGCTCATGCCCATGCAGCCGAGGCCCTGGACGCCGACGAGCGGGCCGCCCTTGCCCAGTTCGGCCCGCTCGATGTGGCCCTGTGCGGTGCTGCCGTGCTCCGTCATGACTGCGCCTTCCCCGTCATCGTGTTCGCCGCCTTGTTCACGGAATACATGCCGATCTTGTAATCCAGTACGCCGAGCGCGTCCGTCAGCTCCGCGAGCCGCGCCAGCACGTCGCGGCGCGTGCGCTCCAGCAGTTCCCGACGCGCGTCGAAGGTGTGCTCGCCCTCCCGGACCAGTTCCGCGTAGCGGACCATGTCCGCCACGGACATGCCGGTGGCGCGCAGCTTGCCCACGAACTCCAGCCAGCCCAGGTCCTTGTCGCTGAACCGGCGCTGCCCGGAGTGGGAGCGGTCCACGTGCGGCATCAGGCCGATCCGCTCGTACCAGCGCAGGGTGTGCTGCGTCAGACCGGTCCGGGCCTCGACCTCGCTGATCGTGTACCGCGTCTCCGTCAGGCTCATGGCTCCACGCTAAAACCCTGGAGTGCACTCCAAGCAAGTAGGCTCGGCGCCATGGAGAGCCTGGAGACCCCGGAACCCGTGACCAGCCTGGCAAGCCTGCGGACCATCGAGACCTGGCCCGTGCCGACCGCCGCCGCGGCCGTCGTGCGCGCGGACGGGAGCCTCGCAGGCGCCCACGGCCCCGTCGACCACCGTTTCCCGCTGGCCTCGGTCACCAAGCCGCTCGCCGCGTACGCGGTCCTCGTCGCGTACGAGGAGGGGGCCATCGAGCTGGACGAGCCGGCCGGCCCCGAGGGCTCGACGGTCCGTCACCTCCTCGCGCACACCAGCGGCCTGGCCTTCGACGAGCACCGCGTGATGGCCCCGCCCGGACAGCGCCGGCTCTACTCCAACGCCGGTTTCGAGGTCCTCGGCGACCACCTCGCCAAGGCCACCGGCATCCCCTTCGCCGAATACCTGCACCAGGCCGTCTTCGAACCGCTCGGCATGACCTCCTCCACCCTGGAGGGCTCCCCCGCCAAGGACGGCGTCTCGACCGTCTCCGACCTCGTGCGCTTCGCCGCCGAACTCCAGGCACCCCGCCTGCTCGACGTCCGGACCGTCGCCGAGGCCACCTCCGTGGTGCGGGGGGGCCTCAAGGGCGTGCTGCCCGGCTACGGACACCAGTCCCCCAACGACTGGGGCCTCGGCATGGAGATCCGCGACGGCAAGTCCCCGCACTGGACGGGCCTGACCTCCTCCCCGCGCACCTTCGGGCACTTCGGCCAGTCCGGCACCTTCCTGTGGGTGGACCCGGACGCCCGCGCCGCGTGCGTGGCCCTGACCGACCGGGCCTTCGGCCCCTGGGCGGTGGAGGCCTGGACCCCCTTCACCGACGCCGTCCTCGCCGAGCTGCGCGCGACCCCCTAGGCGGGCAGTTCCCAGATCAGCAGCTCCCCCGGGGACCCGGCGGTGATCTCCAGGCCCTTCTCGCCGGTGATCCGCACCGCGTCCCCGGGCCCGAGCTCCTGCCCGTCGAGGCGCAGGTCCCCGCGCACCACGTGCAGGTAGACCCGCTCGGCCGGCGGTACGGGGACCCGCTCGCCCGCGCCCGGCCGGCGCACCCACAGCACCGCGCCCGCCTCCGGGACCTCGTACGGGGCGCCGTTCGCGAGGCCGCGCACGACCTCGTACGAGGGCTCCCCGCCGGCCTTCAGCGGCGCGAGCCACATCTGCACGAACCGCAGCGGCACCTCGGCGTCGTTGCGCTCCACGTGCCGGGCGCCGGAGCCGGCGCCGAGCCGCTGGACGTCGCCGGGGCGGACGACGCCGGTGTGCCCGGTGGTGCTGTCGCGGTGCGTGAGCTCGCCCTCGATCACCCAGGTCACGATTTCGGTGTGGCTGTGCGGGTGCTCGTCGAAGCCGGCGCCGGGGGCGAGCAGCTCCTCGTTGCAGGCCAGCACCGGGCCGAAGCGGATGTTGTCCGGGTCGTAGAACGACCCGAAGGAAAAGGCGTGTCGGGTGGTGATCCCGGCTGCGCGGTCCCCTCCCTCGTAGCGGTCGGCGGCGCGGCGTACGTCAATCATGGGTGTCACCGTAGCCCCCGCCGGCGGGGGTGGCGGGAGACCCGCGTCCGCGAGCCGGGACGCCGATAAGGCAGTCTTGTCCCGTGCCCCAACCCGAACGTGAGCATTCCCCCGAGACCGGGATCCGTCCCGCGCATCCGGCCCACCCCCACGCCGCGACCCTGCGCCGGCTGGAGAAGTCCTCCGGTCGGCTCGCCGCCAACGCCATCGCGCGCATGGACGAGAACCTGCCGTGGTACCGGGCGATGCCACCGGAGAACCGGTCGTGGATCGGCCTGGTCGCCCAGGCCGGCATCGCCGCGTTCACGGAGTGGTTCCGGCACCCCGAGACCCCGCAGGCGATCTCCACGGACGTCTTCGGGACGGCTCCGCGCGAGCTGACACGGGCGATCACCCTGCGCCAGACCGTCGAGATGGTCCGCACCACGATCGAGGTCATGGAGGCCGCGATCGACGAGGTGGCGGCCCCCGGCGACGAGTCGATCCTGCGGGAGGCGCTGCTGGTGTACGCCCGGGAGATCGCCTTCGCGACGGCCCAGGTGTACGCCCAGGCCGCCGAGGCGCGCGGCGCGTGGGACGCCCGCCTGGAGTCCCTCGTCGTCAACGCGGTGCTGTCGGGCGAGGCCGACGAGGGCGCCCTGTCGCGGGCGGCGGCGCTCGGCTGGAACGCGCCGGAGCACGTGTGCGTCATCCTGGGGACCGCCCCGGACGGGGACAGCGAGCTGACGGTGGAGGCGATCCGCCGCGCGGCCCGCCACCACAAGCTCCAGGTGCTCACGGGCGTGCTGGGCGACCGGCTGGTCGTCATCGCGGGCGGCAGCGACAACCCGATGCAGGTGGCGAAGTCCCTGATCGGCCCGTTCGCGGCCGGTCCGGTGGTGGCCGGTCCGGTGGTCCCGGACCTGCTGAACGCGACGAAGTCGGCGCAGGCGGCGGCGGCCGGGCTGAAGGCGTGCACGGCCTGGCAGGACGCGCCCCGGCCGGTGCTGGCGGACGATCTCCTGCCGGAGCGCGCCATCGCCTCGGATCCCTCGGCACGGGAACAGCTGGTGGAGGAGATCTACAGACCGCTGGAAGAGGCGGGCTCGGCGCTGCTGGAGACGCTGAGTGTCTATCTGGAGCAGGCGAGCAGCCTGGAGGGGGCCGCGCGGATGCTGTTCGTGCACCCCAACACGGTGCGCTACCGGCTCCGACGTGTGACCGACGTCACCGGCTGGTCACCCTCCGATGTGCGCTCGGCGTTCACGCTGCGAATCGCCCTGATCCTGGGGCGCCTGGCCGACGGAGATCCGCAGTCCTAGACTTTTGTCGGACATCAACAATTACCCCGACGGTTCTTCGTCCCTGTCCCCACGGGCGGCGGAGACCACCCACAAGAGAGAGTGTGAGGGTGCTCGTACTCGTCGCTCCAGGCCAAGGCGCTCAGACGCCAGGCTTCCTGACTCCCTGGCTCGAACTCCCAGGCGCCGCGGAACGCGTCGCCGGCTGGTCGGACGCCATCGGGCTCGACCTTGCCCACTACGGCACCAAGGCCGACGCGGACGAGATCCGCGACACGGCGGTGGCGCAGCCGCTGCTGGTCGCGGCCGGTCTGCTCTCCGCCGCGGCGCTGGGTCCCCGTACGGCCTTCGGCGCGGTGGCGGGCCACAGCGTCGGTGAGATCACCGCGGCCGCGTACGCCGGTGTGCTGAGCGAGGACGAGGCGCTGTCCTTCGTCCGCACCCGCGGTCTGGGCATGGCCGAGGCCGCCGCCGTCACCGAGACCGGCATGGCCGCCGTCCTCGGCGGCGACCAGGACGTGGTGGTCGCGCACCTCGAAAGGCTGGGGCTGACCCCGGCCAACATCAACGGCGCTGGTCAGATCGTGGCCGCCGGCACCGCGGAGCAGATCGCCGCCCTGGAGGCCGACAAGCCCGAGGGCTCCATGAAGGTCGTCGCCCTCAAGGTCGCGGGCGCCTTCCACACGCACCACATGGCCCCGGCCGTCGCCACCCTGGAGAAGGCCGCGCAGGCCCTGTCCCCGGCCGACCCGGCGCTGAAGTACGTCTCGAACAAGGACGGTCAGGTCGTCACCTCGGGCGCCGATGTCGTCGCCCGTCTCGTCGGTCAGGTCGCCAACCCGGTCCGCTGGGACCTGTGCATGGAGACCTTCGCCGCCGAGGGTGTCACCGGGATCATCGAGCTCGCCCCGGGCGGCACCCTCCAGGGTCTGGCACGACGCGCGCTCAAGGGCGTGCCCAATGTGGCTCTGAAGACCCCGGACGATCTCGACAAGGCCGCGGCGCTCGTCGCCGAGCAGTCGGCCTGAGAGAAGGAGCCCACACAGCATGTCCAAGATCAAGCCGGCCAAGGGCTCCCCGTACGCCCGCATCCTCGGTGTCGGCGGCTACCGTCCGACCCGGGTGGTGCCCAACGAGGTCATCCTGGAGACGATCGACTCGTCCGACGAGTGGATCCGCTCCCGCTCCGGCATCGCCACCCGGCACTGGGCCTCGCCCCAGGAGACGGTCGCGGCGATGTCCGTGGAGGCTTCCGGCAAGGCGCTCGCCGACGCCGGGATCTCCCCCGAGCAGATCGGTGCCGTGATCGTCTCGACGGTCTCGCACTTCAAGCAGACGCCGGCCATCGCGACGGAGATCGCGCACCGGATCGGCGCGGTCAAGCCCGCCGCGTTCGACATCTCCGCGGGCTGTGCCGGTTTCGGCTACGGCCTCACGCTGGCCAAGGGCATGGTCGTCGAGGGGTCGGCGCAGTACGTCCTCGTGATCGGTGTCGAGCGACTGTCGGACCTGACCGACCTGGAGGACCGCGCGACGGCCTTCCTGTTCGGTGACGGCGCGGGCGCCGTCGTCGTGGGCCCCTCGGACGAGCCGGCCATCGGCCCCACGGTGTGGGGTTCGGAGGGCGACAAGTCGGAGACGATCAAGCAGACCGTGCCGTGGGACGCGTACCTCGGCAAGGACTCCGGCGAGAAGTTCCCGGCCATCACGCAGGAGGGTCAGGCGGTCTTCCGCTGGGCCGTCTTCGAGATGGCCAAGGTGGCCCAGCAGGCGCTCGACGCCGCCGGGATCGCCGCGGAAGACCTGGACGTCTTCATCCCGCACCAGGCCAACATGCGGATCATCGACTCGATGGTGAAGACCCTGAAACTGCCGGAGCACGTCACGGTCGCCCGTGACGTGGAAACCACCGGCAACACGTCGGCCGCCTCGATTCCGCTCGCCATGGAGCGGCTTCTGGCGACCGGAGCGGCGAAGAGCGGCGACACCGCGCTCGTCATCGGCTTCGGGGCGGGGCTCGTCTACGCCGCGACGGTCGTTACCCTCCCCTAGGGCCGGGAGCAGTTCCCGCCCTGTTCAAACCAGTCAGCAAGAGAAGGAGCGCCACATGGCCGCCACCCAGGACGAGATCGTCGAAGGCCTCGCGGAGATCGTCAACGAGATCGCCGGCATCCCGGTCGAGGACGTCGAGATCGACAAGTCCTTCACCGACGACCTGGACGTCGACTCGCTGTCCATGGTCGAGGTCGTCGTCGCCGCCGAAGAGCGCTTCGACGTCAAGATCCCGGACGAGGACGTCAAGAACCTCAAGACCGTCGGCGACGCCGCCGAGTACATCCTGAAGCACCAGGCCTGAGCCTGACGAGCGTTTGTCGCCACCTGGCGGTGGCGCCGTGACAATTCAGCACCCCCTGAGACGTGGAGAAAGAATTCCTGTGAGCCCGACCAATCGCACCGTGGTCGTCACCGGTATCGGCGCAACCACTCCGCTGGGTGGCGACAGCGCTTCGACCTGGGAAGGTCTGCTCGCCGGCCGGTCCGGCGTCTCGCCCCTCGAAGGCGAGCGCTTCGCCGAACTGCCGGTCCGCATCGCCGCCCAGGCGGCGGTGGACCCGAGCGAGGTACTGCCCCGCCCGCTGGCCCGCAAGCTGGACCGCTCGGCCCAGTTCGCCGTCATCGCCGCCCGTGAGGCCTGGGCCGACGCCGGTTACACCGCCCCCGCGGGCGACGACGAGTCCGTCGTCCCCGAGCGGCTGGGCACCGTGATCGCCTCCGGCATCGGCGGCGTCACCACTCTGCTGGACCAGTACGACGTACTGAAGGAAAAGGGTGTGCGCCGGGTCTCCCCGCACACCGTCCCCATGCTCATGCCGAACGGCCCGTCGGCCAACGTCGGCCTGGAGGTCAACGCCCGCGCCGGTGTGCACACGCCGGTCAGCGCGTGCGCGTCGGGCGCCGAGGCCATCGGCTACGCGGTCGAGATGATCCGCACCGGCCGCGCCGACGTCGTCGTCGCCGGCGGCACCGAGGCGGCCATCCACCCGCTGCCGATCGCCGCGTTCGCCAACATGATGGCGATGTCCAAGAACAACGACGCCCCGACCGAGGCCTCGCGCCCCTACGACAAGGCCCGCGACGGCTTCGTCCTCGGTGAGGGCGCCGGTGTCGTGGTCCTGGAGTCCGCCGAGCACGCCGCCGCGCGCGGCGCCCGCGTCTACTGCGAGGTGCTGGGCCAGGGCCTGTCGGCGGACAGCCACCACATCGCGCAGCCGGAGCCCACGGGTCGCGGTGTCGCGGCGGCCGTGCGGAACCTGCTGGACAACACGCAGCTGGACCCGTCCGAGCTGGTCCACGTCAACGCGCACGCCACGTCCACCCCGCAGGGTGACACGGCCGAGCTGAAGGCCCTGCGCAAGGTCCTGGGCGACGACCTCGACCACATCGCGATCTCCGCGACCAAGTCGATGACCGGTCACCTGCTGGGCGGTGCGGGCGGCATCGAGACCGTCGCGACCGTGCTGGCGCTGTACCACCGGATCGCCCCGCCGACGATCAACATCGACGACCTGGACGAGGACGTCGACGCGGACATCGTGCGCGGCGAGCCCCGCAAGCTGCCCGTCGACGACCCGATCTCGGCGATCAACAACTCCTTCGGCTTCGGCGGCCACAACGTCTCCCTGGCGTTCCGCACCGTCTGACCGTAGCGACGCGTCACAAGCGTCACGAGCGTCACAAGACGGAGGCCCCCGCCCGGCATCGCCGGGCGGGGGCCTCCGTCGTACGCGTCGTACGGTGTCAGACCACCTGGTGGAGCCAGCGGACCGGGGCGCCCTCGCCCGCGTAGCGGAAGGGCTCCAGTTCGTCGTCCCAGGGCTTGCCGAGCAGTTTGGCGATCTCCGCCTCCAGGTCCGTCTCGCCGCGCGCCGAGCGGGCGAGGGCGGCGCGCAGCCGGTCCTCGGGGATGAGGATGTCGCCGTGCATGCCGGTGACGGCGTGGAAGATGCCCAGCTCGGGGGTGGAGCTGTAGCGCTCGCCCTCGGCGGTCGGGCAGGGTTCGGCGGTCACCTCGAAGCGGAGCAGGTGCCAGCCGCGCAGGGCGGAGGCGAGTTTCGAGGCGGTGCCGGCCTCGGCCTGCCAGGAGAACTCGGCTCTCCAGGTGCCGGGGGAGGCGGGCTGCCGGATCCAGTCGAGGTTCACCCGCACCCCGAGCACGCCGGCCACTGCCCATTCCACGTGCGGACAGAGCGCGCGCGGCGCGGAATGCACGTACAGAACTCCACGTGTCGTCACCGGGACCTCCAGTGTGGGACGAGGTCGGGAATAATCTCCAGAAAACGGACAGTATGTGACGTGATGTAATGTAACGGAAATTATTGGACATTGCGCTACGCCGCTTGCGGCCGAAACGCCACGGGAAAAAGCTACCGTGCGCCAGGGGTCATGGTGTGACGTACGGTCGCACCGAAGCCCGTAAACACAGAGCATTCACTCAGCAGGACGCCCCCGGAAGGACGGTGGGCGACGAGAGGGGGACGACCCGATGCGCACCACCGCCCCGCGCCGCCGCGTGCGCGGGACCGTCGCGGGCGTGAGCCTGGCGGCGGCCCTGCTCGCCTCGACGGTCACGGGGTGTGACGACGGGGGTTCGTCACCCCGGGGGGAACGGGGCGCGCAGTCGAGGCCGCGGTGGAACACCGCACCCACCTCGGTCGCCGCCGTCGGGGACTCCATCACCCGTGGCTTCGACGCCTGTTCGGTGCTGGCGGACTGCCCGGAGGTCTCCTGGGCCACCGGCACCGACCCCACCGTGCGCTCGCTCGCGGCCCGGCTGATCGGCGAGGCCGAGGCGCCCTCGCGCAGCTGGAACCTGGCGGTGACCGGCTCGCGCATGGCCGACCTCCCGGGGCAGCTGGCGCAGGCGGCGACGTACCGCCCCGACCTGGTCACGGTGATGGTGGGCTCGAACGACGCCTGCCGGCCCACCGCTTCGTCGATGACGCCGGTGGAGCAGTTCCGGGCCGACTTCGAGCGAGCCCTGCGCGAACTGCGGGCCGCCTCCCCCACCTCACAGGTCTACGTGTCCTCCGTGCCAGACCTCCAGCGGCTGTGGGAGCAGGGCAAGGACAGCCCGATGGTGCGGCAGGTCTGGAAACTGGGGATCTGTCAGTCGATGCTGGCCGAGCCGCTGGCGGCGACGACGGGGGCCACCGCCCGGCGCGAGCAGGTGCGGGCGCGGGTGGTCGAGTACAACGAGGTACTGCGCGAGGTGTGCGCGAAGGACGAGCTGTGCCGCTACGACGGCGGCGCCGTCTTCCAGTACCCGTTCGCAGCGGATCAGTTGAGCCGCTGGGACTGGTTCCACCCGGGCCGCGACGGTCAGGCGCGGCTGGCGGAGCTGGCGCACCGACAGGTGACGGCGGCCGAACCGCCGCGTTGACGCCCCGGGCGTGGCGGATGTGCCGATCAGCGGTTGATCGGACCGGGGGCGGGTGTCAGGGCCCGCCCCCGGACCGGTTCCGGGGCCTCACAAGGGGCGATTTCAGGCCACTTCGCCCACGACGTCGCTCACGGCGTGTCGCGCCGCCCGTCGCGGGGCCGGACGGCGCACACGTCGAGGCTCACGCCGTGGAGGCTCACACGGCGAGGGTGGCCGTGAGCCGGGTGTCCGCGTGGGAGTGGCTCGCGCGGACCTCGTAGGTGCCGCCGACGCGGCGCCAGGCGCGGGCGCTCTCGTCCCAGACCTCGAAGGCCCGCGCGGGCAACGGGATCTCGACCTCGACGCTCTCGCCGGGGCCCGCCTCGACGCCCGCGAAGGCGGCCAGCCAGCTCGCCGGGCGCCCGGCCGTGTCCTCGACGGGTGCGAGGTAGACCTGGACGACCTCGCGGCCGGGCCGGGCGCCGGTGTTGGTGACGCGGACCCGGACGGCCTCGGCGCCGGCCTCCAGGGACTCGTAGGCCCAGTCGGTGTAGCCGAGGCCGTGCCCGAAGGGGTAGGCGGGGCGCACGCCGCGCGCCTCGTAGGCCCGGTAGCCGATGAAGAGGCCCTCCGCGTACTCCAGTCGGCCGTCGGTCGGGACGACCTCGGTGACGGGCGCGTCGGCGAGGGTGGCGGGCCAGGTGGTGGGCAGTCGCCCGCCGGGCTCCGCGGCGCCGAACAGGACGTCGGCCAGCGCGGCCCCGCCCTCCTGGCCGGGGAACCAGGTCAGGAGCACGGCGGCGACGTCCTCGCGCCACGGGAGTTCCACCGGGGAGCCGGCGTTGACGACGACCACCGTGTTCGGGTTGACGGCGGCGACGGCGCGCACCAGGTCGTCCTGCCGGCCGGGCAGGCGCAGGTCGGCGCGGTCGAAGCCCTCGGACTCCACGCGCTCGGTGGTGGCGACGACCACGACGGCGGTGTCGGCGGCCCGCGCGGCCTCCACGGCCTCGGCGATGAGCTCGTCGGGGTCACGGCGCGGGCCGAGGTGGAGCAGGGAGAACATGACGGCCTTGAGCGGGAGGGTGCTCACGTCGGGGACCTGGTAGGTCAGCGAGACCTCGACGGGCTCACCCGCCGTCAGTTCGGCGCGGGCGCGCTCGCTGGGGGCACCGAAGAAGGCCTCGAAGGGGTCGGTCTCGTCGCCCATCTCCTGGACGCCCTCCCAGAGGGTCTCCCCGTCGAGGGTGAGGGTGAAGGCGCCGAGTCCGCGGGTGCCGAAGGTGTGCGGGCCGCTCTCGCGCGGCACGAAGCGGCCGGTGACCTCGATGGTGGCCATGTTCTCGTAAGTGGCCCCGGCGGGCAGGTCGTCGCCGATCCACTGGACCTGGCCGCTGGGCAGGGAGCCTTCGCCGAGGACGGCCCCCGAGGCGTCGCGGCAGACGGCGCGCAGCGTGAAGCCCTGGCCGGCCGGGGCGGGTTCCTCGCTCGGGTCGGCGCCGACGGCGTAGGTGAGGGTGCCCGGCGGGAGGGCGGCGGTGAGCCCGTCGAGCGGCGAGACCACCCGTTCGGGGAAGACGGTGGCGCTGCCGCCGCCCAGGACGCGGGCGTCGCGGGCGGCGGCGCCGATCAGGGCGACGGTGCGGCCGGAGCCCGCGTCCAGGGGCAGGGCGCCGTCGGTGTTGCGTACGAGGACGGACCCGCGGGCGGCCATCTCCCGGGCCAGGGCCTGCCCGTCGATCGGGGCCGGCGCCTCGGTGACGGCGGCCGGGGCGCTCTCCAGCAGGCCGACGCGGGCGGCGAGGCGCAGCACGTTGCGTACGGCGGCGTCGACGGTGGCCTCGGGGACCTCGCCGGCGCGGACGGCGGCGGCGAGGTCGGGGCCGTACACGGTCCGGGGGCCGGGCATGGCCACGTCGAGGCCGCCGAGGACGTCCCCGGTGGTGGAGCGGGCGGCCATCCAGTCGGACACGTTGGAGCCGTCGAAGCCCCACTCGGCGCGCAGGACCTCGTTCACCAGGTACCGGTTCTCGGTCATGGTCGTGCCGTTGACCTGGTTGTAGGCGGTCATGATGCCCCAGGGGTGGGCGTTGGTGACGATGGCCTCGAAGGGCGCCAGGTACAGCTCGCGCAGGGGGCGCGGGGCGATGACGCAGTCGACGGTGAAGCGCTGCGTCTCGGCGTCGTTGCCCACGAAGTGCTTGACGGTCGTGCCGACGCCGCCGTCCTGCACCCCGGCGACGTAACCCGTGCCGACGGCTCCGGTGAGGTGGGGGTCCTCGGAGTAGCACTCGAAGTGCCGGCCGCCCAGCGGGGAGCGGTGCAGGTTGACGGTGGGGGCGAGGACGACGTGGACACCCTTGCGACGGGCCTCCTGCGCGAGGAGGCGGCCCGCGCGGCGGGCGAGGGCCGGGTCCCAGGCGGCGGCGAGCGCCGTCGGGGAGGGCAGGGCGATGGACGGGTCGTCGGCGGTCCAGCGCACACCGCGGACCCCGATGGGGCCGTCGGACATGACCAGGGAGCGCAGTCCGATCGCCGGGACGGCGGGCAGCGACCACATGTCCTGGCCGGCCAGGAGACGGGTCTTGGTGTCGAGATCCAGTTTGCCCAGTGCCGTCTCGACGGCGTCTTCGCGGGCCTGGTCGCGGGCCTGATCGCGGGTCTGATCGGCATCGGTCACGGCCGTGCCTCCTCGTCGGGTGCGGGTGCGTGCGGTGCGGTGCGGTGTGCGCCCATGGTGGACCCGCTACCTGGTGAACGGTAGGGTTCGTTATCGTTATGTGATAATCCGATGCCGTACGGTCCTGCTGGCAGGGTGCGAGCGGAAGGGGTGCCGGGCGATGGCCAGGGCGAAGAGCGAGGAGCGGCGCGGCGAGATCGTCCGCGCGGCGGTCGAGGTGATCGCGGAGCGGGGCTACCGGGGTGCGTCCCTGAACTCCGTCGCCGAGCGCGTGGGCCTGACCCAGCAGGGGCTGCTGCACTACTTCCCCACCAAGGAGGCGCTGCTCGTCGCGGTCCTGGAGGAACGGGACCGCTGGGACACGGGCGGCGGCTCGCGCGCCGCCGCGGGCACCTGGCGGCTCGACCTGCTGGCCTCCCTGGTGGACTACAACGCCATGCGGCCCGGCATCGTGCAGACCTTCTCGGCGCTGCTGGGCGAGAGCGTCACCGACGGGCATCCGGCCCGGGAGTTCTTCACCGAGCGCTACGCGCAGGTGCGCGGGGAGATGGCCGCCGTGCTGCGCGCCGAGTTCGGCGAGCACCTCCCGTCGGGGCTCACCCCGGAGCAGGTTGCACCGCTGCTGACGGCGGTGATGGACGGCCTCCAGTACCAGTGGCTGCTCGCCCCGGAATCGGTGGACATGCCCGCCGCCTTCCGCGCCTTCCTCTCCCTCCTGCGGGGCCCCGACGCGTAATCTCCCGGACCGGCGGGGCATCCCCGCCCCGGGGAACCGCGCGGGTCCCGCGCCGGCGAGCGGGTGGCATCCTGAGCCCATGAGGATCGCCGCCGCGCAGCTCACCTGCGTCCCCGCCGATGTCACCGCCAACGCCGCCCTCGCCGCGGCCCTCGCCGGGCAGGCCCGGGATCGGGGCGCGGAGCTCGTCGTGTTCCCGGAACTGACTCTCACGGGCTACGAGTTGGAGTCGCTCGCCGAGGACCCCGGCCTGTGGCTGGCCGACGCGGACGACCCCCGCCTGGACGGGCCGCGTTCGGCCGGGATCGCCGTCGCCGTCAACGCCGCCCTGCGCGCCGACGGGCCGCTGCCCGCCCTCGCGACGCTGGTCTACGACGCGGACGGCGCGCACGTGACGACGTACGCCAAGCAGCACCTCTACGGACACGAGCAGGACGTCTTCGCGCCGGGCGACACCGACGGGCGCTTCGAACTCGGCGGAATGCGCTTCTCGTTGGGCATCTGCTTCGACCACCACTTCCCGGACCTGGCCGCGCGGGCCCGCGCCGACGACTGCCGCGTCCACCTGGCGAGCTCCCTCTACGGCACGGGCGACGGGCGGGCCCAGCGGGCGAGCGTGTACCCCGGGATCGCCAAGGGGTACGGGCTCCACGTGGCCCTCGCCAACCACGTCGGCCCGGCGGGCCCGTGGACGGGCTGCGGCGGGGCCGCCGTATGGGCGCCGGACGGGCGGTCACTGGCGGAGGCCGACGACCACACCCCGGGCCTGGCCGTGGCCGAAGTGGGGGCCGACGCCTGACGGCCGCTCAGGCGGAGTCCGCGAGGAGGTGCTTCGTGCCCCACTCCCCCAGGGCTTCCAGGGCCGTGTTCAGGTCCTGGCCGAGCGGGGTCAGGGAGTACTCGACGCGGGGCGGGACCTCGTCGTAGACCTCGCGGTGGACGATGCCGTCGGTCTCCAACTCGCGCAGCTGCGCGGCGAGGACCTTCTCCGAGACCCCCGGGACCAGTCTGCGCAGTTCGCCGAAGCGCCGCGGGCACTGCTCCAGCTCCCACAGGAGCGAGACCTTCCACTTGCCGTCGATCACGGCCATCGCGGCCGCGATCCCACAGTGGTCCGCCCCGGGCCTTCGTGTCAGCGCCATCGCGCCCACCTCTCCCACCTGCTCGCTCACCTCGGGGTAACCACCCACCCCAAAGTGCGTACTTGAGTGCCTCGCGGCCTGCCACCAGGCTAAACGTCATGACCGACACACACGTGACGAAGCGCCCCATGACCCTGCTCGGACTCGGCGACATGGGCACCGCCCTCGCCCGCACCTGGCTCGCCGCCGGCCACCCCCTCACCGTCTGGAACCGCACCGCCGCCAAGGCCGAGGCCCTGGCCTCCGAGGGCGCCCGCGTCGCCGCGAGCCCCGCCGAGGCGGTGGGCGCGAGCGATCTGATCGTGCTCTGCCTGCTGGACGACGCGAGCATCGGCGCGGTCCTGGACGCCGCCGACCTGACCGGCAAGGACCTGGTCAACCTCACCACCGGCACCCCCGCCGAGGGGCGGGCGCGCGCCGCCTGGGCCGAGGCGCGCGGGGCCCGGTTCCTGGACGCGGGGATCATGGCCACCCCGGCGATGATCGGCGCCCCGGGCGCGGGCGCGTACGTCTTCTACAGCGGCTCCCGCCCGCTCTTCGAGGCCCACCGCGGCACGCTGGAGGTGCCGGCCGCCGCCCGCTTCGTCGGCGAGGACCCCGGCCACGCGGCCCTGCACGACGTGGCCCTGCTCAGCGCGATGTACGGGCTGTTCGCGGGGATCTCGCACGCCTACGCCCTGATCGAGGGCGAGGACATCGCCCCCAAGGACCTGGCGCCGCTGCTGTCGGAGTGGCTCGGCGCGATGGGCTTCTTCGTCGGGAACGCCGCCGAGCGGCTGACCTCGCGGGAGTTCACCGGCGGCGTGGTCTCGAACCTGGCCATGCAGGTCGCGGCCTCCGGGACGCTGCTGCGCACCGCCGCCGAACAGGGGGTCAGCCCGGAGCTGATCTCCCCCTACCTCGACCTGATGCGCGAGCGCCTGGAGTCCGACCCGGCGGCCCACGCCGGCGAGGACACCGCCGGCGCGATCACGCTCCTGCGCCGCCCGGGGCGTTCCTAGGGGAACGAGGGCGGCGGCGGGCCGAACCCTGCGGCGGGCTGCCGCACGAACGCGGCCGGCGCGTCGGGCCGCTTCGGGTCGTCCCCGGCCCGGCCCTCCCGCGCCTCCTCGGCGGGATCCTCACCCGTCAGCTCGCGCACCATCAGCGTCGCCCCCGCCACGGCCCCCGGCATCAGGAAGACCGCGACCAGCGGGACGAGGAACACCAGCACCAGCGGCACCCCGAAGCCCAGCGCCAGCGCGCGGCGCCCGCGCAGCAGGCGCAGCTGCTCGTCCAGGTCGACCCGGCGCCGCTGGAGGGCGACGGAGGTCAGTTCCTGGGTGAGGAAGAAGCCGGAGACGCAGAACCCGATGACGGGAACCACCGTCTGCCCGATCACCGGGATGAACCCGAGGGCGAACAGCAGGATCCCGACGAGCGCCACCCGCACCAGCAGGCGCAGGCTGTCCCGGGCGGAGATCCACAGGTCCTCCCAGAACGAGCGGCCCGAGTCGGGCACCTCGCCGCCCTCGGTGCGGTCCACCTGCTCCGAGAGGGACTCGTAGAACGGCTGGCCCACCAGCAGGGTCACGGCGGTGAAGGTGATCACCGCGAGGAAGAGGCCGAGGGCGTAGACCAGGGCGGTCAGGAAGCCGCGGAAGAGGCCGAGCCAGGGCGAGGACCAGTCGGAGGCGAAGGGCGTCGCCCAGCGCGTGAAGTCGTCGGCCCCCTGGAAGAGGCCGAACAGGGCGGCCGCGTAGAGCACCAGCGACACCAGGCCCGGCAGCAGGCCGAAGCCCAGCCACCGTCCGTTGCCCAAGACCCATCTCTGGCCGGCCAGCAAATACCGGAAGCCCCCCGCAAGATCACGCATGGGGGCAGTTTACGGCGAAGGCCGCACCCCCCGGCGGGGGGTGCGGCCTTCACGCGCGGGGCACGATCAGACGGCCAGCTCGACCGTGATGTTGCCGCGGGTCGCCTTGGAGTACGGGCAGACCTGGTGGGCCTTCTCGATGAGGTCCTTGGCGGTGGCGGCGTCCACGTTCGGGATCGAGGCGGAGATCTTGACGATCAGACCGAAGCCCTCGTCGTTCTTGCCGATGCCGACCTCGGCGGTGACGGTGGAGCCGGAGACGTCGACCTTCTCGTTGCGGGCGACGACACCGAGCGCGCCCTGGAAGCAGGCGCTGTAGCCGGCGGCGAACAGCTGCTCCGGGTTGGTGCCCTCGCCGCTGCCGCCCATCTCCTTCGGCGGGTTCACGACGACGTCGAGCTTGCCGTCGTGGGTGGCGACGCGGCCGTCGCGGCCGTTCTCGGCGGTGGCGACAGCGGTGTACGCGACGTCGGACTGCGTGATGGACATGAAGTGGATCCTCCAGGTGAATCGCCGTGACTCGCGCCCACGATCACGACGGTGTGGAGTGAGCCTAACCGGTGAAGGAAACGATCATCTTCCCGGTGTTGTCGCCGCGCAGCATTCCGAGGAAGGCGTCGGTGGCGTTCTCGACGCCCTCGACGACCGTCTCGTCGTAGCGCAGCTCGCCGGAGGCGAGCCAGCCGGCGACGTCCTTGACGAACTGGTCCTGGAGGCCGGCGTGGTCGCTCACCAGCACGCCCTGCAGGCGCAGGCGCTTGCCGATGACCTGCACGAGGTTGCGCGGGCCGGGCGCCGGGGCGGTGTCGTTGTACTGGGCGATGGCCCCGCACAGGGTGGCGCGGCCGTGCACCTTCAGGGAGGAGATGGCGGCCTCCAGGTGGTCGCCGCCGACGTTGTCGAAGTAGACGTCGATGCCCTCGGGGGCGGCTTCGGGCAGCTGCTCGGCGACGGGGCCGTTCTTGTAGTTGAAGGCGGCGTCGAAGCCGTACTTCTCCGTGAGGAGCGTCACCTTCTCGTCCGAGCCGGCGGAGCCGATCACCCGGGAGGCGCCCTTGATCTTCGCGAACTGGCCGACGAGGCTGCCGACCGCACCGGCGGCACCGGAGACGAAGACGGCGTCGCCCTCCTTGAAGGAGGCGACCTCGAACAGCCCGGCGTAGGCGGTCAGGCCCGGCATGCCGAGGACGCCGAGATAGGCGGAGAGCGGGGCGAGGGAGGCGTCGACCTTGGTGGCGTACTTCACGTCGAGGTCGGCGTACTCGCGCCAGCCCAGGTGGTGCAGGACGTGGTCGCCGACCGCGAAGCCCTCGGCGGCGGAGGCGACGACCTCGCCGACCGCGCCGCCCTGCATCGGCTCGTCGAGCTGGAAGGGCGGGACGTAGGACTTCACGTCGTTCATGCGTCCGCGCATGTACGGGTCCACGGACATGCGGAGGTTGCGGACCAGGATCCGGCCGGGGGCGGGCTCGGCGGAGACCGGGACCTCGCGGAGGGCGAAGTCCTCGGCGACGGGCCAGCCCTGCGGGCGACGGACGAGGTGCCACTCGCGGCTGACGGCGGGGATCTGAGACATGCGGGGCTCCTGAACGAGGGGAAATGCTTCAGAACGTGAAACAACCATGCGCCTGGATATTTCATGTTGTCAAGTAAATGGGTACTCTGGTGCCATGCCCAGTCGCCGCACAGACCCAGTGACCATCGAGGTCGTCGAGCTCATCGGCGATGTCGTGGCCCGCTACCACATGGAGTACGAGGACGCGGCCTCCCGCCACCAGCTCACCGGCGCCCAGGCCAAGGTGCTGACGCTGCTGGCCGTGGAGCCGCTGCCGATGCGCCGCATCGCGCAGAAGCTGCGCTGCGAGCCGTCGAACGTCACCGGGATCATCGACCGGCTGGAGAGCCGCGGCCTGGTCGCGCGCCACCCGGACCCGGCGGACCGCCGGGTGAAGCTGGCAGCGCCCACGGAGGACGGGATGCGGACGGCGGAGCGGCTGCGCGAGTCGCTGGACTTCGCGCGGGAGCCGCTGGCGGGGCTGTCGGCCGAGGAGCGCGAGGCGCTCCGGGACCTGCTCAGGCGGATGCTGGCCTGAGGCGGCCCTGCCTCAGATGCACCACAGGTTCCAGAAGCTGCACTCCTCCGTGGGAGTCGGCTTCGGAGTCGGCTTCGGGGTGGTCGTGGGCTTCGGCGGGGTGCCCTGGCCCGGCTTGGTCTGCGTCGGGGCCGTGCCGGGCGGCTTCGCCGGGCCGGTCGCGTCGGGGGCCGGCTGCCCCGGCCCGGTGGGTCGTACGACTCCCCCGCCCTCGGTGGCGCCCGCAGACGGCCCCGTCCCCGCGGAGGCGGAGGCACTCCCGCTCGCCCCCGGCCGCGCCGAGCCGGAGGGTCCGCCCCCGGAGCCGGCCGTCTTCGCCGCCCCGCCCGAGGCCTTCGCCGTCGGCAGGGCCGAGGGCCCGGCGGGCAGACCGTCCCCGTCGGGCGGCAGCTGCGGGTCGCGGGGCTCGGCGTCGTCGACGAGCACCACCTCAGCCGCCCGGTCCGCCCCCTCGTCGTCGCTCACGATGCGGGCCACCGCGATGGAACCCCCGGTCGCGAGGAGCAGCCCGAGCCCCACCGTGAGCGCCGTCCGGCCGCCCCGGCGCCGGTTCGCGGCGCGGCGTCGGGCACCGGCCCGGCCCCCATGGGCGGGGCCGTTCATCACGATCAGGGAGTCCGCGAACACCTCGGCGAGCGCGGGCTGCGGCGGTGGGGGGCCGGGCGGCGTCGGGGCAGGGGCGCCCGACCCGGCGGCTATCAGTTGCTCGGCCGGGGTTCCGCACCCGGCGCACGCGAGGGCGCCGTTGAGGTGTCTGCGACAGGCGGGGCAATAGTTCATGGCGCCCGCAGGCTATGCGCTTCCCGGCAACAGCGGTATTCCGGGAACGTAAGGATCCTGTGTGGAATCGTTACTTCCGTGACCGCGACCCAACCTTCCGGCACCCCGGGCGCCTTCGGGCCGTACGCCTTCCAACTGGTGCTGCTGCGCAGGATGGCGGACTTCCAACCGGACCTCGCCGAGCAGGCCCGGCTGCGGCTGGGGGCCACGCTCGCCGAGCAACGCGAGGCGAACCGGCGCTGGCAGGCGATGGTCCGCTCGCCCCGCTCCCGGGGCGCCCTCGCCCGCTACCGGTCGGTACTGGGCCCGCCGGAGTCGAGCGGGGCGCGCCGGATCGGCGACCTGACGTGCGAGGCCCTGCTGTGGCCGGTGGGGCTCTGGCCCGACCTGCGTTTCGAGGTGCTGGCCGGGCCGGACGGGGCGGTGTGGAACGAGTGGCTCGTGCGGGCGCCGGGCGCGCGGGGGCCCGTACTGGAGAGCGCCGCGGACCTGAGGCCGTGGTCGGCGACCGTGGACGAGGTGGCCCGTGCCTTCGCGCCCGCCCGGCCGATGGAGGGCACGGCGCCGACCCGGTGGCGCCTGGCCTTCACGGCATCGGGGACCCCGCTGGTGGCGGAGTTCACGTACGGCCTGCTCCAGCGGGTGTCGCCGGGTGGTGTCGTCTAGGGGGTGTCTTTCGGATCAGGCCGGGCTCGCGGTGGCCGGCACCGCGCCTCGCCGCGTTGTCGTCGGTCGCCGACGCTCCGCGTCGACTCCCTCCTCCGCCTTGCGATGCACGGCACCGACCACCGCTCCCTGATCCGGCCTGATCCGAAAGACACCCCCTAGCTCCCGAGGAAGGCGCGGACGGCCGACGAGGTCGCGTCGTCGCCGAGCAGGTCGTTGTGCTTCAGGCAGCCCACCGGGGTGTTGAGGGCGCCGGCGAGCGGGACGCTGTGGTCCGGGTTGACCACCTCGTCGCACTCCGACCAGAAGGTCGCGTACCGCACCGCGCCGGGCGTCTCGTCGCCGGAGGCCAGGTTCTTCACGACGTACGAGCCGGGGGTCATGTCCCGGCAGGCCTGGTCCCACAGCGCGCACGCCCAGGCGGTGGACGTGCCGTGGTTGGGGCCGGCCAATGAGGCCCAGCGGTCGACGACCTCGGCGCCGCCCCCGTACTTCACGTACCAGCGGCTGACCAGGGAGCCGAAGGAATGGCCGACGATGTCCACCCGTGCGGCGCCGGTCCGGCGCCGCACCTCGTCCACGTAGGCGGCGAGGCGACCGGAGAGCACCTCGTTGACGGACTGGTGCGTGTCGTAGCCCCAGGAGAAGAGCTGCCCGTCGGTGTACCCGTCGGCCCGCAGGTCCTCGCGCAGGGACCCCCACACCCCGGGGTCGGCGTTGTAGCCGTGGACGAAGACCACCGGGTTGCGCGGCGCCCCCGCGACCTGCTCGGCCGTCCGGTCGAAACGCTCGCCGGCGTGGGCCGGCAGGGGCGCCAGAAGGGTGAGGCAGAGGGTCAGGAGGGCCAGGATCCTCTGGCGGGGCGTCAGCATCGGGTCCCCTTTACCTGGTTACGCACGAGTAGCGCGGACGGTGCGCGCATCGTCGTGCCTGTCGGTACAGAAATCCACCCCCGTGCAGCACTCCCGGCCCGCGCGACACGCCACGGCCGGAGCAATCCAGCGGGCGGTATGCCCCTTTGACCCGAGAAGATATGAATTACGACCGACAGCCCCGTCGGTCTTCTTGCGCCCGCGCACTCGGGAGGAACTGCCGTGACCGTCAGTCTTGAGCAGCTGCGCCGCTGCCACGTCGCCGTCGACCTGGGAGCCGCCAGGACCCGCGTTTACGTCAAGGGCGCCGGACTGGTCGTCGACGAGCCCAGCGTCGCCGCGGTGAACACCCGCACCGGCGCGCTGATCGCCGTCGGCACCTTCGCCGAGCGGATGACCGGCCGTACGCCCGACTACATCCGGGTCGTGCGCCCCGTCTCCGGCGGCACCGTCGTCGACATCGAGATGGCCCAGCGGATGCTGCGTCACCTCCTCGGCGAGAAGCTGCGTCGCGCCCTGCGCCGCAAGCCCCGCCTGCGGGCCGCCGCCTGCACCCCGCACGACGCCGACCCGCTGGCCCAGCGCGCCACGGTGGAGACCCTGGTCGGGCTCGGCGCCCGGCGCGTCGAACTGGTCGACACCCTGATCGCCGCCGCCGTCGGCTGCGGTCTGCCCGTGGAGCAGCCGACCGCGACGATGATCATGGTGTGCGGGGCGGCGGCCACCCAGGTGGCCGTCCTCTCGCTCGGCTCGATCGTCACCGCCGAACGGATCCCCGTCGGCGGCGAGGCCATCGACCACGCGGTGGTCCAGCACCTGCGCCACGCGCACGAGCTGATGCTGCCGAGCCAGGCCGTCCGTCCCCTCCAGGTGGCCCTGCACGGCAACGGCATCACCGCCGAGGGCCCGGCGTCCACCCTGATCCACGGACGGGACGTCGCCACCGGACTCGCCCGTTCCGTCCAGGTGGACACGGCCGCCGTGCGCGACGCCATCCACACCCCCCTGACCGCCGTCCTCGACGGCATCGGCAAGGTGCTGCGGGACTGCCCGCCGGACCTGGTCGCGGACCTGACGGACCGGGGGATCATGATGGTGGGAGGCAGCGCGCTGCTGCCGGGCCTGGACCAGATGCTGCGGGACTGGACCGGAATGCCCGTGGCCATCGCGGAACGGCCGGACGTGTGCGCCGTGCTGGGGCTCGGCGCGATGCTGGAAGGGAAGATCGCACCCATGGTTCTCAACCCCCTGGCCGAATGACGGCCGGATGACGCCGGACGAGCGGGCGCGGACGCGGGCCGGGGAGGCGGGCGGCGAGGGCGAGGAGCCGTCGCCGTCCACCCTCCCCGTGCTGCTGGAGGCGGTCCTCAGCGTCGGCTCGGACCTGGAGCTGCGTACGACGCTCCAGCACATCGTGGAATCCGCCGCCGACCTGTGCGCGGCGCGGTACGCGGCGCTCGGCGTCGTCGATCCCGAGCGCGGCCGGCTGACCGACCTGTTCACCGCCGGGATGACCGACGCCGAGCGGGCCGCGATCGGACGGCTGCCCGACGGGCGCAGCGGTGTGCTCGGCGCGCTGATCGGCGACCCGCGTCCGCTGCTGCTGGACGACCTCACGCAGGACGCCCGTTCCGTCGGCTTCCCGCCCGGACATCCGCCGATGCGCAGCTTCCTGGGGGTGCCGATCCGGGTGCACACCGAGGTGTTCGGGAACCTGTACCTCACCGAGAAGCGCGGCGGCGGCCCCTTCACCGAAGAGGACCTCGCGCTGGCGCGGGTGCTGGCGTCGCAGGCCGGCATAGCGATCGGCAACGCCCGGCTCTACGAGACCGCGCGCCGCCGGGAGCGGTGGATCGAGGGGGCCGCCGCCGTGACGACCACCCTGCTGGCGGGCAGCCCGGCGGCCGACGCGCTGATGTGCGTGGCCGAACGGGCCCGGCTGCTGGCCGACGCGGCGGCCGGCGTGGTGCTCCAGCCGACCCCGGAGGGCGGCATGGAGATCGTGGCCGCCTCCACGCACGGGGACCCGGGGGACCTGGTGGGGACGGCGATCGCCCCCGGCTCACCGGTCCTCGAACAACTCCTGGGCGGCGAGCCCGTCTTCATCGAGGACTCGGCGACGGACCCCCGGATGACCACACACGTGCGGGAACGATTCGGCCCGAGCATGATGCTGCCGCTCCAGAGCGGCGGGCAGCTCATCGGCACCCTCGCGCTGCCGCGCGCCCGGGGCGGACCGGCGTACGACGCGGTGGACCGGCTGCTGGCCTCGCAGTTCGCCTCGCAGGCCGCGCTGGCCCTCGTCCTGGCGGACGCGCAGCACGACCGCGAGCAGCTCGCCGTCTACGAGGACCGCGACCGGATCGCCCGCGACCTCCACGACCTGGTGGTCCAACGGTTGTTCGCGACGGAGATGATGCTGGAGAGCACGCGGCGGCGCTCGTCGAACGCGCCGTCCGGGGACACGGTGGACGAGGAACTGGGCCGGGCCGTGGACGAGCTGGACTCCACGATCCAGGAGGTCCGCACCGCGATCTTCGCCCTCCAACAGCCGCCGACGGACGCCCCGACGACGTTCCGGGGGCGGGTGCTGCGCGAGACGGGCGGCGCGGCGGTGCTGCTGGGCTTCCAGCCGTCGGTGCACTTCGCGGGCGCGGTGGACGCGCTGCTGCCGGACCCGGTGACGACGGAGCTGCTGTCGGCCCTGCGCGGCGCCCTCGCGGCGGCCCACCGCCGCACCGGCGTCAGCGCGATCGAGGTCGAGATCGACGCGACGGCCTCCCGCGTCCGCCTCACGGTCTCCGACGACGGCATGACGGAATCCCCCACCCGAGGCACGACCCTGACATGGGAGGCCCCGCTGTAACGGCCCCCTGGGGTGAGCCCGCGTGGGCGGACGACGGCACGCCGGAGGCGGGGAGCGGGGAAGGCCCGGCCCCGGACCGAGGCGCTTGGACGCGGAGGCTCTCGGGAGGCTGGAGGGTGTCTCGCGGATCACGTTCCACGCCCGGCCCGATCGGCGGGGCACGGCCTAGGGTGAAGGCGTGACGATCCGCCTCTCGGCCCGTGCGGCCATCGCCTCCCTCACCGACCCCGGCAGCTTCACGGAACTCCCCGCGCCCCCACGGGAGTCCCCGGACGACGGTCCCATCGGCTGGACGGGCTACGACGCCTCCCGGGCCCGCGCCACCGCCCGGACCGGTGAGTCCGAGTCCGTCGTCACCGGCACCGCCCTCATCGGTGGCCGGCCGGCCACCGTGATCTCCTTCGAGTTCGGCTTCCTCGGCGGGTCCCTCGGCCAACGGACCGGAGACCGGCTCGAAGCCGCGTACACCCACGCTCGCGAACGCCGCCTGCCGCTGGTCTCCCTGATCGCCACCGGTGGCTCCCGCATGCAGGAGGGGATGCTCGCGCTGGCCCAGCTCCAGCGCGTCGCCCGGCAGAGCGTGCTGACCCGGGCCGCCGGGCTGCCGCAGATCGCGGTGCTGCGCGATCCCACCACCGGGGGCGGTTGGGCCACCCTCGGGGCCGGGGCCGACGTGGTGTTGGCGCTGCCCGGGGCGCAGGTCGGCTTCGCCGGGTCCCGGGTGCGGCCCGCCGACGCCGACCCGGAGGCCTACTCCGCCGAGGGACAGTACGCCGCCGGGCACGTCGACGCCGTCGTGCCGGCCCCGGAGCTGCCGGGCGTCCTCGCGGACTGGCTGCGCGTGCTGGCCGCGCCCCGCCCGGCCGGGCCGGTGGAACCCCGGCCGCACTGGCCGACGTAGCGGCTCCGCGCAGCGGCTGGGACGCCGTCCGGCAGGCCCGGCACCCGGAGCGGCCGCGCGCCGAGGCGTACCTGGACGCCCACTTCGAGGTGCGCCTGCCGCTGCGCGGGGACCGGGCCGGCGGCGTCGACCCGGGGATGCTGTGCGGGTTCGGGCTGCGCGAGGGGCGGGCCGTCGCGTACGCCGCCCAGTGCGGCACCGCCACCCGCCCGGCGGGCTACCGTACGGCCGCCCGCGTGATCCGGCTCGCCGACCGGCTCGGGATCCCGGTGCTCACCCTGGTGGACACCCCCGGCGCGGCCAACGACGCCGCCGCCGAGCACGCGGGCGCCGGCGCGGCCATCGCCGACACGTTCGCGGCGGTCGCGGCGGCCGGCGTCCCGGTGACCACCCTGCTCATCGGCGAGGGCGGCTCCGGCGGGGCCCTCGCCCTGGCCGCGCCCGGGAACACCTGGGTGACCCCGGACAGCTACTTCTCCGTCATCGCCCCGGAGTTGGCGGCGGCCATCCTCAAGCGCCCCGCCGAGGAGGCCCCGGCCACCGCCGACCAGCTCCGCATCCGCCCCCAGGACCTGGTGGCCCTGGGGGTCGCCCGGGGCATCGTGGCACCGAACACCCCCTAGAACGGGGCGGCAGCTTCACCTCCACCGTGTACAGGCGGGTGACCTGCTGGGGGAGCTTCGAGGGGGCGCCCAGCGTCGGGCAGGCGTCGAGATCGCCGATCGGGGTCTCGCGGGCGGCCCGCAGGCGCGGGCCCTCGGCCGGCGACGGCCGGCGGAAGACCCGCCGACCGCACCGCAAAGAACCGGCCAACTCCCAGACGCTCCGTCAGGCCTGCGGCGAGCGGGCGTCGTAGCGCGCGAAGTCACGCCAGCGCGCGGCGAGCAGGCCCAGTACGAGTACGCACGCCAGCCCCCCGCCGGTCACCGCGACGGCCGGGGAGGTGAGATCGGCGGCGGTCCCGGCGAGGAAGTCGCCGAGCCGGGGTCCGCCCGCGACGACGACGATGAACACGCCCTGGAGCCGGCCCCGCATGCCGTCCGGGGTGGCGGCCTGGAGCATCGTCGTGCGGAACACCATCGAGATGGTGTCGGCGCACCCGGCCAGCGCCAGGAAGAGCAACCCGAGCCACAGGTTGCGCGTGAGCCCGAAGACGGCGACGGCCAACCCCCAGGCGGCCACCGACAGCAGGATCGCCAGCCCGTGCCGGTGGACGCGTCCCTGCCAGCCGGAGAACAGGCCGCCCAGCAGCGCCCCGACGGCCGGCGCGGCCACCAGCAGGCCGACCGTACGGGCGTCACCGCCGTACCAGAGCACGGCGACGGCCGGGAACAACGCCCGAGGGTGGGCCAACACCATGGCGGCCAGGTCGGAGAAGAAGGTCATGCGGATGTTGGGCCGGGTCCCGAGGAAGCGCAGCCCGTCCAGCACCGACGCCCGCCCCCGCGGCCCGCCCTCCGGCAGCATCGAAGGCAGCCGCCACATCGCGTACAGGGCGGCGCCGAAGGTGACCACGTCGATCAGGTACGCCGCCTGGTAGCCCCACCAGCCGACGATCAGACCGCCGAGGACGGGGCCGGCCATCATCCCGGAGGTCATGGTGACGGAGTTCAACGCGTTGGCGGCGGGCAGCTGCCCGGCCGGCAGCAGGCGCGGGATCATCGCCGAGCGGGCCGGCCCGCTCAGGGCCGCGCACACGGCCTGGAGGGCGACGACCGTGTAGAGCAGCCAGACCCGGTGGTAGTCGAGGAGGGCGGCGCCGGCGAGGGCGACGGAGAGCGCGGTGAGCCCGAGGGAGCTGTAGAGGCCGAGCTTGCGCCGGTCGACGCTGTCGGCGATGGCGCCGCCGTAGAGCCCGAAGACAACCAGCGGGACGAGGGAACAGAGCCCGACGAGTCCGACTGCGAAGTTCGACCGGGTGATCTCGTAGACCTGGAGCGAGATCGCGAGGGTGGTCATCGCCTGGCCCGTCCAGGAGACGGTGCCGCCGATCCACAGCCGGCGGTAGTCGGCGGAGGTCCGCAGGGGCGTCAGGTCGGCGAATATGCGGCGCCGGGGGCGGGTGGAAGACGTCGAACCGGTCACACGGGATGATAACCACCACCTCGGCGGGCCCCGGGCGGCCGAGGACCTCGTCACCGCCGCGGGGGGCCGCGCCCCCGGCAAGGGCGAAGGCCGCGCTTCCCGACACCCACCCGCCCCGCACTCCCCACCCGGAACGGCGGCCCCAGACCGGTGTCCCGCTTGCCGCTAACCCGCCACTATCACCGGAGATTTGACTGAATCGACGTACCCCCGCGCCTCCCGTTCAGCTCATGATGAAAAGACTCGTATGTCCAGGGAGGCGTAGTGATCGAACCTGGCAACAGCACCACGAGCACCGGTGACACCGGCCAAACCGGCCCCTCCGGCCACGGCCTGCGCACCGTCAGCGGCGTCACCACACCCCTCACGGTCGGGGTCGAGGAGGAGTTCCTCCTCGTCGACGCCGACACCCTGCGGGTGGTCCCCGCCGCACCCCGCGTCCTCGCCACCGCCGCCGGACTCCCCCAGCAACTGCACGCCGAGGGCACCCGGTACCAGGTGGAGATCTCGACCCCGGTCGCCGACTCCTCGGCCACCCTGCGCGAGGAGCTCGCCGCCCTGCGGCGCACCCTCGCCGCGGCGGCCCGTGAGCACGGCTGCCGGCTGCTGGCCGCTCCCTCGCCCGTCGTGGCGGTGCCCGGACCCCTGCACCTGACCGACGACGAGCCCCGACAGCGCGAGCAGCACCGCCGCTTCGGCGCCCTGACCGACACCCTGGTCAGCTGCGGCCGACACATCCACATCGGCACCCTCGACGTGGACACGGCGGTGGCCGTCTCCAATCGGGTCAGACCGTGGCTGCCCACGCTGATCGCGCTGGCCGCCAACTCCCCCTTCTGGGGCGGCCGGGACACCGGTCACGCCAGTTGGCGGGCGATGGCCTGGTCGGGCTGGCCCTCCGCGGGCCCGCCTCCGCACTTCACGTCCACCGCCCACTTCCGGCGCTCGGTGCAGACCCTGCTCGGCTCCGGGGCGGCCCTGGACACCAAGATGGTCTACTGGGACCTGCGCCCGTCGGGGAACTGGCCCACGCTCGAAATCCGGGCCCCCGACATGTCCCCGGACCTCGACACGGCCGTCCTCCAGGCCGAGCTGGCCCGCGCCCTGGTGGCGACGGCCCTGCGCGAGATCGCGGAGCAGCGGCCCGATCCGCCCGTACGGGACGACGTACTGCGCCTCGCGCGCTGGCGGGCGGCGCACGACGGCCTGGAGGGGTTCGGCCTCGATCCGTACACGGGCGCCGAACTCCCGGCGGCCGACCTCGCGGAGGCCCTCCTCGACCTCGTCGCCCCGGCCCTGGCCGCCGCCGGCGACCTCGACCACGCGGCCAAGACCCTGGGCGGGCTGTTGCGCGACGGCTCGGGCGCCGCGCGACAACGCACGGCCTTCGCCCGCCGCCACGACCTGACCGACGTACTGCGCCGGCTGGTGGAGGAGACGGAGAACTTCTGACCCCCGCGGCGTCCGCCCTCCGGGGCGGACCCGCCCGGCCTTGGTTTCCTGACGGCGTACGGTCGGCCTCGGGTAGGGGGGCCGTCTCCCCCCGTGCGGGGGAGACGGTCAGGACCGGGGACGGACTCCGCACTGCGCAAGGGCCCCGGAAGCGGTTGCGCGCTGACACCGAGTCAACGGGGGCGTGGCGGGACCAGCCCGGCCTCGTACGCGGAGATGGCCGCCTCCACCCGGTTGCGCGCGCCCAATTTCGCGAGCACCGCGCTGACGTGCGCCTTCACCGTCCCCTCGACCAGGTGGAGCCGGTTCGCTATCTCCGCGTTGGACAGCCCGGTCCCGAGACCGGCCAGCACCTCGCGCTCCCGTTCCGTCAGCCGTTCCAGCGAGCGGTGGGGATGCGCCGCCCGGTGGGCCCGCAACCCCGCGATGACCCGGCCGGCCACCCGCGGAGACAGGTAGGCCCCGCCGGCTCCCACCGCCCGTACTCCGTTGAGCAGTTCTCTCGGGTCGTCCGCCTTCAGCAGGAATCCGTCGGCGCCCTCCTCCAGGGCGCGGGTGACGTACTCGTCCTGACCGAAGGTCGTCAGCATGATCACGCCGACCCCCGTCAGCTCTCGGTGAAGCCGCGTCACTGCCGCCAACCCGTCCATGCCGGGCATCTGGATGTCCAACAGCACCACGTCCGGCCGGTGTCGGCGGGTGAGCGCGATGGCCTCGTGCCCGTCGCCCGCCTCGGCGACCACCTCGACGTGCGGGTCCCGGGCCAGGATGGCCCGCACCCCGGCCCGGACCATGGCCTCGTCGTCGGCCACCAGGACCCGGACCGGTGGGCTGTTCGCTGTCGTCGCTTCCACGCGGCGAGCCTACGGCCGACGCACCCCCGTGCGAACGGCGAGATCCCCACATCAGCCCCCGGGGCGGGGCACACCCCTGACGAAGGTCAGGACGCCGCTGCCGTTCGACCGATGGGCGTCGGCGCCGCGGACTTCTAGCGTCGCTTCCGTGATCACCCTTCGAGGACTTACCAAACGCTATGGCGACACCCTCGCCGTGGACGAGCTGACATTCGACGTCCGGGCCGGCCGCGTGACCGGTTTCCTCGGCCCCAACGGGGCCGGGAAATCCACCACGATGCGCATGATCCTGGGCCTGGACCACCCCACCCGCGGAAGGGCCCTGATCGGCGGACGGCCCTACGCGGACCTGCGACGGCCGCTGTGCGCGGTGGGAGCGATGCTGGACGCTCGGGCCGTCCACCCGGCCCGTTCCGGCCGCGCGCACCTCGTCGCCCAGGCGCGAGCCAACGGCATCCCTGTACGTCGTGTGGACGAGGTGCTGGAGACGGTGGGCCTGACCAAGGCGGCCCGCCGGCCGGCGGGCACGTACTCGCTCGGCATGAGCGGGCGGCTCGGGGTGGCGGGCGCCCTGCTCGGCGATCCGCCCGTGCTCGTCCTGGATGAGCCGGTCAACGGCCTCGACCCGGACGGCGTGCGGTGGATCCGCCGGCTCGTCCGAGACCGGGCGGCGGAAGGACGCACCGTGTTCCTCTCCAGTCACCTGATGAGCGAGATGCAGCTGACGGCCGACCACCTCGTCGTGATCGGACGGGGCCGCCTGCTGAGCGACACCTCCATGACGGATTTCCTCGCCGCCGCGTCCCCCGCGTCGGCGAGCGCCGTGGTGCCCGACCCCGAGGAGCGGGAGACGCTGGTCCGTCGCCTGATGACCGCTCCCGGGGTGAGCGTCGAGACGACCGCGTCCGGCGAAATCACCGTCGAGGGCCGTACCGCCGCCGAGATCGGCGACCTGGCCCACGACTGCCGGGTTCGGCTGCACCGACTGAGCGACGTACGGGTCTCGCTGGAGCAGGCGTACATGGACCTGACCGCGCGCAGCGTCGAGTACGCGACGGGCGGCGGCGCGGTCACGGCCGACGCGGCCGCCGCGCCGAACGAAGGGGGACGACAGTGACCACGACCACGACACCCGGCAGGCGGACGGACCCTGGGGGCCGGCCCGTGCCCGACACCCCTGGCCGGGGAGCACCCGGCGGCCTCGCCGGGGCGATCGCCTGCGAATGGACCAAACTGTGGTCCGTCCGGGCCCCCTGGCTCTGCCTTCTGGCGGGCCTCGCGATCACCGGAGTCTTCACCTACTACTACGCCTCGATCTCCCGCATCAACGACGATCCGATCCAGCCCGTCGGGAACGCGGCGGCCTCCTCCGCCGTCCTCGTCCAGTTCGCCGTCGTCGTCCTGGCCATGGTCACGGTGACCTCCGAGTACTCGACGGGGAGCGTGCGGGCCTCCCTGTTGTGGGTGCCCCGGCGGCATCGGGTCCAGACGGCGAAGGCTCTGGTGGCGGCCGTGGTCGCGTTCGTCGCCGGCACCGCGTTCGCCGCCGTGGGCACGGCGGTGGCCTGGCCGGCTTTCGACGGACGGGCCTCCTTCGAGGTCGGCCCGAGCCTCCGGCAGGTCCTCGCGGTCGGTCTCTACCAGGCGTCGGTCGCCGTGCTGACCGTCGGGGTGGCCTTCGCCACGCGCCACCCGGCCGGCGCGCTCTCGTTCCTCGTCACACTCCTGTGGGCCCTGCCGAGCGTGCTCCTGGGGCTCGGAGGCCCGGCGCTCGCGGAGGTCAACGACCATCTGCCACACGGATCCGGAGACCACTTCATGCGCATCGGGGCCGATGCCCCGCACGCACCGGTGACGGCGTTCCTGATCGTGGCGGCATGGGCCGTGGCCACGCACCTGATCGGCTTGTACGTGCTGCGCCGCCGGGACGCTTGACCCCACGTCGGAACCGGGCCCGGACGCCTCACCGTGCCCACCCCTCGTCGGGCGTCCGGGTCGTCCCGCAGAATCGACCGGGCGTGGTCAGGACATCCATCGGAAGGACGGTCGACGCACCATGCCGCACACGCGCATCCCCCTACCCGCGGCCAGGTCCGTGTTCGGCGACGTGGCCCTGTGGGGCGTCCTCGCCATCGCGACCGGCTACGGGTTCCGGGACGCGAGCGCTGCCTCGCCGACCTTGGACCTGCTCCTCCCGTTGGTCGTCCTGGCGGTGGCCGTGCCGCTGTCCCACCGTCGGCCGGGGGCCGCTGTCTTCCTCGTCAACGGGCTGTGCGCGCTGGGCATGGCCGACTCCGCGACCCCCGCCAACGCCCACGTCCTGTCGCTGGCCGCCTTGAGCTGTCTGCTGGGCGCCCGGGTCGCCGCGGCACGGCGCCCGCTCCTGGTGCTCGCCGCCTGCCTCGCGGTCGATCTCGTGACGTGCGCGGTGCTGTGGACGCAGGCCGTGTGGTGGTTCTACGCGCTGACCGTGCTGCCCGCGGCCCTCCTGCTTCCGTGGCTGGCCGGACGCCACTGGCGAGGCCGACGCGAACTCGTGCGGGACGGATGGCGGCTGGCCCGGAGCCTGGAAGAGCGGCAGCACCTCGTCGCGGAGCGGGCACGGCTGACCGAACGCGCGGACATAGCGGCCGACATGCACGACTCCCTCGGCCACGCCCTGAGCCTGGTCGCCCTGCGCGCCGGAGCCCTGGAACTCTCCCCCGACCTCACCGACCGCGACCGCACCGACCTCGCCGAGCTGCGCGGGACGATCGCGGACGCCGTCGAGCAACTGCGGGAGACCGTCGCCGTCCTGCACGGTCCACCGGGAACGGGCGCGGGCCTGCCCGTCGGGGACACGGTCGAGGACCTCCTCGGTCGGGCGATCGCCTCGGGGGTGCCGCTGCGGTGGGAGAGGCGCGGGCCGGTGCCCGCGCTCTCGCCCCTGGTCGAGCGCGGGATGTACCGCGTGGTGCAGGAGGCTCTCACCAACGCCGTGAAACACGCGCCGGGCGGATCCGTGACAGTGGGGATCACGCACGAAGCCGACCGCACGAGCGTGAGCATCGTGAACACGGCCCCGCCCGCCGACGGACGGGCGCACCCGGCGGAGGGCCCGCCGGCCCATGCCGGTGGGTGGGGGCTGACGGGTCTTCGAGAGCGGGTCACGGTCCTGGGCGGTTCGTTGCGGACCGGCCTGTACCAGGGCGGGTTCCACGTCACCGCCGTCCTCCCGCACCAGCCCCCGTCCCGCTCCGCGACACCGGCGCCGACGACCCGAACGGGGCTCAGAATGCCCGTATGGACCAGAGGGACCCACGACCGGTCCGCCAGGCCGCCCGAGAAGGCTCAACACCGGTCCCCGGACACGGACACCGTCACCACCCTGGAGTCCGCCCGGCGGCTCGCCGCTGCCCGCCGCGACGCCCGCCGACGTTCGGTCGCCGCCTTCGCGGCCCCCGTGGCCGCAGCCGCGTTTCTCGTGCCCTCCGCCGTCTACCTGGCCTGGCAGCTGACGACGAGCGTGCTGCCGCCGTCCCGGTTCGAGGAGCTGCGGCTCGGCCGGCCACGCACCGAACTCGCTCCTCTGCTGCCGGCCCGCGCCTTCCCCCACCCGCCCGACCACGCCCTTTCCGCGCCCCGGCCGCCCGGCAGCACCTGCGAGTTCTACCGATCCGGCCGGGACCTGTTGGACCAGGTCGATCTCTACCGGCTCTGCTGGGCCCACGACACGCTGGTGGCCAAGGACACCGTGCCCGCAAGCCGGCCTTGACCGCGCACGAGGGCGGCACGCTCCTCGGGCGCCGGGGTCATGCCGCCGGGCCCGGCACCGGGGCCGCCGCCATTCCGATGATCAGGCACCGGCTCTGCAGCCGGCACCCGCCGTCCTGGTTCACGAACAGTCCCCGCAGCGAGGACTGTGTGGTCGAGCGGCCCGCGCCGAGGGTCACCTGCTCCGGGTGGCGCTGGGCGTAGGCGACGGCGAAGCCGCCGCTCCAGGAGCTCCCCGCCAGGGCCGCACGGGGGATCTCCATGTTCCAGGCCCCAGGTCAGAGACCGGTCACGGAGCTCGGTGAACCCCTGGCCGGGGAGGTCGAGGACGTAGACGGTGTGCGTCCGGGAGAGGGCAGCGAGCTGCTCGCGCCAGGCGAAGGTCCAGGACGCGCCGGGAGAGAGAAGCACCACCGGCGAGCCACACTCACCCTGGCGGACGTGGTGGAAGCGGGCGACGGGCGTCTCGACGTACCGGTTCCCGGGCGGCGCGGCGTAGCCGGGCGTCTCGGCGGGCTGCCAGGCATACGCCGTGCCCGCGGCGACCGCGGCGAGGGCGAGCGGCAGCGCGAGTGCCCTCCGGGCACGGCGGGAGACCAGGCGGGTGGCGGCCGGCCAGCCGAAGCCGAGGCAGAGCGGGGTGTAGAGGAACAGATCGAGCCAGTAGAACACCGGGCCGGCCCCGTCGCCGACGCCGAGCGCCCACACCAGGCCGACCAGCCCGCGGACCAGGAGCCCCGCGGCGACGGCGAAGGACACCAACCCGGCCAGGCTCGGCGGATCAGACCGCGCGGGGTATGGCGGAAACCTGTCATCGCGTCAGCCGCCGCCCCGTCCCCTGGGCGTCCCCTGGGACGCGAAAGGCGGCCCCGAGGGGCCGCCAGGATCACCGTAGCGACTCGCGCGACCAGAGAAGTTCCTGGTCGGATCGTTTCTGCACACCTGGTGTGCAGTGGGGCGGGTGGGACTCGAACCCACGGCCGACGGATTATGAGTCCGCTGCTCTAACCGGCTGAGCTACCGCCCCTTTACGGCGTGGCGCGTACATGTGTGCGCGCCGTCTGCCGCAGCATAGCCGCTCATACGATCTCCTGCCTCGGTTGCCCCGCATGATCGGCCGTGCCTGTTCAGGGAGACCGCGCTGAAGGCTGCCCGGTTCCCGGATCAGGACAAAAAGAAAGAGGACCCGCCCTGGGCCCTCTTCTTTCCTGCTCCCCCGACTGGACTCGAACCAGTAACCTGCCGGTTAACAGCCGGCTGCTCTGCCAATTGAGCTACAGGGGACCGAGCTCCCCCGACTGGACTCGAACCAGTAACCTGCCGGTTAACAGCCGGCTGCTCTGCCAATTGAGCTACAGGGGATTGCTGCGGTGCATCGAACAGCCCACCTCCGGCCTTGCCGAGGGGCGAGCGCTCGTTGCGAGTCATAGATTAGCGCAAGCAGGGGGGTGCTCCGCCAATCGGTATCGCCAGCCGGCCGGGCACCACACGACGAAGGGTGACAGGCATGCGGTACAAGGTCGCTTTCGTGGTCGGACTGGCCATCGGTTACGTGCTCGGGACCCGGGCCGGACGTGAGCGCTACGAGCAGATGAAGAAGTCCGCGCGCCAGGTCGCGCAGAACCCCGCCGTGCGCAACGCCGCCGAGACCGCGGGGCAGGCCGGGCTCCAGTACGCCGGCAAGGCCTTCGCGGCGGTGGGCGGGAAGGTCGGCGACGCGATGCCCCACGCGCTGTCCGAGCGGGTACGCACCCTGCGCGGCCGGGCCGGCGGCGGCGCAGGCGCCGAGGACGAGTGGGGCACGAGCAACACCTGAGAGCCACTTCCGGACGGGTCGGATCCGGCCTGGCGTGCGGCAGAATTCTCCCCATGGGGATAGTCGCCGGGCTGGACAGCTCTTCCACCTTCACTCGCATCGTCGTCTGTGACGCGGACACGGGCGCCGTGCTGCGCCAGGGCTACGCGCCCCACCCGCAGCCCGCCGGTGAGGCCGTCCCCCACGAGACCGATCCACAGGGCTGGCTGCTCTCCCTCGGCGAGGCCGCCGGCGGCGGCCTGCTGGAGGGCGTCCAGGCCATCGGCGTCTCCGCCCAGCAGCAGGGGGTGCTGCCGCTGGACACGCAGGGCGCACTGGTGCGGCCCGCCCTCGTCGGCAACGACAAGCGCGGCCAGGTCGCCGCCGCCGACCTCATCGAGGCGCTCGGCGGCCGGCAGGCCTGGGTGCAGGCCGTCGGTTCCGTGCCGCACGCGGCGCAGCCGATCGCCAAGCTCGCCTGGCTGGCCCGCAACGAGCCGGAGGCCGCCCGTCGCGTGGCGGTGGTACTCTCCCCGCACGACTGGCTCGTGTGGCAGTTGCTCGGCCGGCCCGCCCGGCGCACCACCGACCGGGCCGGCGCCTCCGGGACGGGGTACTGGTCGGCGGCCACCGGCTCCTACCGGCCCGACCTGGTGGAGCTCGCGCTCGGGCACCAGGCGCTGCTGCCCGAGGTGCTCGCCCCCTGCGACGCCGCCGGGATGACCCCCGAGGGGCTGTTGATCTCCGCCGGCACCGGCGAGACCATGGCCGCCGTGCTGGGGCTGGGCCTGGGGCCGGGGGACGCGGTGGTCTCGCTGGGCGCGTCCGGCTCGGTGATGGCCGTGCACCACGAGGCCCTCGCGGAGCCGGGCGGTCTGATCACCTCCCTCGCCGACGCCGGTGGCATGCACCTGCCCGTGGTGAACACCTCCAACGCCGTACGGGCCCTGCGCGGCACCGCCGACATGCTCGGCACCGACCTGGAGGGGCTGAGCGCGCTCGCGCTGAAGTCGACGCCGGGCGCGCACGGCCTCGTACTCCTGCCGTACCTGGAGGGCGAGCGGACGCCGAACCTGCCGCACACCGCCGGGACGCTGTCCGGGCTGCGCCGGGACTCGATGAAGCCCGAGCACCTCGCGCGGGCCGCCTTCGAGGGCATGCTGTGCGCGCTGGTGGACGCCCTCGACGTGCTGCGGCACCGGGGGGTGCCGATCCGTCGGGTGTTCCTGCTGGGCGCGGCGGCCGATCTGCCCGCCGTACAGGCCGCCGCTCCGGGGCTGTTCGGGACGCAGGTCGTCGTGCCGGCACCGGCGGACTACGCGGCGCTGGGCGCGGCCCGGCAGGCGGCGTGGGCGCTGGGCGTGCGGCAGGGGACGCTGGCCGCGCACACCCCGCCGGTGTGGGCCGCCCCGGTGGCGCAGGTCTTCGAGCCGGACGAGGAGTTCGCGGCGTGGCAGGCGGTGCGCCAGCAGTACGCCACCACGCGCGAGCAGCTGCACCCCGGCGCCTTCGCGGGCGCGCTCTCCCCGGGCTACTAGGCACACCCTCACCGGGCTACCGGGTCGACGTACGACGTGGTGGCGGGCCCCTGGGACCTCGGTCCCGGGGCCCTGCTCCTTTTGACCGGCCTTTGCGAAAACCGGTGGGGTTCGTCCCCGCCGTTGGCCGAAGATGGACCGAACCCCCTCGATCATGCCGACCGGAGCCTGCGCGTGCTCATACGACTTCTGCGGACCCACCTCGGTCCGTACCGCAAACCCATCGTTGTGCTGGTGCTGTTGCAGCTGCTGCAGACCAGCGCCAGCCTCTATCTCCCCACCCTGAACGCGGACATCATCGACCAGGGTGTGGTCAACGGCGACACCGCTTACATCCTGCGTTTCGGCGCGCTGATGCTCGGCATCTCGCTCGTCCAGCTCGTCTGCAACGCCGGCGCCGTCTACTACGGCGCCCGCACCGCCGCCGCCCTCGGCCGGGACGTCCGCGCCTCGGTCTTCGACCGGGTGCAGAGCTTCTCCGCGCGGGAGCTGGGCCAGTTCGGCGCCCCGTCGCTGATCACCCGTACGACGAACGACGTCCAGCAGATCCAGATGCTGGTGCTGATGACCTTCACGATGATGGTCTCGGCGCCGATCATGTGCGTCGGCGGCATCGCGATGGCACTCTCGCTCGACGTGAAGCTGTCGGGCGTGCTGCTGGCCGTGGTGCCGGTGCTGGGCCTGGCGGTCGGCGCGATCGTGTACCGGACGCGTCCGCTGTTCCGGCAGATGCAGGAGCGCCTCGACGTCGTGAACCGGGTGCTGCGCGAGCAGATCACCGGCAACCGCGTGATCCGCGCCTTCGTCCGCGACACGTACGAGAAGGAACGCTTCCGTACCGCCAACTCGGAGCTGACGGACGTCTCGCTGGCCTCCGGCAAGCTGCTGGCGCTGATGTTCCCCGCCGTGATCGTGGTCGTGAACATCTCCAGCGTGGCCGTCATCTGGTTCGGCGCGATGCGCGTGGACGGCGGGGGCATGGAAATCGGCCAGCTGACGGCCTTCCTCGCCTACCTGATGCAGATCGTCATGGCCGTGATGATGGCCACCTTCATGTTCATGATGGTGCCGCGCGCCGAGGTCTGCGCCGAGCGCATCCAGGAGGTCCTCGACACCGACTCCAGCGTGGTCCCGCCCGCCGACCCGGTGCGCGAGCTCGGGCAGCGCGGCGTGCTGGAGCTGCGCGGCGCCGACTTCGGCTATCCGGGCGCCGAGTCCCCGGTGCTGCGCGGGGTGGACCTGGTGGCCCGCCCCGGCGAGACCACGGCGGTGATCGGCTCGACGGGCAGCGGCAAGTCCACGCTGCTGGGCCTGGTGCCCCGCCTGTTCGACGCGACCGGCGGCACGGTCCTGGTCGACGGGGAGGACGTACGCCGGCTGGACCCGGAGCTGCTGGCCAAGACGGTCGGCATGGTGCCGCAGAAGCCGTACCTGTTCTCGGGGACCGTCGCGTCCAACCTGCGCTACGGGCGCCCGGACGCGAGTGACGAGGAGCTGTGGCGGGCCCTGGAGGTGGCGCAGGCGAAGGAGTTCGTGTCCGCGCTGGAGGGCGGCCTCGAAGCCCCCATCACGCAGGGCGGTACCAACGTCTCGGGCGGTCAGCGCCAACGCCTCGCGATCGCCCGCACGCTCGTACAGCGTCCGGAGATCTACCTCTTCGACGACTCGTTCTCGGCGCTGGACTACGCGACGGACGCGGCGCTGCGCGCGGCGCTCGGCGAGGAGACCCGGGAGGCGACGGTGGTGATCGTGGCCCAGCGGGTGTCGACGATCCGCGACGCCGATCGGATCATCGTCCTGGACGAGGGCCGGGTCGTGGGTGAGGGGCGTCATCACGAGTTGATGGCCGGCAATGAGACCTACCGGGAGATCGTGCTCTCCCAGCTGACGGAGGCGGAGGCCGCATGAGCGGGCCCGGAGGACGGATGATGATGGGGCCGGGCCAGCGGTCCCTGGACTTCAAGGGGTCGGGCAAGCGGCTCCTGAGGCAGCTGGCGCAGGAAAAGGGCAGGCTGTGGGGCATGGTCGCGGCCGTGTTCGGCAGTGTGGCCTGTTCGGTGGTCGGCCCGAAGATCCTGGGCGAGGCCACCGACCTGGTGTTCGCGGGGATCGTCGGCCGCCGGATGCAGGCGGGGATGACCAAGCAGCAGGCGCTGGACGGGCTGCGGGCGCGCGGCGAGGACGGCATGGCGGACATGCTGTCCGGCACCGACTTCACGCCGGGGCAGGGCATCGACTTCGATGCCGTGGGCGTCGTCGCGCTGTGGGCGCTGGTGGTGTTCGTCCTGGCCGGCCTGCTGATGCTGGTGGCGACGCGGCTGTCGAACCACGTGATGAACGGCACCGTGTTCCGGATGCGCGAGGAGCTCCAGGCGAAGCTGTCGCGGCTCCCGCTGTCGTACTTCGACCAGCAGAAGCGCGGTGAGGTGCTGAGCCGCGCGACGAACGACATCGACAACATCGGGCAGACGCTCCAGCAGACGCTGGGTCAGCTCATGAACTCGCTGCTGACGATCGTCGGCGTGCTGGCGATGATGTTCTGGATCTCGCCGCTGCTGGCGCTGGTCGCGCTGGTGACCGTGCCGGTGTCGGTGGTCGTCGCGTCGAGGATCGGCAAGAAGTCGCAGCCGCACTTCGTGGAGCAGTGGAAGAGCACGGGCGCGCTGAACGCGCACATCGAGGAGATGTACTCCGGCCACACGCTGGTGAAGGTCTTCGGACGGCAGAAGGAGTCGGCGGCGCTCTTCGCCGAGCAGAACGAGGCGCTGTACCGGGCGTCGTTCAAGGCGCAGCTGGTCAGCGGGATCATGCAGCCCGTGATGATGTTCATCTCGAACATCAACTACGTGCTGATCGCGGTGGTCGGCGGTCTGCGGGTGGCCTCGGGCACCCTGTCGATCGGTGACGTGCAGGCCTTCATCCAGTACTCGCGGCAGTTCTCGATGCCGCTGACGCAGGTGGCGTCGATGGCGAACCTGGTGCAGTCCGGTGTGGCCTCGGCCGAGCGGGTTTACGAGCTGCTGGACGCGGACGAGCAGGAGCCGGACGTCGAGGTTCCGGAGCGGCCGGACGAGCTGCGCGGTCGAGTCACCCTCGACAAGGTGGCCTTCCGCTACGAGCCCGACAAGCCGCTCATCGAGAACCTGTCGCTGGACGTGGAGCCGGGCCAGACCGTCGCGATCGTCGGCCCGACGGGCGCCGGCAAGACCACGCTCGTCAACCTGCTGATGCGGTTCTACGAGGTCACGGGCGGGGAGATAGCGCTCGACGGCGTGGACATCGCGAAGATGACCCGCGCGGAGCTGCGCGGCGGGATCGGCATGGTCCTCCAGGACACCTGGCTGTTCGGCGGGACCATCGCCGAGAACATCGCCTACGGTGCCTCGCGCGAGGTGACGCGCGCCGAGATCGAGGAGGCCGCGCGGGCGGCGCACGCGGACCGCTTCATCCGCACCCTGCCGGACGGCTACGACACGGTGCTGGACGACGAGGGCGCCGGCGTCAGCGCGGGCGAGAAGCAGCTGATCACCATCGCGCGGGCGTTCCTGTCCGATCCGGTGATCCTGGTGCTCGACGAGGCGACCAGCTCCGTGGACACCCGTACCGAGGTGCTGATCCAGAAGGCGATGGCGCGGCTCGCGCACGGCCGTACGTCGTTCGTGATCGCGCACCGGCTCTCCACGATCCGGGACGCCGACGTGATCCTGGTGATGGAGAGCGGCTCGATCGTGGAGCAGGGCACGCACGAGGAGCTGTTGGCCTCGGGCGGCGCCTACTCCCGGCTGTACGCGGCGCAGTTCGCGCAGGCGGTGGTCGAGGTCGACTGATCCGGCGGCGGATCGGGTGGGGGCGTCCTTCGGGGCGCCCCCTTCGACGTTTCGGTCGAGGTGGCCGCTCAGTCGAGGTAGTCGCTCAGTCGAGGTAGCCGCGCAGTTGGTCGGCGAAGGCGTGGTCGCGCAGCTTGTTGAGGGTCTTCGACTCGATCTGGCGGATCCGTTCGCGGGTGACGCCGAAGATCCGGCCGATCTCCTCCAGGGTGCGCGGGCGGCCGTCGGCGAGCCCGTAGCGGAGTTGGACGACCTTGCGTTCGCGCTCGCCGAGGGTGGACAGCACGGCTTCCAGGTGCTCGCGGAGCAGGAAGAAGGCGGCGGATTCCACGGGGGACGCGGCGTCGCCGTCCTCGATCAGGTCGCCGAGGGCGACGTCGTCCTCCTCGCCGACCGGGGCGTGCAGGGAGACCGGCTCCTGGGCGAGCCGGAGCACCTCCAGGACGCGCTCGGGGGTCAGTTCGAGGTGGACGGCGACCTCTTCGGCGGTGGGCTCGTAGCCCCGCTCCTGGAGCATGCGGCGCTGGACGCGGACGACGCGGTTGATCAGCTCGACGACATGCACGGGGACGCGGATGGTACGGGCCTGGTCGGCGAGGGCCCGTGACATCGCCTGCCGGATCCACCAGGTGGCGTAGGTGGAGAACTTGTAGCCGCGCGCGTAGTCGAACTTCTCAACGGCCCGGATCAGCCCGAGGTTCCCCTCCTGGACCAGGTCGAGCATGGTGA
The DNA here is from genome assembly GCF_023515955.1 of Streptomyces sp. RerS4. Taxonomy (GTDB): domain Bacteria; phylum Actinomycetota; class Actinomycetes; order Streptomycetales; family Streptomycetaceae; genus Streptomyces. The sequence continues at coordinate 2,472,181 of NZ_CP097322.1, forward strand.
GGCCGCGGCCCACGTAGCGCTTGGCGACGGAGACGACGAGCCGCAGGTTCGACTCGATGAGCCGGCGTTTGGCCATGCGGCCCATGACGACGAGCTTGTCGAGGTCGAGGGCGAGGCGGGAGTCGAGGTCCGGGGTGGTGCCGAGCTTCTCCTCGGCGAACAGTCCCGCTTCCACGCGGCGCGCGAGGTCGACCTCCTCGGCGGCGGTGAGCAGCGGGATCCTGCCTATCTCGCGCAGGTACTGGCGGAAGAGGTCGGCGGAGGGGCCCGCGCCGCCCGTGGTGTCCCTGGTGCGGGAGCGGGCGAGGGGCTGCGGCTCGATCAGTTCGAGGACCTCGGGTTCGTCCCGTTCCGGTTCGTCCATCGCCTCGGCCTCCGGGAGGTCGACCGCGGCGGGCGTGTCGGCGGCGGGGCGGCTCACGTTCACGGTCAGGGTCTGGGTCTGCACGGGGGCGACCTCCAGGGCTCCGAGGACGGTGGCACCGCACCTCAGTGTGGGGTACGACACAACGCCGCCACGAGGGGTGTGCGTGCACTTTCTGAGTCCGGTGCGTGACCGGATGGTTACCCATCGGCGAGAACCCCGATGCGGATCGGACGCATGTCCGAGATGATCGACATCATGTCTTCGCACGGAACCTACGAAACGCACGTGACGGTCCGCTGCCCGGACGAGCGGGAGTTGGCCCGGCTGGAATCCTGGGCGGGCGCGCGGGAACTGAAGGTCACGCACATCCACCTGGCCCGGGGTCGGACCCTCTCGCAGCCGATGCTGACGCTGCCGGACCGTACGGGGCACGAGCGGCTGGTCCCGCAGTTGCGGGCGGCGGGCTTCACCCCGGTCCGGGTCAAGATCGAGACGGTTCCCTGGACGACGGACCGGCCGGGGCCGGGCGGCGGTTACTACGAGCACCACCTGAAGCTGCGGCTGCCGGGCACGTACGACCACGCGGCGCTGGAGGCACTGGTGGTGCCGCATGGGGCGCACCTGTCCTGGAACGCCCGGCGCGTCCTGCCGGGGACGACGGGTGATCACGAACGGTTCGTCACGCAGCGCTGCCGGGGCACGGCCTCGCGGGCGACGGCCGCCTGCGACACGCTCATCGCGGAGTTGGTGGAGGCGGGGTACGAGATCCGCTCGGAGGAGCGGGAATTCGTGCTGTACGACAGCGATCTGTCCGTGGACGACGGGTGGATCGAAGGATGGGACGACAGGGAGGGGACGGCCGGATGAACGGCAATGACGGTACGGGGAACCCGCGCTCCGACTGGGCGCGGCGGCAGGAGGAGCTGCCGAGGACGTCGACCACGGGACTGGCGGAGCCGGGCCGTGAGGGCGACCTGTTCTTCGACCCGGCGCTCAAGCACTTCGCCCACGGGTACCGGGTCGCCGACACGGCGGTCGACCCCGGGCTGCGGCCGGCCTGGCAGGCCGCCCGGCGTCGGGCCCTGGACGTGATGGTGCGCGGGGTCGCCGAGTCCGGCTGGGCGGACTCGCTGGTGCTGCGCGGCAGCATGCTGATGGCGAGCTGGTTCGGGGCGCCCGCGCGGGAGCCGCACGACCTGGACTTCATCGTGGTCCCGCAGGACTGGGGGATCGAGGAGGCCCGTACGGAGCGGATGCTGACGGCGATCGCGGAGGCCGCCGAGCGGGTCGCCGCGCGGGAGGGTGGCCTGGTGGTCGCGGCGGCCGGGGCGGTCTGCGAGGACATCTGGACGTACGAGCGGGTCCCGGGGCGGCGTCTGGTGCTGCCCTGGTCCGCGCCGGGGCTGCCCGGCGGGCAGGTGCAGCTGGACTTCGTCTTCAACGAACGGCTGCCCGCGCCGGCGGAGCCCACCGAGGTCGCGGGCGTACGCGTGCCGGCGGCCACGCCCGAACTGTCCCTGGCCTGGAAGCTGGTGTGGCTGGCCACGGACATGTACCCGCAGGGCAAGGACCTCTACGACGCCGTGCTGCTGGCCGAGCGGTACGCGGCCCCGTACGAGCTGGTGCACACGGTCTTCCGGGAGTCGGGCGAGTTCTTCCCGCCGGGCGCCGCCGAGGACGCGCCGGTGACGTTGGAGGCGTTCGCCGAGGCGCGGTGGGTCGACTGGGAGCAGTTCGCGCAGGAGTACCCGGGGGTGGGCGGTTCGGCGGAGGCCTACGCGGGGCGGCTGCTGGCGGCGCTGGGGCCGACGTTCGCGGGACGGGACTGAGGACGGCTGAGGGGGGCTGGGGCTGGGGGCGGCGGCTCAGGCGGGTTCGACGCGGACCGCGCACACCTTGAACTCCGGCATCCGGGACACCGGGTCCAGGGCGGGGTTGGTGAGGGTGTTGGCGCGGCCCTCCCCCGGCCAGTGGAACGGCATGAAGACCGTGTCGGCGCGGATGGCGTCGGTGATGCGGGCCGGCGCCACCGCACGGCCCCGGCGGGAGGTGACGGCGAGCGGGGCGCCGTCGTCGACCCCGAGGCGGGCCGCGAGACGGGGGTGGAGTTCCACGAAGGGCCCGGGGGCGGCGGCGTTGAGCTCGTCCACCCGCCGGGTCTGCGCGCCGGACTGGTACTGGGCGACGACCCGCCCGGTGGTGAGCAGCAGAGGGTAGTCCGCGTCGGGGGTCTCGGCGGCGGCGCGGTGGGAGACGGGTACGAACCGGGCCCGGCCGTCGTCGGTGGCGAAGCGGTCCAGGAAGAGGCGGGGGGTGCCCTCGGAGCCGGTGGGGCAGGGCCAGAAGACGCCCTGTTCGGCTTCGACGCGGGCGTAGGAGATGCCCGAGTAGTCGGCCGGTCCGCCCGCGGAGGCGCGGCGCAGCTCCTCGAAGACCTCTTCGGGGTCGGTGGGGAAGCCCTTCTCCACGCCGAGGCGGGCGGCGAGTCCGTGCAGCACGTCCAGGTCGCTGCGGACGCCGGGCGGCGGGCTGAGGGCGCGGCGGCGCAGCAGGACGCGGCCCTCCAGGTTGGTGGTGGTGCCGGTCTCCTCCGCCCACTGGGTGACGGGCAGGACCACGTCGGCGAGCGCGGCGGTCTCGGAGAGGACCACGTCGGCGACGGCGAGGAAGTCGAGGGAGCGGATCCGGTCCTCGATGTGGGCGGCGCGTGGGGCGGAGACCACGGGGTTGGAGCCCATGAGGAGCAGGGCCCGTACGTCGGTGCCCAGGGCATCGAGGAGTTCGTAGGCACTGCGGCCGGGGCCGGGCAGGGTGTCGGGGTCGACGCCCCAGATCCGGGCGACGTGGGCGCGGGCGGCGGGGTCGGTCAGCTTGCGGTAGCCGGGCAGTTGGTCGGCCTTCTGACCGTGTTCGCGGCCGCCCTGGCCGTTGCCCTGGCCGGTGAGGCAGCCGTAGCCGGAGAGCGGGCGGCCGGCGCGGCCGGTCGCGAGGCACAGGTTGATCCAGGCGCCGACGGTGTCGGTGCCCTTGGACTGCTGCTCGGGGCCGCGGGCGGTGAGGACCATCGCGGACTCGGGGGCGCAGAACAATTCCACGGCCCGGCGCAGTTGCGGGACCGCGACGCCGGTGACGCGTTCGACCAGTTCCGGCCAGTGGGCCATCGCGGCGGCGCGGGCGTCCTCCCAGCCGGTGGTGCGGGCGGCGATGAACTCCGCGTCGGTGCGGCCCTCGGCCACCACGAGGTGCAGGAGCCCGAGGGCGAGGGCGAGGTCGGTGCCGGGTCGGGGGGCCAGGTGCAGGTCGGCCTGCTCGGCGGTGCGGGTGCGGCGGGGGTCGACGACGATCAGGGTGCCGCCGTTCGCCTTCAGTTCGGTGAGGTAGCGCAGGGCGGGGGGCATCGTCTCGGCCAGGTTGGAGCCGACGAGGATCACGCAGCCGGTGCGCGGGATGTCCTCCAGGGGGAAGGGCAGGCCGCGGTCGAGGCCGAAGGCCCGCTGGTGCGCGGCGGCGGCCGAGGACATGCAAAAACGCCCGTTGTAGTCGATCTGGGAGGTGCGCAGGGCGACGCGGGCGAACTTGCCGAGGGCGTACGCCTTCTCGTTGGTCAGTCCGCCGCCGCCGAACACGCCGACCGCGTCGTGCCCGTGGGCGCGGGCCGTGCGGGTGAGGCCCTCGGCGACGGCGTCGAGGGCCTCCTCCCAGCCGGCCGGTACGAGGGGCCCGCCGGGGCGGGTGCGCATCAGCGGCTCGGTCAGGCGCACCCGGGAGGAGAGCACGGCGGGCGCGGTGCGTCCCTTGCCGCACAGCGCGCCCCGGTTGACGGGGAAGTCGGCCCGCTCCTCGACCGTCACGCCCGCGCCGTCGGATGTGGGGCGCAGGTTCATCCCGCACTGGAGCGCGCAGTACGGGCAGTGCGTGGCGGTGGCGGCGGGGGCGGAGTCCGGGATGGGCATGCGCCCAGCGTGCGACGCGGGTGTTACACGGGCCGCCCCGCCACGTTACGACCAGGGATGTTCCCCCTCAGCACGCCTCACCGACACCGGTGAGCCCCGCCCGGTCGCCGGCCGGCCGTGCCCGACACGAACCGCCCCGAGCCGCCCCAGCCCGCCCCCGAAGTCACCGGCCGGTGAGGTGTTTCACCGTCAGGCCCGCGGTCCAGCCGCCGTCCACGGCGAGTTCGGCGCCCGTCATGTAGCCGGCGGCGTCCGAGAGTAGGAAGGCCACGGCGGCGGCGATCTCCTCGGGGACCGCGACGCGACCCAGCGGGGCACCGGGGTAGTTGCCCTCGCCGGCCTGGATGCCCACCGGGGCGGTCATCGGGGTCAGCGTCATGCCGGGGTGGACCGAGTTGACCCGGATCCCGGCCTCGGCCAGCTCGACCGCGCCGATCTTCGACAGGCCGCGCACGCCCCACTTGGAGGCGCCGTACCCGGCGGTGAGGGCGAGGCCGGTCAGACCGGCGGCCGAGGAGATGTTGACGATCGACCCGCCGCCGTTCGCCCGCAGCAGCGGGATCGCGGCCTTCATGCCGATGAACACGCCGACCAGGTTGATCTCGACGACCTTGCGGAAGTGCTCGACGCTCTCGTGCTCCAGGAACTGGCCGGTGGCTATGCCGGCGTTGTTCACGAGGCCGTCGATCCGGCCGAACTCCTCCACCGCGTGGGCGAGGGCCGCGTCCCAGTCGGCCTCGCTGGTGACGTCGTGCCGCAGGAAGCGGGCCGCGTCCCCGAGCTTCGGGGCCGTCCGCGCGCCCTCCGCCTCCAGCACGTCGGTGATCAGCACCCGACCGCCCCCGTCGACGACCGCCCGCGCGGCCGCCGCGCCCAGTCCGCGGGCCCCTCCGGTGATGACGACGACCTTGCCGCTCAGATCCACACCAGCCACGGTCCACACCCCTGACGCCGACATCTGGTATATGACTAATCGACATAAGCCGATCGCCGCGCGTCAGTGTGCCAGAGCCCCCAGCGCCCGCGACACCCCTTCCTCCTTCGGTCCCAGGAACCGGGGTCGCGGCTCGAAGGTCGCGTCCACCGCCGCCTTGCCCGCCGCGAAGACCTCGCGGACGCCGCCGTAGTACCAGGTCGCGTCGTGGACGTCGGCGACGCCGACCCCGTACGACTCCACGCCCGCCGCCTGGCACAGCGCGACGGCCCTGCGTATGTGGAAGCCCTGGCTGATCAGGATCGCCCGGTGCACCCCGAATATCTCCCGGGCCCGCACGCACGAGTCCCATGTGTCGAAGCCGGCGTAATCGCTGACGATCCGCTCCCCCGGCACGCCCCGCCCCGTGAGGTAGGTCCGCATGGCGTCGGGCTCGTCGTACCCGACGCGGCTGTTGTCGCCGGTGACCAGGACGACCTTCACCTTCCCCGCCCGGTACAGCTCGACGGCCGCGTCCAGCCGGTCGGCCAGGTACGGCGTGGGCCGGCCGTTCCACAACCCCGCGCCGAACACCACCGCCACCTCCGCCGCCGGCGCGCCGGCGGTCGTGCGCAGCCGGTCGGCGGCCACCGCGTGCGTCCACGCCGAGGGCAGCAGCGCCAAAACGCAACCAGCCATGACCACCCGCACCGCCCGCCTGCGGGCCCGCACGCTCCTCGGCAGCCGAAGCCGCCACCACGCGCCGACCCGCTTCCCCTCCGACCTCTCCATGACCCGTCCCCCCTCGCCCACACCCACCGCTTACGCAAAAGATCGCGTCGTTCGCACGGGTTGACGAGCCGGCCCCGACCTCCAGTTCCCCACCCCCCTCCTTTCACTCGTACGAATGACCGAGTGAGCAGGCGGAAAACACCCGTCACCCCGCCGCAACGCCCCCGCAACCTGGCCCCCGCAGGATCGATCCATGACGGAGCCGGTGCACCCTCCCGAAGCCCAGACCCTCGCCTCCCCGCCCCCTTCCCCGCCCTCCCCTTCGGCAGCGCGGCCGAGCTGCTGACCCGGATAACCGACCAGCTCGGCACCCAGCTCAGCGGCCTGCGCCCGCCACGCGCCCGGCACCACGGAGCCCTCCCATGCAGCCCACCCTCGTCGCCGTGGCCCACGGCAGCCGCGACCCGCGCGCCCTCCCCACCGTCCTCGCCCTCCTCGAACGCGTCCGCGAGCTGCGCCCGCGCCTCGACGTCCGCCTCGGACACGTGGAGCTGAACGCGCCCCTGCTGAGCGACACCCTGAGCCGGCTCTCCGCCGAGGCCGAGGCCGACACCGACGCCCCCACGCACCCCGACGCGGACCCCCACGCCGTCCTCGTCCCCCTCCTCCTCGGCCGCGGCACCCACGTCAAGCGGGACCTCCCCGCCACCGCCGCCCGTGCCGCCCGCCTGCGGACCCGGGTCGCGGACCCGCTCGGCCCGCACCCCCTGCTGGTGGAAGCCCTGTTCGAGCGGCTCCTGGAGGCCGGCTGGACCCCGGGCACCGCGGTGGTCCTCGCCGCGGCCGGATCACGTGACGCCGACTCCGCGGCCGACACCCGGCGCAGCGCCGCCCTGCTGTCCGAACGGCTCGGCGGGGTGGCGGTGGTCCCGGGCTACGCCTCGGCGGCCGCGCCGAGCGTGCCCGACGCCGTACGCGCGCTCCGGGCCGCCGGTCACCACCGGGTCGCGGTGGCCTCGTACTTCGCGGCGCCGGGCCGGTTCGCCGGCGTCTGCGCGGCCGCCTCGCCGGGGCCCGCGTCCGCCCCGCTCGGCGACCACCCGGCCCTCGCCCGGCTCGTGCTGCGCCGCTACGACCAAGCCCTCGCCATGCGCCGGTACCCGCGCGAACCGGCCATCGCCGCCATCGCGTAACGGCCGGCCGGCCGCCGGTCGCCCGCAATGTCGGCCGCTGCGGTTACCGTCGGAGCATGGAAGGCACCCCGCACGCCCCCGCCTACGACTCCTACGATCCGGCCGCCACCGAGCGCTTCGCCGTCGAGCCCGACAAACGGCCCGGCCGTACCGCCTTCCAACGCGACCGCGCCCGCGTGCTGCACTCGGCCGCGCTGCGCCGCCTCGCCGGCAAGACGCAGGTCGTCACGCCGGGCAGCCGTTCCTACGACTGGGACGCGAGCCCCCGTACCCGGCTGACGCACTCCCTGGAGTGCGCGCAGGTCGGACGGGAGCTCGGCGCGGCCCTCGGCTGCGATCCCGACCTGGTCGAGGCGGCCTGCCTCTCCCACGACATGGGCCACCCGCCCTTCGGGCACAACGGCGAGGAGGCGCTCAACGAGTTCGCCAAGGACTGCGGCGGCTTCGAGGGCAACGCCCAGTCCCTGCGCCTGCTGACCCGACTGGAGCCCAAACGGTTCGTCCCCGACCCGGCCGGCGGCGCCCTCGTCAGCGTCGGCCTCAACCTCACCCGCGCCAGCCTCGACGCCGCCACCAAGTACCCGTGGGCGCGCGGCAGCCATCCCACCGACCCCGATTCGGTGAAGTTCGGCGCCTACGAGGACGACCTGCCGGTCTTCGAGTGGCTACGGCGCGGCGCGCCCGCCGACCGCAAGTGCTTCGAGGCCCAGGTCATGGACTGGTCGGACGACGTGGCGTACTCCGTCCACGACTTCGAGGACGGTCTGCACGCCGGCCACATCGACCCCAACCTCCTGTTCGCCGAACCCGAGCGCAACGCCATCTGGCAGGTCGCCATCGGCCGGTACGTGCCCGCCGACACCGACCCCCAGGAGCTGCGCGAGGCCCTCGACCGGCTGATGGAGGAGGACTGGTGGCCGCACGGCTACGACGGCTCCGCCGTGGCCCAGGCCCGGCTGAAGGACGCCACCAGCCAGCTGATCGGCCGTTTCTGTCTGGCGGCGGAGAACGCCACCCGTGAGGCGTACGGTTTCGGCCCGCTCACCCGCTACACCGCCGAGCTGGTGGTTCCCCGTCAGGCGCGCAACGAGTGCGCGGTCCTGAAGACCGTCGCCGACCTCTACGTGATGCAGCGCGAGGAGCAGGAGCGGCTGCGCGCCGACCAGCGCGTGGTCCTGGCCGAATTGGCCGAGGCGCTCAGCGCCCGCGCGCCCGAGGGACTGGACCCGCAGTTCCGCGCGATCTTCGACGCCGCGCCGGACGACAGGGCGAGGAAACGCGCGGTCATCGACCAGATCGCCGCCCTCACGGACGCCTCCGCCCGCTCCCTGCACGCCCGTCTCACCCGCCGCCCGCGACGCGCCGAAGGGTGAGCCGATCGGGCCACTGCCCCTTCACGCGGCAGGCTGAGTGCGGGACGCTCGCATGTGGTCGCATGTGGCGTAGAGGTTATGAGGAGGCATCAGGTGGTCGACGCACACCAGACGTTCATCATCGTCGGCGCGGGGCTGGCCGGGGCGAAGGCAGCCGAAACGCTGAGGTCCGAGGGGTTCACGGGCCGGGTGATCCTGATCGGCGACGAGCGCGACCATCCGTACGAGCGTCCCCCGCTGTCCAAGGGCTACCTGGTGGGCAAGGAGGACCGGGACAGCGTCTTCGTGCACAAGCCGTCCTGGTACGCGAGCGCCGACATCGAGCTGCACCTGGGCCAGCCGGCCGTCCACCTGGACCGTGACGCCAAGACCGTCCGGCTGGGCGACGGGACCCTGCTGCACTACGACAAGCTGCTGCTGGCCACCGGCGCCGAGCCGCGCCGCCTGGACATCCCCGGCACCGGCCTGGCCGGCGTGCACCACCTGCGCCGCCTCGCCCACGCCGACCTGCTGCGCAAGGCCCTGACCTCGCTCGGCCGCGACAACGGCCACCTGCTGATCGCGGGGGCGGGCTGGATCGGCCTGGAGGTCGCGGCGGCGGCCCGCGGCTACGGCGCCGAGGTCACCGTCGTCGAGCCGTTGGCCACGCCGCTGCACGCGGTGCTCGGCCCGGAGATCGGCCGGCTCTTCACCGACCTGCACAGCGAGCACGGCGTCCGCTTCCACTTCGGGGCGCGGCTGACGGAGATCGTCGGCCAGGACGGCATGGTGCTGGCGGCCCGTACGGACGACGGGGAGGAGCACCCCGCGCACGCGGTGCTGGCCGCGATCGGGGCGGCGCCGCGCACCGCCCTCGCCGAGACCTCCGGGCTGGCCCTGGTCGACCGGGAGCACGGCGGCGGCATCGCCGTGGACGCCTCACTGCGCACCTCCGACCCGGACGTGTACGCCGTGGGGGACGTGGCGGCCGCGCACCACCCGACGCTCGGGACCCGGCTGCGCGTCGAGCACTGGGCCAACGCCCTCAACGGGGGCCCGGCCGCGGCGCGGGCCATGCTGGGGCAGGAGGTCTCGTACGACCGGGTGCCGTACTTCTTCTCCGACCAGTACGACGTGGGCCTGGAGTACTCCGGTCACGCCCCGGTGGGCGGCTACGACCAGGTGCTGATCCGGGGCGACGTGGCCAAGCGCGAGTTCATCGCGTTCTGGTTGTCGGACGGCCGGGTGCTGGCCGGGATGAACGTGAACGTGTGGGACGTCACCGAGCAGATCCAGGCCCTGATCCGGTCGAAGACGCCCGTGGACCGGGACAAGCTGGCGGATCCCAGCGTTCCGCTTTCCGCGTTGACGGGTGGCGAGGGGGCCTGACGGGTTTGTCGGCGCCCGGCCGTAGAATTCACGCGTGGCTGGACGGATCAACGACGACGACGTGAAGGCGGTACGGGACGCGGTCCCGATCGACGCCGTCGTCTCCGAGTACCTCCAGCTGCGCAACGCGGGCGGCGGCAACCTCAAGGGCCTCTGCCCCTTTCACGACGAGAAGTCCCCGTCCTTCCAGGTCAGCCCCAGCAAGGGCTTCTACCACTGCTTCGGCTGCCAGGCGGGCGGGGACACCCTCGACTTCATCATGAAGATCGACCACCTCTCCTTCTCGGAGGCGGTCGAACGCCTGGCCGGCCAGGCCGGGATCACCCTGCGGTACGAGGAGGGCGGCTACACCGCCGGCACCAGCGGCCGCGGCGAGCGGATCCGCCTGGTCGAGGCGCACAAGGCCGCCGCCCTCTTCTACGCCGACCAGCTCGGCGGCGCCGAGGCCGAGATCGGCCGCCGCTTCCTGGCGGAGCGCGGCTTCGACCAGGCGGCGGCCACCCACTTCGGCGTGGGCTACAGCCCGGCCGGCTGGGACCACCTGACCCGGTTCCTGCGCGGCAAGGGCTTCTCCGACAAGGAGCTGATCCTCTCCGGGCTCGCCCAGGACAGCCGCAGCGGCAAGCCCATCGACCGCTTCCGCGGCCGGCTGATGTGGCCGATCCGGGACATCAGCGGCGAGGTCGTCGGCTTCGGCGCGCGCAAGCTGCGCGACGACGACAACGGCCCGAAGTACCTGAACACCCCCGAGACGGCGATCTACAAGAAGTCGCAGGTCCTGTACGGCATCGACCTGGCGAAGAAGGAGATCGCGAAGACCTCCCGCGCCGTGGTCGTCGAGGGCTACACCGACGTCATGGCCTGTCACCTGGCAGGCGTCACCACGGCCATCGCCACCTGTGGCACCGCCTTCGGCGGCGACCACATCAAGATCCTGCGCCGGCTGCTGATGGACAACGCGACCGCCGAGGTGATCTTCACCTTCGACGGGGACGCGGCCGGCCAGAAGGCGGCGCTGCGGGCGTTCGAGGACGACCAGAAGTTCGCGGCGGAGACCTCCATCGCGATCACCCCGGGCGGCATGGACCCGTGCGACCTGCGCCTGGCACAGGGGGACGAAGCCGTGTCCGGACTGGTGGAGTCACGGACCCCGCTGTTCGAGTTCGCGCTGCGGCACATCGTCGCCCGCCACAACCTGGAGAACCCGGCGGGGCGGGCGGCCGCGCTGGACGAGGCGGCGCCCGTCGTCGCGAACATCAAGAACATCGCGATCCAGCACGAGTCGGCGGTCCAGCTGGCGGGGATGCTGGGCATCCGCGACGAGCAGTTCGTCGTCAAGCGGGTCGCGCAGCTGGCCCGCTGGGCCCGCGAGCGCGGCCGGCAGCCCGAGCAGCAGGGGCGCGGCGGCTCCCGTGCGCCCGAGCCGGCCCCCGCGCCGCGGGCCGCGCCCCCCGGCGGTCCCGCCCTGAACCTGCGCAGCCCCGCCCACCGCACCGAGCGCGAGCTGCTGAAGCTGGCGCTCCAGCGACCGGCCCTGGTCTCCCCCGCCTTCGACGCGTACGGGATCGACGAGTTCACCGCCCCGCCCTACGCGGCGGTCCGCCAGGCCATCCAGGACGCGGGCGGCGCGGCCCAGGACTCGGACGACTACCTGATCCGGGTCCGCGAGGCGGCTCCGAACGACACGGTCCGCGCGCTGGTCACGGAGCTGGCGGTGGAGGCCATCCACGCCAAGACGGTGGACGAGGTCTACGCCGGGGTCCAGCTGGTCCAGGTGCGCCTGCGCGCCGTCGACCGCCGGGTCCACGAGATCCAGGGCACCCTGTCCCGCCTGGGCCCGCAGGCCCCGCCGGAGCAGCTCGCGGCGGTCCAGGAGGAGCTGTGGGTGCTCCAGCAGTACGGCCGCCGGCTGCGCAACCGCGGCGCCGAGGGCCTTTGACGCCGGACACCCCCTAACCCTCGACGTGCCGGCGCCAGTCGCCGCCGGTGATCTCCGTGCCCGAGCGGGCGAGGTGGTGGGCGACGGGGGCTGCCGCCAGGTAGACCCAGGCACGGACGCGGCTGCCGTCGGGGCGGACGGCCTCGCGGGCGACCCGGTCGTAGACGTTGTCCGGCCGGTCCGGGCCCGCGTACTCCTCCAGCAGGTCGAGCGCGACCAGCAGTTCGGCGTACGCGCCCGGCGCCGCCGTGATCAGCTCCCCGGCTATCGCGGAGCCGGGCCGGTGGACGGCGTACGGGTAGCCGGGGCCCGCGTAGAGCGCGGCGTCCGGCAGTCGCGCGGGCTCCTCGGCGGCCGTGCGGCCCCGCAGGAACAGGTCGTGGTTGACCTCGCCGGGGAGCAGGGTCCCGTAGACGAAGAACGGCAGCACCTCGGACGCGGATGCGGATGCGGATGCGGACGCGGACGCGGACGCGGACGCGGATGCGGACGCGGATTCTGGCCGATCGGCCGATGTCACGGGCCCTCCCCCGACGAAGACTGGACAGTCGCAGGGCGGGCCGCGCGGCCCGCCCTCCGTGCGCACCACCACGGTACGCACCGGCGTCTCCGACCCGACGCTTGCCCGCCCCATGACGCCTTCGTCCCGCGACTCGACCGCCGCAGCGCCGCTTTGTGCCCCGGTCACGGCCTTGGCCGCGCAGACCGCGGAGCCACCGGGCACGGCGGCGGCGCCGTAGGGACCGGCGGCGACGCCGGCCGGGAGGAGGAACCCCGGCATCCGCCACGCCGGCCGGTCGCCCCGGCGACGGGTTTCACCCGGACGGGGTGGCCGCACACGGATGCCGCATCGGGGCTCTGACGTGCGCGAACGCGCTCCCGACGGGTGGCTCGGGGGCGGATCCGGCGGGCGGTCGGCATGCGGAGTGCGGGGCCGCCGGTTTTCCTCGGAGCACGACCCCGTGTCCTCAGGAGTTCGTCCTCAGGAGTTCCCATGCGCCGCAGCACCGCCCACGTGCTCACCGCCACCGCGCTGACCGCCGCCGCGTTCACCGGCCCGGTCGCCGGAGCGGTCGCCGTCGGGGGCCTGGCCGCGGCGGCCGGTTTCGCGACCGGCGACTTCGCCGTGCTGGAGGTATGGCCGAAAAACGCCGCCAGGGGCGCCGTCGTCACGGTGAGCACCCACGCCTGCGGGCCGGGCAGTCAGGCCGAGGGCGACGCCACCACGGTGGGCGGCGGGCGCTTCAAGCTGCTGCCGAGTACCGGCAAGGGGCAGGTGACGGGGCAGTTCCAGGTGTCGCACCACGTCCGGCCCGGCACCTACGGCATCGGCGCGACCTGCGCGAACGGCAAGTTCGCCACCGGCGACCTGGTCGTCACCGAACGCGGCCCGCAGGGCCCCGTACGGACCGGGGTGGGTGGTGGGACGACCACCACCGACGACCCCCTCTTGATCGCGGCGGGGGTGGCCGTCCTGGCCACGGCCGCCGTCGGCGGTACCTGGCTCATGCGTCGCCGGGCGAGCGGCACGCCGAGCTGACGGGCGCCCACCGCGGCTTCGGCCGCGGTCCGACCGGTACCGTCCCCCGTCGCCCGCCCCGCGAGGTCCCCCCGTTCGCGGGGCCGGGCGACGGCCTTGTCCTCCGTACGCCACGACGAGGAGGCCGCCATGGGAACCTCCGGGCGCACCGGCCGGCTGGTCGCCCTCGCCGCCTGCGTCGGCGTCTGGCTCGTCACCAGCGGCACCGGCGAGACCGTCCGGCCCCCGCTGCCCTCCCCCGCCGAGGCGCTGAGCGCGCAGACCTCGTACCCCGGGAGCATCGCCCCGCTCCCCGGCTCCCCGCCCACGCGGATCCGGATCCCCTCCCTGCGCGTCGACGCCCCGCTGACCGGGCTCGGCCTCGACCGTGACGGCCGGCTCGAGGTGCCGCCGCCCGCGCGGCGCGATCTGGCGGGCTGGTACCGCGACGGCACCACCCCGGGGGCGACGGGCACCGCGGTGGTCGCGGGCCACGTCGACGACGCGAGTGGCCCGGCGGTCTTCTACCACCTGGGCGCGCTGCGGCGCGGGGCATCGATCGAGGTGGCGCGCGCGGACGGACGGACGGCCGTCTTCACCGTCCACGCCGTCGAGGTCCACGACGCGCGGGACTTCCCCGACGCGCGCGTCTACGGGCCTTCGCCACGAGCGGAGCTGCGGGTGATCACCTGCGGCGGCGGTTTCTCCCCGCGCACCGGCTACCAGGGCAACGTGGTGGTCTTCGCCCACCTCACGGGCGCGTACTGAACGCGCTGAACGCGCCGCCCCGCTGTCCCCCGTGTCATCCCCACTGCTCGAAGCCGAGCTTGACGACCAGCGCGCCGACCACCGTCAGCAGCACGCCCCGCACGAAGCCGCTGCCCTTCTTGAGCGCCATCCGGGCGCCGAGCATGCCGCCCGCCAGGTTGAAGGCGGCCATGAGGGCCGCCAGTTGCCACAGCACCATGCCCTGGTAGGCGAACATCGCGAGCGCGCCGGCGTTCGTGCACACGTTGACGATCTTGGCGGTGGCGGAGGCGGTGACCAGGTCGAGGTGGAGCAGCGCGGTGAGGGCGAGGACCAGGAAGGTGCCCGTTCCCGGGCCGATGAGGCCGTCGTAGAAGCCGATGCCCAGTCCGGCGAGGGCGATGGCGAGCAGGACCCGTTGGCGGGAGACGGGCGAGGTGGAGGGGGCGGTGCCGAATCCGGGCTTGAAGATCACCACTCCGGCGACCACCACGAGGACGCCCATGATCAGCGGCCGCATCGCGTCCTTGCTGATGCCGCCGGCGAGCAGGGCACCGCCCATCGAGCCGGCGAGCGCGGCCAGGCCGATGCGGACGGCGAGCTTCACGTCCACCGGGGCCTTGCGGACGTAGGTGACGGCCGCTCCGGTGGTGCCGACGATCGCCACCGCCTTGTTGGTCCCGAGGACGGCGGCGGGATGGGCGTTCGGCAGGCCGAGCAGCAGGGCGGGCAGGAGCAGCAGTCCGCCGCCGCCCACCACCGCGTCGATCCAGCCGGCCGCCGCGGCGGCCACGCAGAGCACGATGATCATGGTCGTTGATATGTCAGGCACGGGCCGACCCTATGGACCGGATCCATGCAGAACCCATCGATCCCCGGAAACTTGCGCAAAGGTTGAGCTTCGCCCGGCGGGCCGCCGGTCCGGGCGGGCGGGGAGTGCCTCACGGGCGCCCGATCCCGGCGCTGAGGTCGGCGTTCCGTCCGGGTAACAGGAGCGATCCCGAGGGGAAACAGCGGGCGCGCACGCTCGTGCCATGACCTCGAAGCAGCGTGTGGTGGTGATCGGCGGCGGCCTGGCGGGCCTGCGGCTCGCCGCGCGGCTGACCGCCTCCGCCTCCGATTCCGCCCCCGACGTGACCGTCCTCGGCGAGGAGACGCACGCCCCCTACAACCGGGTGCTGCTCGCCGAGGTGCTCGCCGGCCGGTACGCCCCCGAGGTGACCGCGCTCCCCGACCCCGGCCCGACCCTGCGCCGGGGCGTTCGGGCGGTGCGCGTCGACCGCGCGGAGCGCGGCGTGCACTGCGACGACGGCTCCGTGGAGCGCTACGACACCCTGGTCCTGGCCACCGGATCGAACCCGGTGCTTCCGCCGCTGCGCGGGCTGTTCGCCCCCGACGGACGGGAACTCCCCGACGGGGTCCACGCGTTTCGCACCATGGACGACTGCCTGGCCCTGGCCGCCGCCGTACGTCCGGGCGTGCGCGCGGTGGTGATCGGCGGCGGGCTCCTCGGGGTGTCGGCGGCCCGCGCGCTGGCCGCGCGGGGTGCGCAGGTCGTCCTCGCCCAGCAGGCGGAGCGCCTGATGGAGCGCCAGCTCGACGCCGACGCGTCGACGCTGCTGCACGCCCACCTGAGCACCCTCGGTGTGGAAATCCACACCCACTGCCGCGTCCGCGGCCTGACCACCGCCCCGCACGCGGACCGCCGCCCGGTCACCGGCGTCGAACTCGCCGACGGCTACCGCCTCGACGCCGACCTCGTGGTCCTCGCCTGCGGCGTGCGGCCCCGCGTCGGCCTCGCCCAGGCCGCCGGGATCGAGGTCCGCAAGGGCGTCGTGGTCGACGACCGGCTGCGCACCAGCGACCCCCACGTCCACGCCATCGGCGACTGCGCCGAGCACGCGGGCCGGGTGTACGGGCTGGCCGGCCCCGCCCTGGAACAGGCCGAGGCCCTCGCCGCGCTCCTGACCGCCACCCCGGACGCCCCCGCCGGGCCCGCCCACGCCGCGCACCACGCCCCGTACACCGGCACCCGCGCCCTCACCCGCCTCACCCTCACCACCGAGGGCACGGGCCACTTCGACCTCGCCGCCTTCGGCGAACCGACCGCGCTCCCCGGAGACGACGTGGTCCGCCTCGCGGACGCCACCCGCCGCACCTACCGCAAGGTCGTCGTCCGCGGCGACCGCCTGGTCGGCGGAGTCCTGCTCGGCGAGCTCTCCACCGTGGGCGCCCTCGCCCGCACCTGGGAGGGCGACGAATCACTGCACGACCTGTTCCACCTGCTCACCGACGACGGAGGCCACTGAGATGACCGAGCCCTTGCCCGCGATCGTGTTGATCGGCCACGGCATGGTCGGCCAGCGCTACCTGGAGGCGCTCGCCGAGCGCGGGGCCACGGCCACGCACCGCGTCACCGTGCTCTGCGAGGAGCCCCGGCCGGCCTACGACCGCGTGCACCTGACCTCGTACTTTTCGGGCAGCTCCGCCGAGGAGCTCTCCCTGACCCCGGACGGGTTCATGGAGCGCCACGGCATCGACCTGCGCCTGGGCGACCCCGCCGAGTCCATCGACCGGGCCGCCCGCACCGTGACCTCCCGCTCGGGGCAGGTGTTCGCGTACGACGTCCTGGTGCTGGCGACCGGGAGCTACCCCTTCGTGCCGCCCGTCCCCGGCAAGGACGCCCCCGGCTGCTTCGTGTACCGCACCATCGAGGACCTCCTGGCCATCGAGGAGTACGCGAAGGGCCGCACGCGCGGCGCGGTCGTCGGCGGCGGGCTGCTCGGCCTCGAAGCGGCCGGCGCGCTCCAGGGCCTCGGTCTCGCCACTCGCGTCGTGGAGTTCGCGCCGCGCCTGATGCCCGTACAGGTCGACGAGGGCGGCGGCGCGGCCCTGCTGCGCACCATCGAGTCGATGGGCCTGACCGTGCACACCGGCGTCGGCACGCAGGAGGTGCTCACCGGCGAGGACGGCCGCGTCAGCGGCATGCGGCTCTCGGACGGCTCCACCGTCGACGCCGACCTCGTCGTCTTCTCCGCCGGCGTCCGCCCCCGCGACCAGCTCGGCCGCGACAGCGGCCTGGACGTCGGCGAGCGCGGCGGAATCGCCGTCGACTCCCGCTGCCGCACCTCCGACCCGCGCGTCTACGCCATCGGCGAGTGCGCGCTGGCCTGCGACGGCCGCGTCTACGGCCTGGTCGCGCCCGGCTACGAGATGGCCGAGACGGCCGCCGAGGACCTGCTCGGCCGCGAGAAGGAGTTCACCGGCGCCGACCTGTCCACCAAGCTCAAGCTGCTCGGCGTGGACGTCGCCTCCTTCGGTGACGCGCACGGAGCCGCCCCCGACAGCCTGGACGTCGTCTGGTCCGACTCCCGCTCCGGCGTCTACAAGAAGCTCGTCGTCTCCCCCGACGGGGTCCTGCTCGGCGGGGTGCTCGTCGGCGACGCGGACTCCTACGGGCTGCTGCGCCCCCTGACCGGGAGCGTCCCGCCCGTCGCCCCCGAGCAGCTGGTGCTGCCGGCCGGACTCGGTCCCGCCGCACAGCTCGGGCCGTCCGCGCTGCCCGACAGCGCGGTGATCTGCTCCTGCCACAACGTCACGAAGAAGGCGATCACCGCCTGCGCGACGCTGCCCGAGGTCAAGAAGTGCACGAAGGCCGGCACCGGCTGCGGCAGCTGCCTGAAGGTCATCGGCCAACTGCTGCCGGCCGCCGGCGACAAGGGGCTGTGCGGCTGCTTCCCGTACACCCGCGCCGAGCTCTACGAGATCGTCCGCACCCGGCGCCTGACCTCCTACCGGGAGATCCTCGACGGCCACGGCCGCGAGGCGGCGCGCGGCGGCGACGGCTGTGAGGTGTGCAAGCCCACCGTCGGCTCGATCATCGCCTCGCTCGCCCCGACCCTGGGGGCCAGCGGCTACGTGCTCGACGGCGAGCAGGCCGCCCTCCAGGACACCAACGACCACTTCCTCGCCAACCTCCAGCGCAACGGCTCGTACTCGGTCGTCCCGCGCATCCCCGGCGGCGAGATCACCCCCGACAAGCTCATCGTGATCGGCGAGGTGGCCCGGGACTTCGGCCTCTACACGAAGATCACCGGCGGCCAGCGCATCGACCTCTTCGGCGCGAGCGTCGACCAGCTCCCCCGGATCTGGGCCCGCCTCGTCGACGCCGGATTCGAGTCCGGGCACGCGTACGGCAAGGCCCTGCGGACGGTGAAGTCCTGCGTGGGGCAGACCTGGTGCCGCTACGGGGTCCAGGACAGCGTCCGCATGGCCATCGACCTGGAGCTGCGCTACCGGGGTCTGCGCGCCCCGCACAAGCTGAAGTCGGCGGTCTCCGGCTGCGCCCGCGAATGCGCGGAGGCGCAGAGCAAGGACTTCGGGGTGATCGCCACGGCGAGCGGCTGGAACCTCTACGTCGGCGGCAACGGCGGGGCCACGCCGCGCCACGCCGACCTCCTCGCCCAGGACCTGTCGGACGCCGAACTGGTGCGCCTGATCGACCGGTTCCTGATGTTCTACATCCGCACCGCCGACCGGCTGGAGCGCACCTCGACCTGGCTGGACCGGCTGGAGGGCGGGCTGGACCACCTGCGGGACGTGGTCGTGCACGACTCGCTGGGGTTGTGCGCCGAGCTGGAGGCGCTGATGGCCGACCACGTCGCGCACTACCGCGACGAGTGGGCCGAGACCCTGCGGGACCCGGAGCGGCTGCGCCGGTTCGTGTCCTTCGTCAACGCGCCAGGGGCCCCGGACCCGACCGTGCGGTTCGTGCCCGAGCGAGACCAGGTCAAGCCGGACCTGACCGTCCTGACCATTCCCAGCGTCCCCAGCGTCCCGAGTGTCCCGACCGTGGAAGGAGCCGTCCGATGACCGTCGAACTGGAGTTGCCCGAGGGCCGGCTGACCGTGTGCGAGCTGTCCTCGCTGGTCCCCGGGCGCGGGGTGGCGGTCCTGCTGCCCGACGGGAGCCAGGTCGCGGTGTTCGTCGACCGCGCGGGGCGCCCGTACGCCATCGCCAACCAGGACCCCTTCACCGGCGCGCACGTGCTCTCGCGCGGGCTGGTGGGCTGCGCGGCGGGCCGGCCGTTCGTGGCCTCGCCGCTGCTCAAGCAGCGCTTCGACCTGGAGTCGGGGCGCTGCCTGGACGACGAGGACGTGGCGGTCCGGACGTATCCGGTGCGGACCGCCGCCGGCGTCGCCGGGCCCGTCGCCGTGCCCGTCCCCGCGCCCGTCCCCGTTTCCGCCTAGCGGTTCAGCCCTGGACCATCGCCGGGTCCATCCACATGATCTCCCAGGTGTGGCCGTCGAGGTCGTCGAAGGCCCGGCCGTACATGACGCCGTGGTCCTGGGCCGGGCGGGGCTCGGTGGCCCCGGCGGCCAGGGCCCCGTCGACCAGCTCGTCGACGGCGGCGCGGCTCTCGGCGCTCAGGCACAGCAGCACCTGGGAGGTGGTCCGCGCGTCGGCGATGGCCTTGTGGGTGAAGTCCTTGTAGCGGGCCTCGGTGAGGAACATGGCGACGATGGTGTCGCTGATCGGCATGGAGGCGCAGTTCTCGTCGGTGAACTGCGCGTTGAAGGAGTAGCCGAGCTTGCTCCAGAACGCCTTGGTCGCCTCCAGGTCCTTCACGGGCAGGTTGACGAAGATCATGGTGGCGGTCATGCCGGTCTCTCTTTCCTCGGTGGTGCTCGGTGGCGCGCCCTGCGGTGTCGGGCGCTTTCGAGAGGTAGACCGGCGGGCCTGCGGAAACTCATCGCGGACGGCGGGATTTTTTCGAAGTTTCTTCCGACGGACACATCAGTGCAGGTCAGAGGGGGTTGCGAGGGTACGTCAGGGGTGCGGCGGAGGCCCCTGGGGCGTGCGGGGCGCATGGGTCCCACGGAAGGCCGCCCCGGTGTGCGGAAGTCGGCGCGAGGAGATTGACCCCACGCCGGTCGCTCCCGCGTCATGAGGTGTTGACGTGACGTCAACTCGACGCCTCTAGGTTCCTCGACGCGTGCGACCCCGCGTCCGACCGGACGCGGGGCCCTCCTCCCACAGGAGTGACCGTGGAACGTCGTACCTTCCTGCGCGGTGCTGTGATCGGCTCCTCGGCCGCCGCCTTCGCCGGCACCCTCATGCACGGAGCCGCCTACGCGGCTCCCGCCCAGCCCGGCGCCGGCCCGTACGGGGCCCTCGGCGCGGCCGACGCGAACGGCATCATGCTCCCCGCCGGCTTCACCAGCCGGGTGATCGCCCGGTCGGGCCAGACCGTCCCGGGCACCTCGTACCGCTGGCACAGCGCCCCCGACGGCGGCGCCTGCTTCGTCGACGGCACGGGCTGGATCTACGTGTCGAACTCGGAGATCAACCCGAGCGGCGGCGCGAGCGCCGTGAAGTTCGACTCCTCCGGCACGGTGACCGGCGCCTACCGCATCCTGTCCAACACCCGGCAGAACTGCGCGGGCGGCAAGACCCCGTGGAACACCTGGCTCTCCTGCGAGGAGGTCAGCCGCGGCTACGTGTACGAGACGGACCCGTACGGGGTGAACGCGGCCGTCCAGCGCCCGGCGATGGGGCAGTTCAAGCACGAGGCGGCCGCCGCCGACCCCGTCCGCAAGGTGGTCTACCTGACGGAGGACGAGTCGGACGGCTGCTTCTACCGCTTCGTCCCGACCACCTGGGGAAACCTTTCCTCGGGCACGCTCCAGGTCCTCAAGGCCTCCACCGCCACCTCGGGGTCCTTCACCTGGGCCAACGTCCCGGACCGCGACGGCTACCCCACCGCCACCCGCAGCCAGGTCTCGGGCGCGAAGAAGTTCAACGGCGGCGAGGGCTGCCACTACGCGAACGACACCGTCTGGTTCACCACCAAGGGCGACAACCGCGTCTGGCAGCTCAACCTGACGACGAACACCTACGAGCTGGCCTACGACGACTCCCTCGTCCCCGGCGGCGCGACCCCGCTGACCGGTGTGGACAACGTGACCGGGTCCTCGTACGGCGACCTGTACATCGCCGAGGACGGCGGCAACATGGAGATATGCCTGATCACCCCGGACGACGTGGTGGCGCCGTTCCTGCGGATCACGGGCCAGTCCTCCTCGGAGATCACCGGCCCGGCCTTCTCCCCGGCCGGTGACCGCCTCTACTTCAGCAGCCAGCGCGGCACGAGCGGCAGCTCCTCCGCGGGCATCACCTACGAGGTCACGGGCCCGTTCCGGGTGTGACGACGGTCGGGGCCGGGTCCGGGGCCGCGTAGGCGCTCCCGGACCCGGCCGCGTCACGACACCACGGCGCCGCCCTTGAGGAGGGCCGCGCCGAGCGGCGTCACGGTGTGCAGGACCGCGTTGCCGTGGCGCAGCGTGGTCACGAGGCCCGCCTCGCGCATCACGCAGGCGTGCTGGCTCGCCGAAGCCAGGGAGACCCCGGCGCGGCGGGCCAGTTCGCTGGTGGTGGCGCCGTCGCCGATGGCCCGCAGCACCACCGAACGGGTGTGCCCGACGAGCTTGCCCAGCGTCCGCTGACGCTGCTCCTCCGCGGGCCGGGCCGCCTCGCCGCCGGCGGCCCCGGAGGCCAGCTGGGCGGCGGCCGGGTAGACCAGCACGGGCGGCAGCTCCGGGTCGTGCAGGGTCACGGCGGTGCGGCGGCAGAAGAAGGACGGCTGGAGCAGCAGCCCGCGTCCGCGCAGCCGTACGTCCCGGTCCACGGGGTACTCGCACTCCAGGACCGGCGCCCGCCAGCGCAGCATCGGCGGCAGCGAGGCCAGCAGTTCGTCGGCGCCCCCGTCGAGCAGGGCCCGGCCGCGAGCGGCCCGCTCGGCCTCTATCTGCGCCTGGATGTGCGTCCAGTAGGGCTCCACGGCGGCCCGGTGGTAGCCGCGCAGTTCGCCGAGGAGCCGCGGCAGGTGTTTGGTGCCGCCGTCCATGAATTCCCGCAACCGGGTGGGCGGTGGCGTCCCGAAAGCCGCGCCGAAGCCGCTGCCGGCGCCCGCGCCGACGAGGGACAGCTCGCGCCGCAGCCGCTCGGGACGCAGCCCGCGCAGGGCGTCGAGGCCCATGTCCCACCCGTACTGGCCCTCGGAGGGCGTCAGGAAATCGGGGAAATAGCCGCGAGCCGGTATCAAGGCACCGAGCAGCCTTGTTTCACTATTCAACCGGCTCCGTGTTTCTGTACGCCAATCACCGAACAGCCGGGCGTCACGCCGGTCTCTTAAGCGGTGAAAACTAAGAATCGTTTCCCACAACGCATCGGGACGCCCTGCCATCCGTACGCGTGCCAGGTCCACTCCAGTGAAATGGATACGAAGCACCGAACCCCCACCTGTGCAACCGCAATCCCCCCGCCCCATGAGTATGCATGCCGTCACACGTGGTCACCACGCCCTTTCGGCCACAGTTGAAACCCCTTTCGGCAGGGGCGTGACAAGCGAAATCCTGTAGTCCGCCAGGCACACTCCGGTGCGACCGAAACGCTCCGCGAAGGCCGTGGGGGGCTTTGCGGGGCCTGGCGGTCGGTCGCATCGGGAAGCGCCGACGTGCCTGGCGGATAGGCGTCAGGCGGTGGACGGGTGGGGATCCGTCCACCGCCTGGTGCCGTAAAGACTTCGTTGAATACCCGCCCATCCTGCTTCGAATAGAAGGATGCGCCCGCCCCCGGAGGTCAGGGACCGGGGGCGGGCGCGACCGCTGCGGGCTTCGTGGGACCGCCGCGGTGATCAGGGGGCGACGAGGGTCAGCGGCTGTCGGAGCCCTTCGCCTCGGCGGCGGCACGGCCGGCTTCCAGGCGCGCCACCGGGATGCGGAACGGCGAGCAGGAGACGTAGTCGAGGCCCACCTCGTGGAAGAAGTGCACCGACTCCGGGTCGCCGCCGTGCTCGCCGCAGACGCCGAGCTTGAGGTCGGGGCGGGTGGCCCGGCCCTGCTTGACCGCGTGGCGCACGAGCGAGCCGACGCCGTCCTTGTCGATGGTCTCGAACGGCGAGACCCCGAAGATGCCCTTCTCCAGGTACGCGGTGAAGAAGCTGGCCTCGACGTCGTCGCGGGAGAAGCCCCACACCGTCTGGGTCAGGTCGTTCGTGCCGAAGGAGAAGAACTGCGCGGCCTCGGCGATCTGCGCGGCCGTCAGCGCGGCGCGCGGCAGCTCGATCATGGTGCCGATGCTCAGCTTGAGGGTGGTGCCGGTGGCGGCCTCGACCTCGGCGATGACGGCGTCGGCCTCCTCGCGGACGATCTCCAGCTCCTGGACGGTGCCCACGAGCGGGATCATGATCTCGACGCGCGGGTCGCCCTTGGCGTTCTTGCGCTCGGCCGCGGCCTCGGCGATCGCCCGGACCTGCATGGCGAACAGGCCGGGGATGACCAGGCCCAGGCGGACACCGCGCAGACCCAGCATCGGGTTCTGCTCGTGCAGCTTGTGCACGGCCTGGAGCAGGCGCAGGTCGTTCTCGTTGGCGTCCTTGCGGGACTCGGCGAGGGCGACGCGCACCGACAGCTCGGTGATGTCGGGCAGGAACTCGTGCAGCGGCGGGTCGAGCAGGCGGACGGTGACGGGCAGGCCGTCCATCGCCTCGAACAGCTCGATGAAGTCCTTCTTCTGCAGCGGCAGCAGCGCGGACAGGGCGTCGTCGCGCTCCTCGTCGGTGTCCGCGAGGATCAGGCGCTCGACCATCTCGCGGCGCTCGCCGAGGAACATGTGCTCGGTGCGGCACAGGCCGATGCCCTGGGCGCCGAAGCGACGGGCGCGCAGCGCGTCCTCGGCGTTGTCGGCGTTGGCCCGCACCCGCAGGCGCCGGACGCGGTCGGCGTAGGCCATGATCCGGTGCACGGCGGCGACGAGCTCGTCGGCGTCGTCGGCACCGGCGTGCATGCGGCCCTCGAAGTACTCGACGACCGGGGACGGTACGACGGGTACCTCGCCGAGGTAGACCTTGCCGGTGGAGCCGTCGATGGAGACGACGTCGCCCTCTTCGATGACGGTGTCGCCGACCGTCATGCGGCGGCGCTTGGTGTCGACGTCGAGTTCCTCGGCGCCGCAGACACAGGTCTTGCCCATGCCGCGGGCGACGACGGCGGCGTGCGAGGTCTTGCCGCCGCGGGAGGTCAGGATGCCCTCGGAGGCGATCATGCCGTCGAGGTCGTCGGGGTTGGTCTCGCGGCGGATCAGGATGACCTTCTCGCCGGAACGGGACCACTTGACGGCCGTGTACGAGTCGAAGACGGCCTTGCCGACCGCCGCGCCCGGGGAGGCGGCGATGCCGCGGCCGAGCAGGGTGGTCTTCGCGTCCTCGTCGAAGCGCGGGAACATCAGCTGCGCGAGCTGGTGGCCGGTGACGCGCTGGAGGGCCTCGGCCTCGTCGATCAGGCCCTGGTCCACGAGCTGGGTGGCGATGCGGAAGGCGGCGCCGGCGGTGCGCTTGCCGACGCGGGTCTGGAGCATCCACAGCTGGCCGCGCTCGATGGTGAACTCGATGTCGCAGAGATCCTTGTAGTGGGTCTCCAGCGTCTCCATGATCGTCATGAGCTGGTCGTACGAGGCCTTGTCGATGGCCTCCAGGTCCGCGAGCGGGACGGTGTTACGGATGCCGGCGACGACGTCCTCGCCCTGCGCGTTCTGCAGGTAGTCGCCGTAGACGCCCTGGTGGCCGCTGGCGGGGTCACGGGTGAAGGCGACGCCGGTGCCCGAGTCGGGGCCGAGGTTGCCGAAGACCATGGAGCAGATGTTGACGGCCGTGCCGAGGTCGCCGGGGATGCGCTCCTGGCGGCGGTAGAGCTTGGCGCGGTCGGTGTTCCACGAGTTGAAGACGGCCTCGACGGCGAGGTCGAGCTGCTCGCGGGCGTCCTGCGGGAACTCGCGGCCGGCCTCCTTCGCGACGATCTTCTTGAAGACCTTGACCAGCTTCTTGAGGTCGGCGGCGTCGAGGTCGGTGTCGACGGTGACCTTCTTGGCGGCCTTGGCCTCGTCGAGGGCGTCCTCGAAGAGCTCGCCCTCGACGCCGAGGACGGTCTTGCCGAACATCTGGATCAGACGGCGGTACGAGTCCCACGCGAAGCGCTCGTTGCCGGCCTGCGTGGCGAGGCCGGTGACGGACTCGTCGGAGAGGCCGATGTTGAGGACCGTGTCCATCATGCCCGGCATGGAGAACTTGGCACCGGAGCGGACGGAGACCAGCAGCGGGTCGTTCGACTGACCGAGCTTCTTTCCCATCTTCGCTTCGAGGGCGGCGAGGTGCTCGCTGACCTCGTCGCGCAGCGCGACCGGAGCCGTACCGCTCTCCAGGTAGACCTTGCAGGCCTCGGTGGTGATGGTGAAGCCGGGAGGAACGGGGAGACCGAGGTTGGTCATCTCGGCGAGGTTGGCCCCCTTGCCGCCGAGAAGGTCCTTGAGGTCCCGGTTGCCCTCGGTGAAGTCGTAGACGAACTTCTGATCTTTGTTTTCCGACACGGGTCTCGACTCCTCGAGGACTCGGGTGGCTGCCCTGACGGCGAGGAACATACCCAGATCGAAGGCTTCTGGGTATGTCCACTTGGCGGTCATGTGGCCGTAACCACCCGAGCGCCACCGGATCGAAAGTAACCCACTGGTAATGAGAACACCCGATCACCCTTCACATCCCGAAGGGAGAGGTGCTCACAGAGGCCTGATCACGCTCGGATGAGCGATCATCGATACGTTTGCGTTCAACTCTTGAACACACAAAGGGTGGCACCCAGTGCCACCCTTTGAAAGTCTTACCCGTGACCTTCCTGCTCATCTGAGCGAAACCTCCATCATGCGTGGCGTATATCACGCCTCGCGGAGGGCGATTTGTCAGCCTCCGGAGGTGTCCAGCTCGGCGTCCTCGCTGACGCCGGCGCAGTCGTAAGGGTCCTTCAACCAGCCCTCGGGCAGGACAACCCGGTTGTTTCCGGACGTCCGCCCCCGAGGTCCGTCGGCCCCCTCGGGCCAGGGCTGATCCAAATCGAGCTCGCTCAGATGAGCGTCCAGCTCGGCCAGGGAGGAGGTGACCGCCAGCTTGCCCCGCATCTCGGACCCGACGGCGAAACCCTTGAGGTACCAGGCCACGTGCTTACGGAAGTCGATCACCCCGCGCGCCTCGTCGCCGATCCACTCCCCCAGCAGCCCCGCGTGCCGCAGCATGGTCGCCGCGACCTCCCGCAGCGTCGGCTTGTGGAAGTCTTCAGGACGCCCCTCGAACGCCGCGACCAGGTCGTTGAACAGCCACGGCCGACCCAGGCAGCCGCGCCCGACGACCACGCCGTCACAGCCGGTCTCGCGCACCATGCGCAGCGCGTCCTCGGCGCACCAGATGTCCCCGTTGCCGAGCACGGGGATCTCCGGGACGTGCTCCTTGAGGCGCGCGATGGCGTCCCAGTCGGCGGTGCCGCCGTAGTGCTGGGCGGTGGTGCGGCCGTGCAGCGCGATGGCGGTGACGCCCTCCTCGACGGCGATCCGGCCGGCGTCGAGGTAGGTGAGGTGCTCGTCGTCGATGCCCTTGCGCATCTTCATCGTCACCGGCAGGTCGCCGGCGCCCGCGACGGCCTCGCGCAGGATCGCGCGCAGCAGATGGCGCTTGTACGGCAGGGCCGAGCCGCCGCCCTTGCGGGTCACCTTGGGGACCGGGCAGCCGAAGTTGAGGTCGATGTGGTCGGCGCGGTCCTCTTCGACGATCATGCGGACCGCCTTGCCGACCGTCACGGGGTCCACCCCGTACAGCTGAATCGAGCGAGGTTTTTCCGTCTCGTCGAAGTGGATCAGCTGCATGGTCTTCTCGTTGCGCTCGACCAGGGCGCGGGTCGTGATCATCTCGCTCACGAACAGCCCCTTGCCGCCGGAGAACTCGCGGCAGAGGGTGCGGAACGGGGCATTGGTGATGCCGGCCATCGGCGCGAGCACCACCGGCGGCTGCACGGTGTGCGGGCCGATCGCGAGGGGCGGAGGGAGCGTGGTCATCCCCCCATTGTCCCGCACGCGGCGGTCGTTAGTTATCCGTACTATCGGCGGCATGCATCACATGAGTCGTGGGCGGCGCGTGCTCGTCCTGGCGATCTGCTGCACGAGCCTGCTGATCGTCAGCCTCGACAACACCGTCCTGAACGTGGCCCTCCCCGCGATCCGCCGCGATCTGAACGCCTCGGTCTCGGGCATGCAGTGGACGATCGACGCGTACACGCTGGTCCTCGCCTCGCTGCTGATGTTCGCCGGCTCCACGGGGGACCGGATCGGGCGGCGCAAGGTCTTCGTCTGGGGCCTGGTCCTCTTCACGGCCGGTTCCCTGCTGTGCTCGCTGGCGCCGAGCCTGGACTGGCTCATCGCCTTCCGGATGATCCAGGCCGTCGGTGGCTCGATGCTCAACCCCGTCGCCATGTCGATCATCACCAACACCTTCACGGACCCGAAGGAGCGCGCCCGCGCGATCGGCATCTGGGGCGCGGTGGTCGGCATCTCGATGGCCGCCGGACCGCTGATCGGCGGCCTGCTGGTGGACTCGGTGGGCTGGCGGTCCATCTTCTGGGTCAACCTCCCCGTCGGGCTGCTCGCCCTCCTGTTGACCCTGCGCTACATCCCCGAGTCCCGGTCCGAGCACCCGCGCCGGCCCGATCCGGTGGGTCAGCTGCTGATCGTGGCGCTGCTCGGCTCGGTGACGTACGCGATCATCGAGGCCCCCGCCCGGGGTTGGGCCTCGCCCGCGATCCTCGGCTGCTCGCTGACCGCCGTGGCCGCGCTGGTGGGGCTGCTGGTCTACGAGGCCCGGCGGGCGGAGCCGCTGATCGACCCCCGGTTCTTCCGCAGCGCCCCCTTCAGCGGGGCGACGGTGATCGCGGTCGGCGCCTTCGCCTCGCTGTCGGGGTTCCTCTTCCTGAACACCCTGTACCTCCAGGAGGTGCGGGGGCTGGACGCCCTGGACGCCGGGCTCTGGATGCTGCCGATGGCCACGTTCGCCTTCCTGTGCGCGCCGGTGTCGGGGCGGCTGGTCGGAAGCAAGGGGCCGCGACTGCCGCTGCTGATCGCGGGCGTGACGATGGCGGCGAGCGGGGTGCTGTTCGCCGCGTTCTCGGCGGAGGGCAACACGCGGCTGATGTTCGCCGGGTACGTGCTGTTCGGCATCGGCTTCGGCCTGGTCAACGCCCCCATCACCAATACGGCGGTGTCGGGGATGCCGCGCGCCCAGGCGGGGGTCGCGGCGGCGGTGGCGTCCACCAGCCGGCAGACCGGCGGGGCGCTGGGCGTCGCCGTGATCGGCGCCGTACTGGCGGCCGGGACGGCGGGCGGCGCGGACTTCGCGACGGCGGCCAGGCCGGCCTGGTGGATCATCACGGGGCTCGGGCTGGTGACCCTGGTGGTGGGCGTCGCCACGACCGGGCCCCGGGCGCGCGCCACGGCGGCGCGCACGGCCCGTGAGCTGGACCCGGATCCGCCGGGGGCGCCGGAACCGGTCGGCGCTCCCCCGCACGCCTGAGGGCGCGGCACTCTCCCCTCTCGGCGCTCCATCCTTCGGCGCTCCATCCTTTCGGCGCTCGCCCAGGGCACCGCCACACGGACGAGTGACAGATATTGAAATCTGTCATCGGTCATGTCATTCTCGTTTCATGACGACGAACGAGACCGCCACCGCCCCCGCCCGCCGGCTCGGCACCTCCGGCCCCTCGGTCTTCCCGCTGGGTCTGGGCTGCATGGGCATGTCCGCGCTCTACGGAGACGCCGACCGGGCCGAATCCCTCGCCACCCTCCACGCCTACCTGGAAGCCGTCCCCGCCGGGGTGAGCCCCCTGCTCGACACCGGCGACTTCTACGGGATGGGGCACAACGAACTGCTCATCGCCGAGGCCCTGCGCACCGCCCCGACGGCGGCGCGCGAGCGTGCGCTGACCAGCGTGAAGTTCGGCGCCCTGCGGACCGTCGAGGGCGGCTTCACCGGATATGACGGCCGCCCCGCGGCCGTGAGGAACTTCCTGGCCTACTCCCTCCAGCGGCTCGGCCGGGACCACATCGACATCTACCGCATCGCCCGGGTGGACCCGGACGTCCCGATCGAGGAGACCGTCGGCGCCATCGCCGAGGCCGTCCAGGCCGGCCACGTACGGCACATCGGCCTTTCCGAGGTCGGCGCGGACACGCTGCGCCGGGCCGCCGCCGTGGCCCCGATCGCGGACCTCCAGATCGAGTACTCCCTGATCTCCCGCGGCATCGAGGAGGAGATCCTCCCGACCGCCCGCGAGCTGGGCATCGGCGTCACGGCGTACGGAGTCCTCTCCCGGGGCCTGATCAGCGGACACTTCAGCCGCGAGCGCGAGCTCGCACCCGGCGACTTCCGCGGCATGAGCCCCCGCTTCCAGGGCGACAACCTGGACCGCAACCTCGACCTGGTCGAGGCCCTGCGCAAGGTGGCCGACGAGAAGGGCGTCAGCGTCGCCCAGATCGCGATCGCCTGGGTGCTCTCGCGCGGCGAGGACATCGTGCCGCTCGTCGGAGCCCGCCGCCGCGACCGGCTGGCCGAGGCACTGGGTGCCATGAGAGTGGAGCTGAGCCCGGCGGACCTGACCGCCATCGAGGAGGCAGTCCCGGCGGGCGCCGCCGCCGGCGATCGCTACCCGCAAGCCCAGATGGCCCACCTCGACAGCGAGCACTGAACCGGCTGTACGGTCGTACCCATGCCACCCGCTGCCGCCGAACCCCTGACCCCCGAGCGCATCCTCGAAACCACCGAGGACGTGCTGCGCCGCTTCGGCCCCACCAAGGCGACGGTGGTGGACGTGGCGCGTGCCCTGGGCGTCAGCCACGGAAGCGTCTACCGGCACTTCCCGTCCAAGGCGGCGCTGCGCGAGGCCGTCACGGACCGGTGGCTCGCCAAGAGCGTCGTGATGCTGGAGGGCATCGCCTCGAGGCCCGGGGAATCCGCCTCCTCGAAGCTGGAGGCCTGGCTGGAGGCCCTGTTCGAGGCCAAGCGCCACAAGGCGGGTGACGACCCCGAGCTGTTCGCGACGTACACGGTGCTGCTCGCCGAGAACAGCGACGTCGTCGACGCCCATCTGACCGAGCTGATCGACCAGCTGGCGCGGATCATCGCGGAGGGGGTCGAGGCCGGCACGCTGGCCGCGCCGGACGCGGCGGCCGCCGCCCGCGCCGTCTTCGACGCCACCAGCCGTTTCCACGATCCGCAGTACGCGCCGGACTGGCGGTCACCGACGATCCTCACCGAGTTCGAGGCGGTCACGGCCCTCCTCATCCGGGGCCTGCGCGCCTGAGACGGCGGCGCCGCCGACCGGCATCGGGCGGCTCAGCTTGTACATGCCATCGATCTGTCCCTACGGTCCCCCTACCGCACTCATCAGATACGCATCGGGGGAACCATGTCCAGCCCGCCCGCCCCATCCGCCCGACCGGCGCCGCCCGCCCGCTCCCGGGTCGCCACCGCGCTCGGCTGGATCCTGACGATCGGCCTCAACGTGGTCGCGCCGATCGTCACCTACCACATGCTCAAGGACCACGGCTGGAGCGAGTTCGCCGCGCTGCTGGCCGGCGGCGCCTGGCCGGTGCTCGACAGCGCCATCCACGTGGCCTGGCGTCGCAAGCTCGACGAGTTCGCCGTCGTCACCCTGGTGTTCCTGGGGATCACGGCCGTCGTCTCGCTCGTCGGCGCCCACTCTGCCCACGCCCTGCTCCTCAAGGACTCCGGCGTGACCGCGCTGTTCGGGCTGCTCTGCCTGGCGACGCTGCTCGCGTCGCGCCCGTTGATGTTCTACTTCGGCCGCAAGTTCGCCACCGACGGCACACCCGAGAGCACCGCGTGGTGGAACGGCCTGTGGCAGTACGAGGGCTTCCGCACCACCATGCGCACCATGACCCTGGTGTGGGGCGTGGCCTACGTGGTCGAGGCCCTGGTCCGGGTCGCGCTGTCCTTCGTGCTGAGCGTCGACACCATGGTCACGATCAGCCCGTTCATGATCTACGCGACGCTGGGTGGCCTGGCCCTGTGGACGGCCCGCTACGGCAAGCGGTCCCAGGCGGAGGGCGAACGCCGCTTCGCCGAGGCGGCGGCCCAGGAGGCCGAAGCCAAGGAAGCGGCGAACCGGGACGCCCCGGCCGGCGGCTCCCCGGCCTGACCGCCCGGCGGCGGAACGTGAAAGACCGGTGGCCCGGTGCGCTTGTCGCGCACCGGGCCACCGGTCTTCGTCCGTCCGGGTCCTAGCAGCCGAGCAGGCGGCTGGCCAGGTAGCTCTGGATCTGGTCCAGGGAGACGCGCTCCTGCTTCATGGTGTCGCGCTCGCGCACGGTCACCGCGTTGTCGTCCAGGGTGTCGAAGTCGACGGTGACGCAGAACGGCGTACCGATCTCGTCCTGGCGACGGTAGCGGCGTCCGATGGCGCCCGCGTCGTCGAACTCGATGTTCCAGTTCTTGCGCAGGTCGGCGGCGAGGCCCTTGGCCTTCGGCGACAGCTGCGGGTTGCGCGACAGCGGCAGCACCGCGACCTTGATGGGCGCCAGGCGCGGGTCGAGGCGCATGACGGTGCGCTTCTCCATGACGCCCTTGGCGTTGGGGGCCTCGTCCTCGATGTACGCGTCGAGCATGAAGGCGAGCATGGCGCGGTTGACACCGGCCGCCGGCTCGATGACGTACGGGGTGTACCGCTCGCCGGCCTCCTGGTCGAAGTACGTGAGGTCCTGGCCGGAGGCGGCCGAGTGGGCCTTCAGGTCGTAGTCCGTGCGGTTGGCGATGCCCTCCAGCTCGGAGAACTCGTTGCCACCGAAGTTGAAGCGGTACTCGATGTCGGCGGTGCGCTTCGAGTAGTGCGACAGCTTCTCGGCCGGGTGGTCGTACCAGCGGATGTTCTCCTCGCGGATGCCGAGGTCGCGGTACCAGTTCCACCGCTCGGCCATCCAGTACTCCTGCCACTGCTCGTCCTCGCCCGGCTTGACGAAGAACTCCATCTCCATCTGCTCGAACTCGCGCGTGCGGAAGATGAAGTTGCCCGGCGTGATCTCGTTGCGGAAGGACTTGCCCATCTGCGCGATGCCGAACGGCGGCTTCTTGCGCGAGGCGGTCTGGACCAGCGCGAAGTTGGTGAAGATGCCCTGGGCGGTCTCGGGGCGCAGGTACGCCTTCGAGCCGGTGTCCTGGGTCGGGCCGAGGTGCGTCTCCAGCATGCCGGAGAACTGCTTGGGCTCGGTGAACTGGCCCTTCACGCCGCAGTTGGGGCAGTTGATGTCGGCGAGGCCGTTCGCGGGCAGCCGGCCGTGCTTGGCCTCGTAGGCCTCTTCAAGGTGGTCGGCGCGCTGACGCTTGTGACACGAGGTGCACTCGGTGAGCGGGTCGGAGAAGGTCGCGACGTGACCGGAGGCCACCCAGACCTCAGGGGCCAGGATCACGGAGGAGTCGATGCCGACGATGTCCTCACGCCCGGTGACCATCGCCTTCCACCACTGGCGCTTGATGTTCTCCTTGAGCTCGACACCCAGCGGACCGTAGTCCCAGGCAGCCCTGGAGCCGCCGTAGATCTCACTGCACGGGAAAACGAAGCCACGGCGCTTGCTCAGGCTGACGATGGTTTCGATCTTGTCGGCCACGGTGCTCTCTTCATTACGAGGACGAACGGCGAATGCCTTAGGTTACCGGCGCCCCGGCCCCCACCATCAAATCGGGACCCTTTTGTGAGCGGCCCCCAGAGGCGGCCCCACCTGGGTTTTTGACAACCGTTTCCATTTTGGATGAAAATGGATGTCATGAACGTACGACGCCTCATACCCACGGCCGCCCTCGTCGGCGCTGTCACCCTCACCGCGGCTGCCCTCACCGCCTGCTCCGGCGGCGCCGCCGCGGGAGCGGCCGGCGACAAGGACGGCAAGCTCGGCGTCATGGCGTCGTTCTACCCGCTGCAGTTCCTCGCCGAACAGATCGGCCAGGACCACGTCAAGGTCGACACCCTGACCAAGCCGGGCGTCGAGCCCCACGACCTGGACATCACCCCGCAGCAGACCGGTCAGCTCGCCCAATCCGACGTGGTCCTCTACCTCAAGTCCCTCCAGCCCGCCGTCGACAAGGCCGTCGCCCAGTCCGGCGTGAAGAACATCGTCGACGCCGCCACCCTCACGAAGCTGGTCGAGCACGGCGCCTCCGGCCCCGCGCACGGCGAGGAGGGCCACGAGCACACCGACGGCGACGAGCACGGCCACGCCGCCGAGGACGACCACGGCAAGGGCGAGGCCGGCGCCGACCCGCACGTGTGGCTCGACCCCACCAAGTACGCGGACATCGCCAAGGGCGTCGGCGCCGCGCTGGAGAAGGCCGACCCCGAGCACGCCGCGGACTACCGCAAGAACACCGACGGCCTCGTGGCCAAGCTGGGCGCCCTGGACACGGAGTTCAGGGAGGGCCTGAAGAACACGGCCTCCAAGACCTTCATCACCACCCACTCCGCCTTCGGCTACCTCGCCGAGCGCTACGGCCTCGACCAGGAGGGCATCTCCGGCGTGGACCCCGAGGCCGAGCCCAGCCCGGCCCGCATGAAGGACCTCCAGGAGACCGCGAAGAAGGAGAACGTCACCACCGTGTTCTTCGAGACCCTGGCCAGCGACAAGACGGCCAAGGCCCTGGCCACGGACACGGGCCTGAAGACCGACGTCCTCGACCCCCTTGAGGGAATCAGCGACAAGTCCCAGGGCGCTGACTACTTCGAGGTCATGCGGTCCAACCTGAAGAACCTCCAGAAGGCACTCGGAGCCAAGTGATGACAGCAGCAACGGAGGCGCGAGCCATGGAGTCAGCGACAGCCGGCGCCGCCACGGCGGAGGACCAGCCCGTCATATCCCTGCGCGGGGCCACCGCCTCGCTCGGCTCGCGACCCGTGCTGCGCGGGATCGACCTCACCGTGCGCCGCGGTGAGGTCGTCGCGCTGCTCGGCGCCAACGGCTCCGGCAAGTCCACGGCCGTCCGCGCCGTGGTCGGCCAGGTGCCGCTCAGCGGCGGTTCCCTCTCCCTGTTCGGCACCGAGCTGAAGCGGTTCCGCCAGTGGTCGCGGATCGGCTACGTCCCCCAGCGCACGACCGCCGCCAGCGGCGTCCCGGCCACCGTCCGCGAGGTCGTCTCCTCCGGCCGGCTGGCCCGTACGCGTTTCGGCATCCTGCGCAAGGCGGACAAGGCGGCCGTCGAGCGGGCTCTCGCCCTCGTCGACATGGAGGCGTACGCGGACGCCTCGGTCAACGCCCTCTCCGGCGGCCAGCACCAGCGCGTGCTGATCGCCCGTGCCCTGGCCGTCGAACCGGAACTGCTGATCATGGACGAGCCGATGGCCGGCGTCGACCTCGGCAACCAGGAGGTCCTGGCCACGGCCGTACGCCGCCAGGTGGCCGCCGGCACCACCGTCCTGCTCGTCCTGCACGAGCTCGGCCCGCTGGAGCCCCTGATCGACCGGGCCGTCGTCCTGCGCGACGGCTGCGTCATGCACGACGGCCCGCCCCCCGAGGCCGTCGGCCAGCACGCCCTGCCCGGCCACGACCACGTACACCCCCACGCGGCGCACGACGCCGAACCCCTGCGGACGGGACTGCTGAGCTGATGGAGATCCTCGACTACGCCTTCATGCAGCGGGCCCTGCTCGCGGCCGTCCTGGTGGGTCTGACGGCTCCGGCGATCGGCACCTACCTCGTCCAGCGCCGCCAGGCCGTCATGGGCGACGGCATCGGGCACGTGGCCATGACGGGCGTCGCGCTCGGCTTCCTGCTCAACACCAGCCCGGTGTGGATGGCCACCCTGGTCGCCGTGATCGGCGCGGTCGGCATGGAGCTGATCCGCTCCCGCGGCAAGACCAGCGGCGACATCGCCCTCGCCATGCTCTTCTACGGCGGCCTGGCCGGCGGTGTGATGATCATCAACCTGTCGCCGGGCGGCTCCACCGCCAACCTCAGCAGCTACCTCTTCGGCTCCATCACCACCGTCTCGGCCGAGGACATCACGGCCGTCGTCATCCTCGCGGTGTTCGTCCTCGCCGTCACCGTCGGCCTGCGCCGCCAGCTGTTCGCCGTCAGCCAGGACGAGGAGTTCGCCCGGGTCACCGGCCTGCCGGTGCGGGCGCTGAACCTGCTGATGGCCGTCACCGCCGCCGTCACCGTGACCGTCGCCATGCGCATCGTCGGCCTGCTGCTGGTCAGCGCCATGATGGTGATCCCCGTCGCGGCCGCCCAGCGCGTCACGCGCGGGTTCACGGCCACCCTGACCCTCGCGATGGTCATCGGCGTCCTGGCCTCGCTGACCGGCACGACGGCCACCTACTACCTCGACGCGCCGTCGGGCGCCACGATCGTGTTGCTCGCGATCGCCGTCTTCACCGTGATGACGGCCCTGTCGACCCCGCTGGCCAGGCGGCGCGCGAAGGCGGCCCGCGCCGCCGAGGAGGTCTGTACGCACGACGAGGTGAAGGTCTAGCGGGGGCGGCAGCCTGGCACAATGTGGGCGAGGCCAAAACGAGGAGGAACCGGTGGCGACTGCGCCTGGCGAGACGAGTACCGCGCCAGTACGAGGACGATCCACCCGGCAGCGAGCCGCCGTGGCGGCCGCGCTGGACGAGGTGGACGAGTTCCGCAGTGCCCAGGAGCTGCACGACATGCTCAAGCACCGCGGTGACTCCGTGGGCCTGACCACCGTCTACCGCACCCTCCAGTCCCTGGCGGACGCCGGCGAGGTGGACGTACTGCGCACCAGTGACGGCGAGTCCGTCTACCGCCGCTGCTCCACCGGCGACCATCACCACCACCTGGTCTGCCGCAAGTGCGGCAAGGCCGTCGAGGTGGAGGGTCCTGCGGTGGAGAAGTGGGCCGAGGCCATCGCCGCGGAGCACGGCTACGTGAACGTGGCCCACACCGTCGAGATCTTCGGCACCTGCGCCGACTGCGCGGCCGCCGGCTAGCGGATCCGGGTCGCGTTCCGGTCGAAGACCGACCGGATCCGGTCGATGTCACGACCCCCGCGCGCCGTCGTGGCGCGGCTCCACCGCCTGGCCCGACGGGTCCGTGGCGGTGGAGCCTGCCTCCCGGGTCAGCGCGTGGGGGCCTCGGGCTGGTTCGGGACGGCGCCGCCGAAGCGGCGGTCGCGCTGGGCGTACTCCAGGCAGGCCTGCCAGAGGTTGCGCCGGTCGAAGTCCGGCCACAGGACGTCCTGGAAGACCATCTCGGCGTAGGCGCTCTGCCAGAGCAGGTAGTTCGAGGTGCGCTGCTCGCCGCTGGGGCGCAGGAACAGGTCCACGTCCGGCATGTCCGGGTAGTACATGTACTTCGCGAAGGTCTTCTCGTTGACCTTCGACGGGTCCAGCTTGCCCGCCGCCACATCCCGGGCGATGGCCTGCGCCGCGTCCGCGATCTCGGCGCGACCGCCGTAGTTCACGCAGAAGTACAGGGTCATGGCGTCGTTGTCGACGGTGTGCTCCTGGGCGATCTGGAGCTCCTGGACGACCGACTTCCACATCTTCGGCATGCGGCCGACCCAGCGGATGCGGATGCCGAGGTCGTTCATCTCGTCGCGGCGGCGGCGGATGACGTCGCGGTTGAAGTTCATGAGGAAGCGGACCTCGTCGGGCGAGCGCTTCCAGTTCTCCGTCGAGAAGGCGTACAGGGAGAGGTTCTTCACGCCCATCTCCAGGCAGCCCCGGAGCACGTCGAGCACGACGCCCTCGCCGACCTTGTGGCCCTCGGTGCGCGGCAGGCCGCGCTCCTTGGCCCAGCGGCCGTTGCCGTCCATGACGATCGCGACATGGTTGGGGACCAGCTCGCCGGGGATCTTCGGCGGGCGCTCACCCGACGGATGCGGCTCGGGAACCTTGTACTCGCGGCGAGAACGTCCCAGAATCCCGCGTCGTGCCATGTGCCCAGCTCCTATTTCTCGACGTATCGCAGGGAGCGTAGCCCGCGCTCCAGATGCCAGTGCAAATAGGCGGAGACCAGCCCGCTCCCCTCGCGGACGTAGCGCGCCTCGCAGGCGTCCGCGTGGCCCCAGTCGCCCGTCAGCAGCGCGCTGAGCAGAGCGAGGGCCTCCGACGAGGGTACGACGCTGCCCGGCACCCGGCAGTCGCCGCATATGACCCCGCCGGCGGCGACGGAGAAGTGCCGGTTGGGGCCGTGGATGCCGCACTTGGCGCAGTCCTCGAAGCTCGGCGCGTAGCCGTTGACGGCGAGGGAGCGCAGCAGGAAGGCGTCGAGGATGAGGTGCGGCTCGTGTTCGCCGCGCGCGAGGGTGCGCAGGGCGCCGACGAGCAGCAGGTACTGCTGGACGGCCGGTTCGCCCTCGTTCTCCGTGAAGCGTTCGGCGGTCTCCAGCATCGCGGTGCCGGCGGTGTAGCGGGCGTAGTCGGTGACGATGCCGTTGCCGTACGGGGCGATGATCTCGGTCTGCGTGCACAGCGGCAGGCTGCGGCCGATCAGCTCGTTGCCGCGGGCGAAGAACTGCACGTCGGCGTGGGAGAAAGGTTCCAGCCGGGCGCCGAACTTGGACTTCGTACGCCGCACGCCGCGCGCTACGGCCCGCACCCGTCCGTGACCGCGCGTGAGCAGCGTGATGATGCGGTCCGCCTCGCCGAGCTTCTGGGTGCGCAGCACGATGCCGTCGTCGCGGAACAGACTCATGCGCCCATTGTCGCCTGTACGGGACCCCGTACGGCGCGCTCAGGGCGCCCGTACCGCCGACAGCAGTCCGGCCACCTCGTCCGCGCCCATCCGCAGCGCCGCGCCCACCGTGGCGAGCACCTCGCGCTCGGCCGGGGTGTAGGGCCCGTCCGCGAGGGCGACCCGCGCGCCCTGGCGCAGGATCGACTCCCGGCCGGGACCCGCGAGGTGCGGGGCGAGCGGCTCCAGCGCCTCGTGGAGCTCTATCGACAGCGCGGCCCCGCAGCACTCGGGCCCGTCGTACAGCCCGAGCCGGCCCTCGTCGGTGGCGAGCGCCTCCACGAGGGCCTCCAGCTGCTCTTCGGTGCAGTCCTGGAACCCGGCGGCCCGTACGGTCGACACGGCGGCCTCCAGCGCCCCGCGCGAGGAGGTCCCGCCGGCGGCGAGCACGGCCAGCGTCACGGTGTGGACGGCGTCGCGCAGCAGCGCCGAGAAGCGGTTGGTGGTGAGGTGGTCCAGCACCTCGGTGTCGAAGCGCTCCTTGCAGGCCTGGCATTCGACGACGGGCCCGGCCTGGCCGCGCGGCAGCAGCGGCACGCCGAGCACGGTGAAGCGCCGGCGGCCGGTGCGCCGACGGTAGTTGCGGTCACCGCCGCAGTCGGGGCAGAAGAACTCCCCGTCGCCCACGGTGCTCCAGGTGGTACGGATGCCCCAGACCGTCAACTTCCGGCCGTCCCCACCCCGAACTGGCAGCACGTCGCACCTCCGTAACCTTCCGGCAACATCGCCGGGTT
This sequence comes from Streptomyces sp. RerS4, assembly GCF_023515955.1. Taxonomy (GTDB): domain Bacteria; phylum Actinomycetota; class Actinomycetes; order Streptomycetales; family Streptomycetaceae; genus Streptomyces. The sequence continues at coordinate 2,510,644 of NZ_CP097322.1, forward strand.
GGCGTGATGTTAGCCACATCGATGAGGATGCGTCAGTCGTGCGACAAGACAACATGCGCAGGGGCGCGGACTTGGCCGAAGTACGCCCCCGGCGGCGCCCCGTCCCTTCGGCGCCGGAGCGACGGAACCCCGCCTCCTCCGGGCGGAGGGGGCGGGGTTCACGTACGGGCGATCAGCGGCCCGCGCGGTTGACGGCGGAGATGACCGCCTTCAGGGAGGCGCGGGTGGTGTTGGCGTCGATGCCGATGCCCCACAGGACGCGGCCGTCGATCGCGCACTCGATGTACGAGGCGGCGACGGCGGAGGCGCCCTCGCTCATCGTGTGCTCGGTGTAGTCCAGCAGGCGGGCGTCGACGCCGATGCCGGCCAGCGCGTCGAAGAAGGCCGAGATCGGACCGTTGCCGGTGCCGTTCAGGACCGTCTCGACGCCGTCCACGACCGCTTCGACGGTCAGCGTGTCCGTGCCGTCCTTGTCGGTGGCGGTGGAGCCGGAGCGCAGCTGGATGCGGCCCCACGGGTTTTCCGGGTTCGGCAGGTACTCGTCGGAGAAGACGTCCCAGATGGCCTTCGGCGTGACCTCGCCGCCCTCGGCGTCGGTCTTGGCCTGGATGATCCGGGAGAACTCGATCTGCATGCGGCGCGGCAGGTCCAGCTTGTGGTCGTTCTTCAGGACGTAGGCGATGCCGCCCTTGCCGGACTGCGAGTTGACCCGGATGACCGCCTCGTAGGAGCGGCCGACGTCCTTCGGGTCGATCGGCAGGTACGGGACCGCCCACTCGATGTCGTCCACCGTCTTGCCCTGGGCGGCCGCGTCGGCCTCCATGGCGTCGAAGCCCTTCTTGATGGCGTCCTGGTGGGAGCCGGAGAAGGCGGTGTAGACCAGGTCGCCCGCGTAGGGGTGGCGCGGGTGGACCTCCATCTGGTTGCAGTACTCGCTGGTGCGGCGGATCTCGTCGATCTGCGAGAAGTCGATCTGCGGGTCGATGCCCTGCGAGAACAGGTTCATACCCAGGGTGATCAGGTCCACGTTGCCGGTGCGCTCGCCCTGCCCGAACAGGCAGCCCTCGATGCGGTCGGCGCCGGCCATCAGGGCCAGCTCGGCGGCGGCCACGGCGGTGCCGCGGTCGTTGTGCGGGTGTACGGAGATGCAGATGTGCTCGCGGCGGGTCAGGTTGCGGGCCATCCACTCGAAGCGGTCCGCGTGGGTGGAGGGCGTCGAGCGCTCCACGGTGGCGGGCAGGTTCAGGATGATCTCGCGGCCCTCGGCCGGCTGCCAGACGTCGCAGACGGCCTCGCAGACCTCCAGGGCGAAGTCCAGCTCGGTGTCGGTGAAGATCTCCGGGCTGTACTGGTAGCCGAAGACCGTCTCGGGGCCCAGCAGCTTGTCGGCGTACTCCATGACCAGGCGGGTGCCGTCGACGGCGATCTGCTTGATCTGCTCCTTGGAGCCGCGGAAGACCACCCGGCGGAAGGTCGGGGCGGTCGCGTTGTACAGGTGCACGGTGGCGCGCTTGGCACCGACCAGCGATTCGACGGTCCGCTCGATCAGGTCCTCGCGGGCCTGGGTCAGGACGGAGATGGTGACGTCGTCCGGGATCGCGCCCTCTTCGATGATCGAGCGGACGAAGGCGAAGTCGGTCTCGCCGGAGGAGGGGAAGCCGACCTCGATCTCCTTGTAGCCCATGCGCACCAGCAGGTCGAACATCTCGCGCTTGCGGGCGGGGGTCATCGGGTCGATCAGCGACTGGTTGCCGTCGCGCAGGTCGGTGGAGAGCCAGCGGGGGGCCTTGGTGACGCGGGCGTCCGGCCAGGTGCGGTCCGGGATGTCCACCTGCTCGTACCGGCCGTACTTGTGGATCGGCATCCCGGAGGGCTTCTGGGTGTGGGTCGCGTTCGTGATGGGCGTGGGGCGACCGACAAAAGGCTGCTGGCTCATGACGTTGGGCTCCTCGCGTGTCCGCGTGTAGTTCGCTGGGACGGCCGACGGCGGTAGTGAAAACCGCAACACCAAACTCCGCGGGGAGGGGGTCGGCCTACGACTACAGACCCTCGCCGCGGCAGCTAAGGAGAAGCAGCCCGAAACGCATGATGGGCCGAGCCTAACCGAGCCGCGCCGTGTCGCGAGGACCTGTTTCAGTATGCAAGACCACAGAGTCCGATTTGCACCCTTTGTGAGCTACGACTCTTTTTGCCGCCGAAGGTCCGGTCGATCCGTCAACACGGCGCGGCCGCTTTGAGACAACCGAATGAATCATGGTCGCTTCTAGTGACAGCATCGTGACCCACTGCCAGATTGCCGGGCATGACTGCCTCCCCGTTCTCCGCCCGCTCCCGCTCCCCCCGCCACCCGGTCTTCTGCACCGTGGTCCCGCCCCACCTGCTCGACAAGGCCGCCCGCTCGGCCGACCCCGCGCGCGCCGACCTCGCGCAGCGGACCCTCGAACAGGACGCCTTCCTGCGCACCCGGCGCCGGATCAGCACCGTCCGGGGCATCGGCCCGGCCGCCCTCGACGCGCCCACGCCCGACACCCCGCTGCGGACGATCCACGACGCCCAGCACCGCACCCGCCTGCCCGGGAAGAAGGTCCGCGGCGAGGGCGAGGAGGCCGGCAAGGACGCCACCGTCAACCGCGCCTACGCCGGGCTCGGGGCCACGTACGACCTGTTCCTCCAGGGCTTCGGGCGGCGCTCCATCGACGACTCCGGGTTGCCGCTGAACGCGAGCGTGCACTACGGCGAGGACTACAACAACGCCTTCTGGGACGGCGAGCAGATGGTCTTCGGCGACGGGGACGGCGATCTGTTCCTCGACTTCACGGTCTCCGTCGACGTCATCGGGCACGAGCTGACCCACGGCGTCACCCAATACACGGCCAACCTCGACTACCACGGCCAGTCCGGCGCCCTCAACGAGTCCATGTCGGACGTGTTCGGCTCCCTGATCAAGCAGTACTCGCTCGGGCAGAGCGCCGACCAGGCGGACTGGCTGATCGGCGCCGGCCTGCTCGGGCCGAACGTGACCGGGACCGCCCTGCGCTCGATGAAGGCGCCCGGGACGGCGTACGACGACGACGAGCTCGGCAAGGACCCGCAGCCCGCGACCATGGACGACTACGTCGTGACCTCGCGCGACAACGGCGGCGTGCACATCAACTCCGGGATCCCCAACCACGCCTTCTACATCGCGGCGAGCGAGCTGGGCGGCAACGCCTGGGAGCGGGCCGGGCGGATCTGGTACGACACGCTGACGGGCGGCGAGCTGGAGGCGCGGGCGGACTTCGCCGACTTCGCCCGCCTCACGCTGGCGGCGGCGGTCGCCCGCTACGGGGACGGCGGCGTCGAGCACCGGGCGGTCCAGAAGGCGTGGTCGACGGTCGGGCTGGGGTAGCCGGCCGGAGCGGGGTAGGAAACCCTCATGCTGATCGAAGTGGTGAGGACGGGCGGTTTCGCGGGCATCGAGCGCCGGGCCGAGGTGGACACCTCGGGCCGGCCCGACGAGGACGAGTGGCGGGCGCTCGCCCTGCTGGCGCTACGGCCCGAGGCACACGAGGACCCGGGCGGCCGGGCCGCGAGCGGCGTCCGGGACGGGTTCTCGTACCGGATCACGGTCGACGGCCGGACGGTGTCCTGCCACGACCCACACCTGTCGGACGCGCAGCGCAGCCTGGTCTCGCGGGTGCTGAAGGAGGGCGCGTAGGGGCGAAGGCGCGTAGGGGCCCGTTTATCCGGGTGCCCGCGTGGGGCGGTTTTGCTTGGATGATCACATGACGAAAACCATCCTGGCGGACCTGGAGCAGTACTACGACGCCGTCCCCCGCAAGGGCGGCGCGCGCGGCGAGGACTTCGGGCCGCTCACCCTGTTCGTGCAGGAGGGACAGGGTTGGGCCTACTACGCGCGGCCCGCACTCGGCGGCTCCGACGCCACGCCCGCCGACGTGGAGCGGGTCCGGGCCCGCCAGCGGGACCTCGGCGTACCCGAGGCCTTCGAATGGGTGGCCGAAACCAGCCCCTCCCTGCGGGCGGCGGTGGAGGCGACGGGCCTGCACGTCCACGCCCACCCGCTGATGGTCCTGGACGAGACGGCCGCGCCGCCCGCCCCGCACCCGGAGGTCCGCACGCTCGACGCCGACGACCCGCTGCTCACGGCAGCGGTCACGGTACCGGCGCTGGCCTTCGCGGACCGGGGAACGGCCGTCGGCGAGGCGGGACCGGCCGCGCTGACGGCGGCGCTCCTGGACCCGTCGGCCGGCGACCGCCGGGACCGGGTCGCGGCGATGCTCGCGGACGGCCGGACGGGCATGGCGGCGGCCGTACGGGACGGGGTGGTGCTGTGCTCGGGGCAGTACAACCCGGTCGGGGACGTCGCCGAGGTCGTCGCGGTCGGTACCCTGCCGGCCGCCCGGCGCCAAGGGCTGGCCCTCGGGGTGACGGCGGCGCTGGTCACGGCGGCCCGCACGGGCGGGGCGCGGACGGTGTTCCTGTCGGCGGGCGACGAGGACGTGGCCCGGATCTACGGGCGGGCCGGATTCCGCCGGGTCGGCACGGCCCTGATCGCGGAACCGCCCGCCGCGTAGCCGGCGCGTTGCCGAAGCGGCAACGATGTTTGCCCGCCGCGCCGGCCCGGCGCAGCATCGGCGGTGTCCGTGCGCCCGTACGGGCATCCGCGCCGAGGAGGCCGCCATGTCCCACACCACCCACGACGACGCCAGGCACGCCGAGCACCCCGAGGGCGGGCGGGAATGGTGGAACGACCGCTACCGCGAGAGCGGGCGGATCTGGAGCGGCGCGCCCAACGCCGCGCTGGTGCGCGAGGTGTCGGAGCTGCCGCCCGGCCGCGCCCTGGACCTGGGCTGCGGCGAGGGCGGCGACTCCGTCTGGCTGGCGGGACGCGGCTGGCGGGTCACCGCGACCGACATCTCCGAGGTCGCCCTGCGGCGGACGGCGGAACACGCCGCCGAGGCGGGGGTGGCCGACCGGGTGGACGCGCGGCAGCACGACCTGGCGCGATCCTTCCCCGCCGGGGAGTTCGACCTCGTGTCGGCGTGCTTCCTGCACTCGTACGGGGACTTCCCGCGCGACCGGATCCTGCGGACGGCGGCCGGGGCCGTGGCGCCGGGCGGCGTCCTGCTGGTGGTCGGCCACGGGGGCTGGGCCTCCTGGCAGGAGGACCGGCCGCAGGTCGACTTCCCGACCCCGGACGAGCTCCTCGCCCGACTGGAGCTGCCCGAGGGGGCCTGGGAGGTCCTGCGCGCCGAGGAACACGAACGCGTCCAGAACGCCCCCGACGGCACCCCGGGGACCCGCACGGACAACACGCTGAAGGTCCGCCGGCTCCGCTAGGGGGTGTCTTTCGGATCAGGCCGGCGGCCGAGGGACTAGAAGCCGAGCTTGCGGAGCTGCTTGGGGTCGCGCTGCCAGTCCTTGGCGACCTTCACGTGCAGGTCGAGGAAGACCGGCGTGCCGAGCAGCGCCTCGATGTGCTTGCGCGACTTCATGCCGACCTCCTTCAGGCGGGAGCCCTTGGGGCCGATGATGATGCCCTTCTGGCTCGGCCGCTCGATGTAGACGTTGGCGTGGATGTCCAGCAGCGGCCGGTCCGCGGGCCGGTTCTCGCGCGGGATCATCTCCTCCACGACGACGGCGATGGAGTGCGGCAGCTCGTCGCGCACGCCTTCGAGCGCGGCCTCGCGGATCAGCTCGGCGACCATCACCATCTCGGGCTCGTCCGTCAGGTCGCCCTCGGGGTACAGCGGCGGGCTCTCCGGCAGCAGCGGCGCGATCAGGTCGGCCAGCAGCTGGACCTGGGTGTCGCCGACCGCGGAGACGGGCACGATCTCGGCCCACTCGATGCCCAGCTCGGCGCCCAGCTGGTGGATGGCGAGCAGCTGCTCGGCCAGCGCCTTGGACTCGACGAGGTCGGTCTTGGTCACGATGGCGATCTTGGGGGTCTTCTTGATCGCCGCGAGTTCCTTGGCGATGAACTTGTCGCCGGGGCCGAGCTTCTGGTCGGCCGGCAGGCAGAAGCCGATGACGTCGACCTCGGCCCAGGTGGTGCGTACGACGTCGTTGAGCCGCTCGCCGAGCAGCGTGCGCGGCTTGTGCAGGCCGGGGGTGTCCACCAGGACCAGCTGGGCGTCCGGGCGGTGCACGATGCCGCGCACGGTGTGGCGGGTGGTCTGCGGCCGGTTGGAGGTGATCGCGACCTTGGTGCCCACCAGCGCGTTGGTCAGGGTCGACTTCCCCGCGTTGGGGCGGCCGACGAAACAGGCGAAGCCCGCGCGGTGCGGGGCGGTGGGCTCGGGGGAACGATCGCTCATACGGGCCATTCTCCCCGATGCGGCCCCCGCCGCCGACCAGGCCACCGCCACGACGGCCAGGGCGGCGGCGAGCACGCGGTTCAGCGCGGGGTGCGCGGCGTAGCCGGCGCCGGCCCGGTCGGTGGCCCCGTCGGCCCGCGCCTCGACCGTGACCTGGGCCCATTCCGGCGCGGGCGGCCCCTCCCAGCGGGCGTCGAGCCGGACCCGCTGCCCGGGGAGCAGCTCGGCGGGCAGCCCGGTGAGGGTGCGGGAGTGCAGGCCCCGGCCGAGCGCTCCGGTGGCGGTGAGGGTGGCGCGGGGGCGCAGGGTGACGTTGCCGAGGTTGCGGAGGGTGTACGAGACCTGCGCGCCGGCCGCCGCGTCCCTCACCCGGAGGTCCTCGACGGCGAGCGCGGGGGCGGCGGGGCCGGTGACGCGGAGGTGGACCCGGGCGGCCACGGCCTGCTGGACGGCGAGGCCCCGCGCGGCGGTGGTGGCCGGCCGCTCCTCCAGCGCCACGACGGCTCCGGGGTGGTCCCCGGGCTCCGCCCGGTCCGGCACGGTGACGGTGAACGCGACGGTCAGCGCCGCCTTCGCCGGGACGGTGATCCGCTCCCGCGCGAGCTTCAGCCACGCCCCGGTGGCGCGGCGCGGCTCGTCGGGGCCGCGGACGGCGAAGCCGCCGTCGCGGGCGGTGTTGTAGGCGTCGGCGGCGTAGAGGCGGAAGGTGCGCGGGGTGTCGGTGCGGTTGGCCACGGTGACGGCGTCGGCCACCGTGGTGCCGGGGCCGGCGGAGAGGTGGAAGGAGGGCCGCTGCCCGAGGGTGTTGGCGGCGGGCAGCACGGACCACTGCCCGTTGTCCGCGGCCGCGGCCGTCCCGGCCGCCGAGGCCGTCACGAGCAGGACTGCCCCGAAGAGGAACGTGCCGAGCCCGAGCAGTACGGCCACGATCCGGGCGAGCGCGGTACGGGGTCCGGGCGCCGGGGCCGTCACGACAGGGTCAGGGTCAGCACCGCCGTGTACGCGCCCGGCGGGGTGTACGCCGGCACCTTCAGCGTCACGCCGGCGTCGACGGTGAAGGTGCCCCCGACCAGCGGGGCGTTCGCCGTGGAGGCCAGGACCGCCCCGTCCGGGCCGACCACGCCGGCGCTGCCCGCCGCGCACACGCTCGGACTGCCGGGTTCCGCCGCGCAGGTCGGCGTCCAGGACAGCGCGGCGCCGGGGATGCGGGTCCCGGCCGGGCCCGTGAAGTCGGTGACCCTGCCGACCAGCGTCCATCCCGCGGGCCCGCCCCGGGCGTCCCGCACGGTGACGGTGCCGATCCGGCCGGGGGCCGCGCCGCCGTCCCCGTACGGCACCGTGCCGAGGGTGACGGCCTCCCCCGCCTGGGTCATCGCCAGCGTGCCCGGCTCCACGGTGGCCGTGAGCCGCTGCGCGGCCGGCGACGACGGCGGCGGTGGGGGCGGGGGCGGGGCCACGGGCTGGACGACCGTGTACGCCGCCGCCCCGTCCCCGCCGCGCCGACCAGGCCTCGCCCTCGTACGCCACCACCGCCGTGGTGGCCCGGTCGGTGACGGGCAGCTCCGCCGCGACCCGCCCGAGCCGGTCGGCGGTGGTCACGACCCGGTCGGCGGTCTCGGCGGCGCCGGCCCGCCCGGCCACGGTCACCGCCGCGCCCGGTACGAAGCCGACGCCGGCGACCCTGACGCGGGCCCCGGGTTTCCCGTGGGCGGCGGCCGGCGTGACGCTGCGCAGGTTGGCGGTCGGCAGCGGGGTCGCGGTGAGCCGCGCGGAGACGGGGGCCGCGTCGACCGCGCACGCGGTGACGAGGTCGAGGAGGTGGGCGGTGTGCAGGGTGTAGCCGGCCGGGGCGAGGGTGAGGGCGCCGGGCGCGGTGACGGTGAACGTGCCGGTCATGGTGACGGCGGGCAGCGCCACGCCCGCGGCCACCGGCTCGTTGCGCTTCGCGCCGACGACGGTGACCTCGCCGCTCTGCGCACCGCCGAGCCGGACCCGCCCGGTGGGGGTCAGCACGTCGGCGGGCAGCGCGCCTCCGACGGGGTTGAGGGCGGGGGTGCGGGCGATCCGGTAGGTGACGGTGACGGTGTCGCCGACGCGCGGGTTCGGGTCGTCGACGGTGAGGTGGGCGGTGGTGGGCCCGTCGGCGGGCGGCAGTCCGGCCTCCTGCGGGGCGAGGCAGTGCGTGGGGAACTCCACCTGCCCCGGGGACGTTTCCCCCTCGGCGACGGCCGGCGCGGCGAGTGCGCTCCCGGCCGCGAGGACGGCCGTACCGACGGCCGCCCGCCATCTCCTGCCGCGCGCGCCTGTCCCCACTGCCCGCACCCCCACACCCCGGACCACCGGTTCCCCAAGGGGGCCATTCACGAGCGGGCGTCGGGAGAAGTCAAGGCACGCGACCGGTAACAATTGATGGGCCGTCAGAAGCCGGCGACATGACGCGCGACCGGGGGATCACACGGCCACCACCTCACGCGGCCGCCGCCTCACACGACGGCCGCCTCCCGGAACGTGCGCCGGTAGGCGGTCGGGCTGACCCCCAGCGCCGCCTGCACGTGTTTGCGCAGCGACTGCGCCGTACCGAAGCCCGTCTCCCGCGCCACCACCTCCATCGGCAGTTCCGTCCGCTCCAGCAACTGCCGCGCCCGCTCGACCCGCTGCGCGGTGATCCACTCCCCCGGGCTGACCCCGGACTCCTCGCGGAAGCGGCGCGTGAAGGTCCGTACGGAGACGCACTCCTGCCGGGCGAGGTCGCTCAGCCGCAGGGGCTCGTGCAGCCGGTCCAGCGCCCACGCCCGCGCCGCCGTGGTGCTCGCCACCTGCTCCTGAGGCACCGGACGGTTGACGAACTGGGCCTGCCCGCCCTCCCGGTGGGGCGGTACGACGGTCCGCCGGGCCACGTCGTTGGCGATGTCCGCGCCGTGGTCGCTGCGCACGATGTGCAGGCACAGGTCGACGCCTGCGGCGACCCCGGCGGAGGTGAGGACGTTCCCGTCGTCGGTGTAGAGCACGTCCGGGTCGACGCGCACGGCCGGGAAGAGCGCCTGGAAGTGCGCGGCCGAGGCCCAATGGGTCGTGGCCCGACGGCCGTCCAGGTACCCGGCGGCGGCCAGGACGTAGCCGCCGGTGCAGATGGAGACGAGGCGGGTCCCGGGCTCGATGTGGGCGAGGGCGGCGGCCAGTTCGGGGGTGAGCCGCCCCTCCGTGTACACGGGGCCCAGCTCGTAGGAGGCCGGGACCACGACCGTGTCGGCGGTGGCCAGCAGTTCGGGGCCGTGCGCGACGTCGACCGCGAAGTCGGCGTCGGTGGGGACCGGGCCCGGGGCGAGACCGCAGGTGAGGATCTCGTAGAGCGGGTGCCCGGCGCCGTCCTTGGCCCGCCCGAAGATCCGGTGCGGGATGCCGAGCTCGAAGGGCAGCAGTCCGGCGAGGGCGAGCACCGCCACACGATGCGGCGGCGTCTTCGACGAGGGGTCCATGGCCCGATCGTAACGAAGCATGACGGTCAGGCCACTGTCGTACGGGTAACCGCCGGCCGGAAGCTGTCCGGGTGACGCAGACAGCCCCGCCTCCCCGCCCCCCACCGACCTCCGGGCCCCCCGCCGGCCCGGCCGCATCCACCGCGCCTGGTTCGCCGCCGCGGTGGGCTTCGTGACGATCATCGGCGCCGCCGCCTCCGCCTCGCTCCCCGGACTGCTCATCGAGCCGCTGCACGAGGAGTTCGACTGGTCGCGCGGCACGATCGGCTTCGCGGTCTCCGTCAACCTGGCCCTCTACGGGCTCACCGCGCCCTTCGCCGCCGCCCTGATGGATCGTTTCGGCATCCGCAAGGTCGTCGCCGTTGCCCTGACCGTCATCGCCGGCGGCTCGCTCGCCACCGTGTGGATGACGGCGGCCTGGCAACTGGTGCTGTTCTGGGGCGTGCTGGTGGGCCTGGGCAGCGGCTCGATGGCCCTGGCCTTCGCCGCGACGATCACCAACCGCTGGTTCACCGCCCGGCGCGGACTCGTCACCGGCGTCCTCACGGCCGCCGGCGCGTCCGGTCAGCTGATCTTCCTGCCGCTGCTGTCCTGGCTGGTCGAACACCACGGCTGGCGCCCGGCGTCCGTCACCGTCTCGCTGGCGGCCGTGGCGGTGGTCCCGTTCGTATGGCTGCTGCTGCGCGACCACCCGGCGGACGTGGGCCTCGCCCCGTACGGGGGCACCTACGAGCCGAAGCCGGCGCCGACCCCGGGCGCGGCCCGGCGGGCGCTGACCGTCCTGTTCAAGGCGGCCCGGACGGGACCGTTCTGGCTGCTGGCGGGCACCTTCGCGATCTGCGGCGCCTCGACGAACGGCCTGGTGCGCACGCACTTCGCCCCCGCGGCCCACGACCACGGCATGCCCATCACCACGGCGGCGGGACTGCTCGCGGTGATCGGCGTGTTCGACGTGGTGGGCACCATCGCCTCCGGCTGGTTCACCGACCGCTTCGACGCGCGACGCCTGCTGGCGGTCTACTACGCCCTGCGCGGGGTGTCGCTGCTCTTCCTGCCGATGCTGCTCGCGCCGTCGGTGCACCCGCCGATGGTGTTCTTCATCGTCTTCTACGGCCTCGACTGGGTCGCCACCGTGCCGCCGACGATCGCCCTGTGCCGGGAGCAGTACGGGGAGGACAGCGCGATCGTCTTCGGCTGGGTCCTGGCCTCCCATCAGGTGGGCGCCGCCCTGGTGGCCTTCCTCGGCGGGGTGGCCCGCGACGCCCTCGGCTCGTACGACCTCGTCTGGTACGCCTCGGGCGGCCTGTGCGCACTGGCGGCCCTGATGGCGATGGTGATCCGCAGGAAGAGGGGCTAGGCCGCCTTTCCAGGGCTCGGTTCGCCTCCGGGGCGGGGCGCCCATGTCGGCTCCAGGAGGGCGTACGTCCTCGAAATCCGCTCGTTCCTCGCGGATTCCTCCGGGCGCTCGCCCTCCTTCGCCGACGCGCCCCTTCGGCTCACTCGCCCGCGTCAGCCCGCCGGAGTGGTCGACTTGAGGGTGCCGTCCGGGGCGGCCAGGAGGACCGGGGTGGTCGGGCCGCCGAGGTCGCGGACCGCCGCGCGGTCGGCTTCGGCGGGGGCGTCGGCCGCGCTCACCACGGCGGCCGCCTCCAGGGAACGGGCGCCGCTCGCCACGGCCATGGCGACCGCCGTCTGGAGCGCGCTCAGCTTGAGGGAGTCCAGCTCCACCGTCCCGGCGACGTACGTCCGGCCGGTCTCGTCACGCACCGCCGCGCCCTCCGGGACCCCGTTACGGGCCCGTGCGCTGCGCGCCAGCGTGATGATCTTGTTGTCCTCGGGGTCGATCGCGGGGCCCGCGGTGCTCTCGGTCATGGGCGACAGCATAGGGAGCGCCTCGGCCGGTGCGTACAACGACCCCGCCGAGGCGCCCTCCCCTCCGCCCCCAGGCCCCGGGGACGGGTCTTTCCTCGCTCAGGGCCGGTCCAGCCGCAGCCGCTCCGCCCTCGGCAGGCCCGCCACGACGAGGTCGTACGAGTCCTCCACCAGCTCCCGCACCAGCGCGTCCGGCAGCTCCCCGACCGTCACCGTGTTCCAGTGCCGCTTGTTCATGTGCCAGCCCGGCACGATCGCCGCGTGTTCCGCGCGCAACCGCACCGCGGCCTCCGGCTCGCACTTGAGGTTGACCTTCAGCGGGTCCGCGTCCAGGGCCGACAGGGCGAACATCTTCCCCAGCACCTTGAACACCGACGTCTCGGGGGTGAAGGGGAACTCCTCCACCGCCGCGTTGAAGCCCAGACAGAAGGCACGCAGCTCGGCCGGGGTCATTCGTCCTCCTCGTCCCCACCGGGAGCCGGTTCCACGACCGGCTCGACCAGCACCGTCACGATCTTGTTCCGGCGACCCGCCGGGGACTCGGCCGTCAGCCGCAGCGGACGCCCGTCCGGCAGCTCCACCATCCCGGAGGCGCCCGCGATCGGCACCCTCCCGAGCGCCTTCGCCAGCAGCCCGCCGACCGTCTCGACGTCCTCGTCGTCGAAGGCCTCCACGCCGAACAGCTCGCCGAGGTCGGTGATGTCGAGCCGGGCCGTGACCCGGTAGCGGTCCTCGCCCAGCTCTTCGACCGGCGGGATCTCCCGGTCGTACTCGTCGGTGATCTCGCCGACGATCTCCTCCAGGATGTCCTCGATCGTGACGATGCCCGCCGTGCCGCCGTACTCGTCGATGACGACGGCCACGTGGTTGCGTACCGACTGCATCTCGCGCAGCAGATCGCCCGCGTTCTTCGTGTCGGGCACGAAGACCGCCGGCCGCATCGCCGTCGAGACCAGGTCCGCTTCCGCCTCCCGGTTGATGTGGGTGCGGCGGACGAGGTCCTTGAGGTAGACCATGCCGACGATGTCGTCCTCGTTCTCGCCGGTGACCGGGATCCGCGAGAAGCCGGAGCGCAGGGCGAGCGTCGTCGCCTGACGGATCGTCTTGTAGCGCTCGATGCACACCAGGTCGGTGCGCGGCACCATCACCTCGCGCACGAGCGTGTCGCCGAGCTCGAAGACCTGGTGCACCATGCGGCGCTCCTCGTCCTCGATCAGCGATTCCTTCTCCGCGAGGTCGACCATCGCGCGCAGCTCGGCCTCGGAGGCGAAGGGCCCCTTGCGGAAGCCCTTCCCTGGCGTGAGCGCGTTGCCGATGAGGATCAGCAGTTGCGGGATCGGCCCCATCACGCGGGCGAGCGGTACGAGGACGTACGCGGCCGCCGTCGCCGTGTTCAGCGGGTGCTGGCGGCCGATCGTACGGGGGGACACGCCGACCGCGACGAAGGAGACCAGCACCATCACGCCGATGGCGACGAGCAGCGCCGTCCAGTTCTCGCCGAACTCGTCGAGGCAGACGTACGTGACGAGCACGCCCGCCGCCATCTCGCAGGTCACCCGCACCAGCAGCGCCACGTTGACGTAGCGGGTGGGGTCGCCCGCGACCTGGGCGAGCTTCGCGCTGCCGCGCCGGCCCTCCCGTACGGCCTGCTCGGCCCGGAAGCTGGAGACGCGGGCGATCCCGGACTCCGCACAGGCCGCGAACCAGGCCACGACGACCAGCAGGACCGCCACGGTGATCAGCTGTGGCGCCCCGGTCACGAGACGGTCGGGGCCGGGGAGGGACCGGTCAGCCCGCGCTCGGCGCGCCAGCCGTCGACGATGGCCGCCTGGAGGCCGAACATCTCGGCCTTCTCGTCCGGCTCCTCGTGGTCGTAGCCGAGCAGGTGGAGCACCCCGTGGACGGTGAGGAGCTGGAGCTCCTCGTCCATGGAGTGCCCCGTCGGCGCTTCCTCGCCCTGCCTCTTGGCGACCTCGGGGCACAGCACGATGTCGCCGAGGAGCCCCTGCGGGGGCTCCTCGTCGTCCTTCGTCGGCGGCCGCAGCTCGTCCATCGGGAAGGACATGACGTCGGTGGGTCCGGGCAGGTCCATCCACTGGATGTGGAGCTGCTCCATGGCGTCCTCGTCGATGACGATGACGGAGAGCTCGGACAGCGGATGGATCCGCATCCGGGTGAGCGCGTAGCGGGCGATGTCGAGGATCGCCTGCTCGTCGACCTCGGTTCCGGACTCGTTGTTGACGTCGATCGACATGGTGCGCTGGGTTCTACTTCCGCTGGTAGCCGTTGGGGGCGGCCGGATGGGCTTCGTCGTACTTCTCGTACGCGTCGACGATACGGCCGACCAGCTTGTGGCGGACGACATCCTCGGACGTGAGCCGCGAGAAGTGGATGTCGGGCACCCCTTCGAGGATGTCCTGGACCTGTCGCAGACCACTGCGGGCGCCACCCGGCAGGTCCACCTGCGTGATGTCACCGGTGACGACGATCTTCGAGTCGAAGCCGAGTCGGGTCAGGAACATCTTCATCTGCTCGGCGGTCGTGTTCTGCGCCTCGTCCAACACGACGAACGCGTCGTTCAGGGTGCGACCGCGCATGTACGCCAGCGGCGCGACCTCGATCGTTCCGGCGGCCATGAGCCGCGGGATGGAGTCGGGGTCCATCATGTCGTGCAGGGCGTCGTAGAGCGGGCGCAGGTACGGGTCGATCTTGTCGAACAGCGTGCCGGGCAGGAAGCCGAGCCGCTCGCCCGCCTCGACGGCGGGGCGGGTCAGGATGATCCGGCTGACCTGCTTGGACTGCAGGGCCTGGACCGCCTTCGCCATCGCGAGGTAGGTCTTGCCGGTACCGGCGGGGCCGATGCCGAAGACGATCGTGTGCTTGTCGATCGCGTCGACGTACCGCTTCTGGTTGAGGGTCTTGGGACGGATGGTGCGGCCGCGGTTGGAGAGGATGTTCTGGGTGAGCACCTCGGCCGGGGTCTCCGTCTGGCCCGTACCACTGCCGTTCGCCTTGAGCATGGCGATCGAGCGTTCCACTGCGTCCTCCGTCATCGGCTGCCCGGTGCGGAGCACGAGCATCATTTCGTCGAAAAGGCGCTGGATCAGTGCGACTTCCGCCGCCGCACCGACCGCGCTGACCTGGTTGCCCCGAACATGGATGTCGGCCTTCGGGAAGGCCTTCTCGATGACGCGCAGCAAGACGTCGCCCGAGCCGAGGACCGTCACCATCGGGTGCGTCGCCGGGACGGTGAAGTGGGCTCGCGCCTGGCCCGGCGCGGGGATGTGGGCTGTGGGTGTGTGAGTCATGGGCCGGCACTGTGGCCTGCGCATACCTCCCGCTGAGGGGCCGCGCCGATCGTCGACCTCCGGAGTACCAGGGTACGTCTCCCCGGGGGCATCGCCCGAGGGGTTTTACGGCCCGCCGCGCACCGGCGGAACGGGGCCTACGCGACGGGGCTGCGGAAGCCGATGGTGGGAACGGCCCGGCGGCGCGGGGAGCAGGTCGCGTCGCGCGGTACCAGGGCGTCGAGGAAGCCGTAGCGGCCGCGCAGGGCGTCCGGGGCGGTGCGCCACCAGGCGGCCACCTCGGGCCAGCCCGGCGCGGAGAGGGAGCCGCCGAACTCCTGCACGGACAGGGCCGCCGTCAGGCCGGCGAAGGCCAGCCGGTCGGCGAGCGGCCAGCCGGCGAGGCTGCCGGTGACGAACCCGGCGACGTACACGTCCCCGGCCCCGGTGGGGTCGAGGGCGTCGACCGCGATCCCGGGGACCTCCGCCGTCTCCCCGGTCCGGCTGTCGACGGCGTACGAGCCCTCGGGGCCCAGCGTCACCACCGCGACCGGCACCCGCTCGGCCAGGGCGCGGGCGGCGGCGCGCGGGCAGTCGGTGCGGGTGTAGCGCATGGCCTCGCCGGCGTTGGGCAGGAAGGCCTCGCAGTGCTCCAGGTCCGCCAGCGCGTCCAGGTCCCAGCGGCCGGTGTCGTCCCAGCCCACGTCGGCGAAGATCCGCGAACCGCGCCGGGCCGCCTCCGCGATCCAGCCCTCGCCGCGCTGCCCGGCGCCCAGGGAGGCCACCGCCGCGCGGGCCTTCGGAGGGCAGCGGGGGAAGGGCCCCGGGCCCGCCGGGGGCGGGGCCTCGTGGCCGTGGGAGACCATCGTGCGCTCGCCCTCGTAGGCCATCGAGACGGTGACGGGGCTGTGCCAGCCTGGGATGGTCCGCGACATGGCCAGGTCGATGCCCTCGCCCTGTTCGAGGGCGTCCCAGCAGTACTCGCCGTAGTGGTCGTCGCCGAAGGCGGCGGCCAGCGAGGTGCGCAGGCCCAGCCGGGCCAGGGCGGTGGCCATGTTGGCGACGCCGCCGGGGCTGGATCCCATGCCGCGGGCCCAGGACTCGGTGCCGCGCACGGGCGCGGTGTCGAGGCCGGTGAAGATGATGTCGAGGAAGACGGTTCCGGTCAGGAAGACGTCGCAGCCCGGTTCGTGTGGGTCGCGTACGGGGCCCAGCGGGTCCAGGTGGCGCCCAGGGCGGATGATGCGGCTGTCCCGACTGCTCACGGCGTTCTCCCCGTCGAAGTGTCGTTTCTGCTGGCGGCGAACCGGTGGGAAGCTGCGAGGCCTGCCCTCACCGGTACGACCGGAAACCCAGTGTGACGCACCTCACTCAAGGACCGCTCTTCCCGCCCCCGCGCCCGGCTCGAACCGCACCCCGCCGGGGCCGGGACTACCGCTTCGGCAGGGCCACCCGCCCCAGGTCCGCCGCGATCGTCAGGTCACCCTCGAAGCCCGCCCGCCGGGCCTGGCGCTCGAACTCCGACGGGTCCCCGTACCGCTGCGAGAAGTGCGTCAGCACGAGGTGCCGTACGCCTCCGTCCCGCGCCACCCGGGCCGCCTGGCCGGCCGTGAGGTGTCCGTGGTCCACCGCGAGCCGCTCGTCCTCGTCGAGGAACGTCGACTCGATGACCAGCATGTCGCAGCCCTCCGCGAGCGCCGCCACGCCGTCGCACAGCCGCGTGTCCATGACGAAGGCGAACCGCTGCCCCGCCCGGTGCTCGCTGACCTCCTCCAGGGTGACCGCCCCGAGCGCGCCCTCGCGCTGGATCCGCCCGACGTCGGGCCCCTTGATCCCGTGCCGCGCGAGCAGCTCCGGCACCATCCGGCGCCCGTCCGGCTCCGTCACCCGGTACCCGAAGGACTCCACCGGGTGCGACAGCCGCCGCGCCTCCAGCGTGTACGTCGGCCCGACCGCCAGCACCCCGTCCTCGACCACCGGCTCCTCGGCGAGGGCCACCGTCTCCCGGTAGGCCGTCGCGTACCGGAGCCGGTCGAAGAACCGCTGCCCCGACGCCGGGTAGTGCGCGGTGACCGGGTGCGGGACCTGGTCGAGGTTGATCCGCTGGATCACCCCGGCCAGCCCCAGGCTGTGGTCGCCGTGGAAGTGCGTGACGCAGATCCGGTTGATGTCGTGCGCCGCGACCCCGGCCCGCAGCATCTGCCGCTGCGTGCCCTCGCCGGGATCGAAGAGGATGCCCTCGCCGTCCCAGCGCAGCAGGTAGCCGTTGTGGTTGCGGTGCCGGGTGGGGACCTGGCTGGCGGTGCCGAGGACCACGAACTCGCGTACGGACACGGACGACTATCCGGGCGGCCACTGGAGGCCGCGGCCTCCGAGGACGTGCAGGTGGGCGTGGAAGACGGTCTGGCCCGCGCCGGGGCCGGTGTTGAACACGACCCGGTAGCCGTGATCGGCGACCTTCTCGTCGGCGGCGATCTCCCCGGCCTCACGCAGTATGTCGGCGATCACGGTCGGCTCGGCGGCGGCCAGGGTGGCGGCGTCGGGGTAGTGGACCTTCGGGATGACGAGCACGTGCGTCGGTGCCTGCGGGTTGATGTCCCGGAAGGCGACGGTCGTCTCGGTCTCCCGGACCACCGTCGCGGGGACACTCCCAGCGACGATCTTGCAGAACAGGCAATCCGCCTGCGGTTCCCCGGCCATGGCCGCGCCTCCCGTTTGGTGATCGGTCCGGGCATCGTATCGGCCCGCCCCCCGAGCCACCGTCCGCCGCCGCCGTCCCCACCCGGAACCGACCGCCCCTCGACCACACCCCGGGTCGACACCCCCCAAGGGCGTGTCTTGTGGATCATGCCGGGCTCGCGGCGTCCGGTGCCTGATCCGGCCTGATCCACACGACACGACCTAAGCCCAGCGCCCCGTACGGGCCAGGAGCACCGCGGTCGCCGCCGTGCCCGCCGTGGACGTACGCAGCACCGAGCGCCCCAGCCGGTACGGCCGGGCCCCTGCCTCCGCGAAGAGCGCCAGCTCCTCCGGCGACACCCCGCCCTCCGGGCCCACCACGAGCACCACCGACCCCGCCTCGGGCAGCTCGGCCGTCGCCAGCGCCTCCGAGGGGGCGTCGCGGTCCTCGTGCAGCACCATCGCCAGGTCGGCCCCGGCCAGCAGCGCCGCCACCTGCTTCGTGGACAGCGCCTCGGCCACCTCCGGGAAGCGCACCCGACGGGACTGCTTGCCCGACTCCCTGGCCGTGGCCCGCCACTTGGCCAGGGACTTCGCCCCGCGCTCGCCACGCCACTGGGTGATGCACCGCGAGGCCTGCCACGGCACGATCGCGTCGACGCCGGTCTCCGTCATCGTCTCGACGGCCACCTCGCCCCGGTCGCCCTTCGGCAGCGCCTGCACCACCGTGATCCGCACGGCGGGCTCCTCCTCCCGGTGCGTCCCGGTCACGGAGACGATCAGCCGGTCCTTGCCCTCCGCCGCCGTGACCACGGCGTCCGCCCAGGCGCCGCGACCGTCGGTGAGGACCACCGCCTCGCCGGGAGCGAGCCGCTTCACCGACACCGCGTGCCGGCCCTCGGGGCCCTCCAACACGAACCGCGGCCCCGTGGGGACCTCTTCGACCACGAACACGGGGGCCGTCATGACTCGCTCCTCATCTGCGTTGCCTCCACCGCGCGCCGCGCCTCGGCCAGTTCGGCCGCGAGCACCTCCACCAACTGCCCGGCGGGCAGCGCGCGCGCCAGCCGGTGCCCCTGACCCGCCCACAGGGCCATCCCCTGCGCGTCCCCGGCCGCCGCGGCCGCCTTGCGCAGCCCGGCCGTCATGTGGTGGATCTGCGGGTACGCCGCCGGGGCGTAGGGTCCGTGCTCGCGCATGAAGCGGTTGACGAGGCCCCGCGCGGGCCGCCCCGAGAAGGCCCGGGTGAGCTCCGTGTGGGCGAACATCGGGTCGGTCAGGGCCTTCTTGTGCAGGGGGTGCGCGCCCGATTCCGGGCAGGCGAGGAAGGCCGTGCCGAGCTGCGCCGCCTCCGCGCCCGCCGCCACGACCGCCGCGAGCTGCGCCCCGCGCATCAGTCCGCCCGCCGCGATCAGCGGGAGGGCCACGGATTCGCGTACCTGCGACAGCAGGGCGAGCAGGCCGACGCCGGCCGTGCCGTCCGTCTGCGGGTCGTCGCGGTGTGTGCCCTGGTGGCCGCCGGCCTCGACGCCCTGGACGCACAGGCTGTCGGCGCCCGCTGCCTGCGCGGCGCGGGCCTCGTCGACGGAGGTCACCGTGACGGTGGTGTGCGTGCCGGCCTTGCGCAGCCGGTCCAGTACGGCCGGCGTGGGGCAGCCGAAGGTGAAGGAGACGACCGGGACCGGGTCCTCGACGAGAATGGCGAGTTTGGCCTCGTAGCCGTCGTCGCAGGTGCCGATGATGTCCTCTTCGGCGAGGGAGACCTCGTACCAGCCGGCCTCGCCGGCGAGCTGCCCCCGGTACGCCTCGACGGCGGCCTGGTCGACGTGGCCGGTCTGCGGCAGGAAGAGGTTCACGCCGAAGGGGCGCCGGGTGAGGCCGCGGGTCTGTTTGATCTCCTGGTACATGCCGTCGGCGGTTTTGTAGCCGCCGGCCAGGAAGCCCAGCCCGCCGGCCTCGGACACGGCCGCCGCGAGCGGGGGGCAGGAGGCGCCGCCCGCCATGGGAGCCTGCACGATCGGGTACCGGAAGAGACCGTTCGCTGCCAAGGACATGCACCGCATCGTGCCATGTCCCGCTCACGGGACCGAATCACGGCATTCGCCTGGCATAGTCCGCCTCGACCGCCGCCGCGCCGTCGCCCGCGCACCGCCCCCGAACGTGCGGGAGCCCGGTCCGGGTGCTCCCGGACCGGGCTCCTACGGGGTACTTCGGCGCCGGCGTCAGCGGCCGTTGAAGGCGTCCTTCAGGCGGCTGAAGAGGCCCTGCTGACCGGGCGCGAACTGGCCCATCGGCCGCTCCTCGCCCCGCAGCTTGGCGAGCTGGCGCAGCAGGTCCTCCTGCTGGGGGTCCAGCTTGCCGGGGGTGGTGACCTCGACGTGGACGATCAGGTCGCCGCGCCCGCCGCCCCGCAGGTGGGTGACGCCGCGACCGTGCAGCGGGATCGCCTGGCCGGACTGGGTGCCGGGCCGGATGTCGATCTCCTCCAGGCCGTCGAGGGTCTCCAGCGGGCACTTGGTGCCCAGGGCCGCCGCCGTCATCGGGATGGTGACCGTGCAGTGCAGGTCGTCCCCGCGCCGCTGGAAGGTCGGGTGGGGCAGCTCGTGGATCTCGACGTAGAGGTCGCCGGCGGGGCCGCCGCCGGGGCCGACCTCGCCCTCGCCCGCGAGCTGGATCCGGGTGCCGTTCTCGACGCCGGCGGGGATCTTGACCGTCAGGTTGCGGCGGGAGCGGACCCGGCCGTCGCCCGCGCACTCGGGGCACGGGGTCGGGACCACGGTGCCGAAGCCCTGGCACTGCGGGCAGGGGCGCGAGGTCATGACCTGGCCCAGGAAGGACCGGGTGACCTGCGAGACCTCGCCGCGGCCGCGGCACATGTCACAGGTCTGCGCGGAGGTGCCGGGGGCGGCGCCCTCACCGGAGCAGGTGGTGCACACGATCGCCGTGTCGACCTGGATTTCCTTGGTCGTGCCGAAGGCGGCCTCGTCCAGCTCCAGGTCCAGGCGGATCATGGCGTCCTGGCCGCGGCGGGTGCGCGAGCGCGGGCCGCGCTGCGATGCCTGGCCGAAGAAGGCGTCCATGATGTCGGAGAAGTTGCCGAAGCCACCCGCCCCGAAGCCGCCCGCGCCGGCCCCGCCGCCCGAGGAGGACAGCGGGTCACCGCCGAGGTCGTAGACCTGCTTCTTCTGCGGGTCCGAGAGGACCTCGTAGGCGGCGTTGATCTCCTTGAAGCGCTCTTGCGTCTTCGGATCGGGATTGACGTCCGGGTGCAGCTCGCGCGCGAGCCGCCGGAAGGCCTTCTTGATCTCGTCCTGGGACGCGTCGCGGCGCACGCCGAGAACGGCGTAGTAGTCCGTGGCCACTTACGACTCCGCCAGGATCTGTCCGACGTAACGTGCCACTGCGCGTACCGCTCCCATCGTTCCGGGGTAGTCCATGCGGGTCGGTCCGACCACGCCGAGTTTGGCGACTGCCTCGCCGCCCGAACCGTAGCCGACGGAGACGACCGACGTGGAGTTGAGCCCCTCGTAGGCGTTCTCGTGGCCGATTCGTACGGCCATCCCCGACTCACCGGCCTCGCCCAGCAGCTTCAGGAGCACGACGTGCTCCTCCAGCGCTTCGAGGACGGGCCTGATGGTCAAGGGAAAATCATGTCCGAAGCGAGTGAGGTTGGCGGTGCCGCCGATCATCAGCCGCTCCTCCGCCTCCTCCGCCAGCGTTTCGAGAAGGGTCGCGAGGACGGCCTTGACGGTCGCCCGGTCGTCGATCTCGAACGACTCCGGAAGGTCCTGCACGAGCTGCGGCACGTCCGTGAACCGACGGCCGACGACCCGGGCGTTCAGCCGCGCCCGCAGGTCGGCGAGCGAGGTGTCGGCGAACGGCGTCTGGGTGTCGACGAGCCGCTGCTCGACCCGCCCGGTGTCCGTGATCAGGACGAGCATCAGCCGGGCCGGGGCCAGCGACAGCAACTCGACGTGCCGGACGGTGGAGCGGGTCAGGGAGGGGTACTGGACGACGGCGACCTGCCGCGTGAGCTGCGCGAGCAGCCGCACCGTGCGGCCGACCACGTCGTCGAGGTCGACGGCGCCGTCGAGGAAGTTCTGGATGGCCCGACGCTCGGGCGTCGACAGCGGCTTGACGCCCGCCAGCTTGTCGACGAAGAGGCGGTAGCCCTTGTCCGTGGGAATGCGACCGGCGCTGGTGTGGGGCTGCGCGATGTAGCCCTCCTCCTCCAGCACGGCCATGTCGTTGCGCACGGTGGCGGGCGACACGCCGAGGCGGTGGCGCTCGGTGAGGGCCTTGGAGCCGACCGGCTCCTCGGTCCCGACGTAGTCCTGGACGATGGCGCGCAGCACTTCGAGCCTGCGTTCACTGAGCATCGCGCACACCTCCGGATGCGGTCGGTCGTCGGTCGGGCGACCGTCGGTCGCGCCGCTGGGTTCCCCGGTCTTCGCTTCTTCGTTGGCACTCTGCGCGTGCGAGTGCCAGAGATCCCCCGGTCAGTGTACGGCCGGGTGGTACGCCGCAGGCAAGGGCGGCCCGCCAGGGTAGCGTCGCGGCATGGACGTGCGTTGGGAAGAGGCGGGCTGGGAGCGGCTGACCGGACGGGCCGGCCGAAGGCGGCTCCCGGTGTGGGATTGCACCGTGGGACTGGTGGTCGGGGACGACTCGACGCTCCTCATCGACCCCGGTTCGGGTGTGCGCGAGGGGGCCGAGGTGCGTGCCGAGGCGGAACGGTTGACGGGGCGGCGCGTGACCCATATCGCATTCACGCACGGACATTTCGACCACGTGTTGGGTGGCTCCGCGTTCGCGGGCGTCGAGTTCTTCGGGGCGGTCGGGCTGGACCGGCTCCTCGCGACGCCCACGGGCCGCGAGGAGCTGCGCGCGAGCGCGGTGCGCCACGGCCTGGACGCGGCGGAGGCGGCGCAGGCGGTGGAGCTCGTACGGGCGCCCCGGCACCTGGTGTCGGGCGAGTGGACGTTGGAGCTGGGCGGGGTGCAGGTGCTGCTGGCCAATGTGGGCCCGGCGCACTCGCAGCACGATCTGGCGGTCTTCGTGCCGGGCGAGCGGGAGACGGTGTTCTGCGGGGACCTGGTCGAGGAGTCGGGCGAGCCCCAGGCGGGCCGGGACGCGGTGCCCGGCCAGTGGCCGGCGGCACTGGATCGGCTGTTGTCGCTGGGCGGCGAGGACGCGCTGTACGTGCCGGGTCACGGAGCGGTGGTCGACGCGGGCTTCGTCCGCGCGCAACGCGACGCCCTGGCGGCCCGGTTCGGCGTGGCGGGGGGCCCGACCGGTGCGTGAGTACTCCCCCGACCTGACCCCGCCGTGGAAGCGCGCGAAGGCCGTTCCCGAGGTGCCCGCCGATCCGGACCTGGTGGTCGAGGTGGCCGGTACGGACTTCTGCGGCGCGGTGGTGGCCTGCGAGGCGGGCACGGTGACCCTGGAGGACCGCTTCGGCAAGCGCCGGGTGTTCCCGCTGGAGCCGCGCGGGTTCCTGCTGGAGGGCGCCGTGGTGACCCTGACCCGGCCGGCGCGGGCGCCCGCCGCCCCCTCACGCACGGCGTCGGGCTCGGTGGCGGTGCCGGGGGCACGGGCCCGGGTGGCGCGGGCGGGGCGGATCTACGTGGAGGGCCGGCACGACGCCGAGCTGGTCGAGCGGGTCTGGGGCGACGACCTGCGGATCGAGGGCGTGGTGGTGGAGTACCTGGAGGGCGTCGACGACCTGCCGGCGGTGGTCGCCGAGTTCGCCCCGGCGCCCGGTGCCCGCCTGGGCGTCCTGGTGGACCACCTGGTCCCGGGCTCGAAGGAGTCCCGTATCGCGGCCTCCGTCACGTCCCCGCACGTCCTGGTCGTGGGCCACCCGTACGTGGACGTCTGGCAGGCGGTGAAGCCGTCCGCGCTGGGCATCCCGGCCTGGCCGGTGGTCCCGCCGGGTCAGGACTGGAAGACGGGCGTCTGCCGAGCCCTGGGCTGGCCGCAGAACACGGGCGCCGCCTGGCAGCACATCCTGTCCCGCGTGACCTCGTACCGTGACCTGGAGCCGACCCTGCTGGGGCGGGTGGAGGAACTGATCGACTTCGTTACGGGTGGTGGTGAGGCCTGACTCCCTGGAAAGTGCCGAAGTCGGTTGTGTCCAGCTCGATACCGAGCGGCTCCAGCGGCAGCGGCTCGCCGAACTTCGTGATCCGCTGGGAACGGTAGTCGGCGTTGTCCCCCATGCCGACCGGGATGGTCAGCAGGACGCATTGCGCCACGATCGGGTCGATGATCAGCTAGGCGGGTACCCGGCCGGCGGCGTAGATCGAGCGCTTGACCACGTAGTCCCTGTCGACGCTGGTCTTGGAAACGACCTCCACCACCATCGTGATCAACCGGGACGGCAGGAGACGACCTGCCTCCGGGTGCGCCTGACGATCCAGGACCACCAGGTCGGGAACAGGCTCGCTCGCCTCGTCGACGATGTCGACGTCTTGGGTCTGGAGCCGCGCCCACCGCTTGCGCGGGATCTGGTCCTGCACGTCTTCCACGATCAGGTTGTGCACCAGATCGGGACTGGCCATCATCACGATTTCCCCCCGGAGGAGCTCGACCTTGACTCCATCGGGAGGCTCGAACCCCTCGAAGAACTTGGCCATCCCACGCTCGTCCACAGCGGTCATCTCCGTGGTCCTCCACATCCGCCGCGTACTGTCGGCGGCAGCCCTATGGACAGCCTAGGCAGCGCGGGCCCTGTTACGGGGGGATTCACCCGCGCGAGTGGTTCAGTCCACCAGGTCCCGGACCACCGCGTCGGCCAGGAGCCGCCCGCGCAGGGTCAGCACCGCCCGCCCGGCCTCGTAGGGGTCGGGCTCCAGCAGGCCGTCGGCCAGGGCCTTCGCGGCGGCGCGCAGCCCCGCCGGGGCGAGCAACGACAGCGGGACGCCGTCGACGAGGCGCAGTTCCAGCAGGATCCGCTCGACCCGGCGGTCCTCCTCGGAGAGCAGCTCGCGGCCCGCGCCGGGGGAGCGGCCCTCCGCCAGGGCCGCCGCGTAGGCGCCCGGGTGCTTGACGTTCCACCACCGGACGCCGCCCACGTGCGAGTGCGCGCCGGGGCCCGCGCCCCACCAGTCGGCGCCGCGCCAGTACAGCTCGTTGTGCAGGCACCGGCCGGCCTCGGACGTGGCCCAGTTCGACACCTCGTACCAGTGGTAGCCGGCCTCCGCCATGACGGAGTCGGCGATCAGGTACCGGTCGGCGTGGACGTCGTCATCCGTCATCGGGACCTCGCCGCGACGGATCCGCCGGGCCAGCTGTGTGCCCTCCTCGACGATCAGCGCGTACGCGCTGACGTGGTCGGGCCCGGCGCCCAGCGCGGCCTCCAGGGAGGCCCTCCAGTCGTCGTCGGACTCGCCGGGGGTGCCGTAGATCAGGTCCAGGTTGACGTGCTCGAAGCCCGCCGCCCGCGCTTCGGCGACGCACGCCTCGGGACGCCCGGGGGTGTGCGTGCGGTCCAGCACCTTCAGGACGTGCTGCTTCGCGCTCTGCATGCCGAAGGAGACCCGGTTGAAGCCGCCGGCGCGCAGCTCCGCGAGGTAGCGCGGGTCGACCGATTCCGGGTTGGCCTCGGTGGTGATCTCGGCGTCGTCGGCGAGGCCGAACTCGTCGCGGATGGCCCCGAGCATGCGGACGAGGTCGGCGGCGGGCAGCAGCGTCGGCGTACCGCCGCCGACGAACACGGTCCGCACGGGGCGCGGGTCGTCCCCGAGCACCTTGCGCGCGAGCCTGACCTCGTCGATCAGGGTGTCGGCGTAGTTCTCGCGGGAGGCGAGGACGCCGCCGGTGCCGCGCAGCTCGGTGGCGGTGTAGGTGTTGAAGTCGCAGTACCCGCAGCGGGTGGCGCAGTAGGGGACGTGCAGGTAGAACCCGAGCGGCCGGTCCGCGGCGCCGGTGAGGGCGTGCGCGGGCAGCGAGCCGTCTTCGGGCATGGGGTCACCGTCGGGCAGTGCGGAAGGCATGTGCCCATTGTCCCGCACTGCCCCATGGTCGTTTACGCCCCGGGCCGGGGCGGTGTCACGCCTCCCGGGAGCCCTCGTACATCTCCTCGATGAGGTGCTTGAACTCGCGCTCGACGACCGGCCGCTTCAGCTTGAGGCTGGGCGTGAGGTCGCCGTGCTCCACGTCGAGGTCGCGCGGCAGGATGCGGAACTTCTTGACCGTCTGCCAGCGCTGGAGGCCCTCGTTGAGGGTCTGGACGTAGGTCTCGATCAGCCGGTTCGTCTCGGGCGCGGCCAGGACCTGCGCGTACGTCTTGCCCTCCAGCCCGTTCTCGGCGGCCCAGCCGAGGATCGCGGGCTCGTCGAGGGCGATCAGGGCGGAGCAGAAGTTCCGGTCGGCGCCGTGGACGACGATGGTCGACACGTACGGGCAGATCGCCTTGAACTGCCCCTCGATCTCGGCCGGGGCGACGTACTTGCCGCCCGAGGTCTTGATCAGGTCCTTCTTGCGGTCGGTGATGCGCAGGTAGCCGTCGGGGGACAGCTCGCCGATGTCGCCGGTGTGCAGCCAGCCGTCGCTTTCCAGGACCTCGGCGGTCTTCTCGGGCTGGTGGTGGTAGCCCTGCATGATGCCGGGGCCGCGCAGCAGGACCTCGCCGTCGTCGGCGATACGGACCTCCGTGCCCGGGAGCGGCTTGCCGACGGTGCCGGTGCGGTAGGCCTCGCCGGGGTTGACGAAGGACGCGGCGCTGGACTCGGTCAGCCCGTAGCCCTCCAGGATGTGGATGCCGGCGCCGGAGAAGAAGAAGCCGATCTCGGGGGCGAGGGCGGAGGCGCCGGAGACGGCGGCGCGCAGGTTGCCGCCGAAGGCCTCGCGGAGCTTGGAGTAGACGAGCGCGTCGGCGATCTTGTGCTTGGTCGTGAGGCCGAAGGGGGCGGTCGCCCGGCCGGTGCGGCGGAAGTTGTCCTGGGTGACCTTGGCGTACTCGCGGGCGACGCCCACCGACCACTGGAAGATCTTGTACTTGGCGCCGCCGCCGGCGCGGGCCTTGGCGGCCACGCCGTTGTAGACCTTCTCGAAGATGCGCGGGACGGCCGCCATGTAGGTGGGCTGGACGACCGGCAGGTTCTCGATGATCTTGTCGATGCGGCCGTCGACGGCGGTGACGTGACCGACCTCGATCTGGCCGGAGGTGAGCACCTTGCCGAAGACGTGGGCCAGCGGCAGCCACAGGTACTGGACGTCGTCCTTGGTGATCAGGCCGGTGGCGACGGTGGCCTTGGCCATGTACGACCAGTTGTCGTGCGGCAGGCGGACGCCCTTGGGGCGGCCGGTGGTGCCGGAGGTGTAGATGAGGGTGGCGAGCTGGTCGGCTTTGATCGCCGCGATCCGCTCCTTGATCGCCTCGGGGTGCCGCTCCAGATACTCCCTGCCGCGCTCCTCCAGCTCCGCGAGCGAGAGCACCCACCCTTCGGGGTCGCCCTCCACCGGCTCCGCGCCGGCCGCGTCGATGACCACGACGTGGGCCAGGCCCGGCAGCTCGGCGCGCCGCTCGCGGGCCTTGGCCAGCTGCTTCGCGTCCTCGGCGATCAGTACCCGACTTTCGGAGTCCGCGAGGATGAACGCCGATTCGTCGGCGTTGGTGCTCGGGTAGATCGTGGTGACGGCGCCGCCCGCGCACATCACGCCGAGGTCGGCGAGGATCCACTCGACCCGGGTGTTGGAGGCGAGCGCGACCCGCTCCTCCGGGCGCAGCCCGAGGGTGATCAGTCCGGCGGCGATGGCGAAGACCCGATCGGCCGCCTGACCCCAGCTGAGCGACTTCCAGTCGTCGGGGCCGCCCTGCGCGCCGGCCGCGGGCACCGGGTAGCGGTAGGCCTCCGCGTTCGGCGTGGCGGCGACGCGGTCAAGGAAGAGGGCCGCCACGGTGGGCGGACGGTTCTCGATCATGGTCTGTGTGTCGCTCACGACATCCTCCGGACCGGGGCCACGCGACGGGGCGTGGGCGTGGGGCGCTTGGACTGGCGGGGTTCTTTCAGACAGCGGGTTCGGACCGGCGGGTCGGCCGGCCGATTTCGAAACTGGCGAGTAACCATCGAGCAGTGATCAGACTAGAGGCCGTGCGGCCGGCGCGTAAGAGCCCCCGAGCGGCCGCTTCATAACGAAAAGGGCCCCCGCGCGTACGCACGGGGGCCCTTTCGACGTCATTCCTACTTCTTCTTGCCGCCGGACTCGTCGCTGGAGAGGACGGCGATGAAGGCCTCCTGCGGGACCTCCACGGAGCCGACCATCTTCATGCGCTTCTTGCCTTCCTTCTGCTTCTCCAGCAGCTTCCGCTTACGGGAGATGTCACCGCCGTAGCACTTGGCGAGGACGTCCTTGCGGATGGCGCGGATGGTCTCGCGGGCGATGACGCGGGAGCCGATCGCGGCCTGGACCGGCACCTCGAAGGCCTGGCGCGGGATGAGCTCGCGCAGCTTGGCGACGAGGCGCACGCCGTAGGCGTAGGCGGCGTCCTTGTGGCAGACGGCGGAGAAGGCGTCGACCTTGTCGCCGTGCAGCAGGATGTCGACCTTGACCAGGCTCGCGGACTGCTCGCCGGTGGGCTCGTAGTCCAGGGAGGCGTAGCCGCGCGTCTTGGACTTCAGCTGGTCGAAGAAGTCGAAGACGATCTCCGCGAGAGGCAGCGTGTAGCGGATCTCGACCCGGTCCTCGGAGAGGTAGTCCATGCCGAGCAGGGTGCCGCGGCGCTGCTGGCAGAGCTCCATGATGGCGCCGATGAACTCGGTGGGCGCGAGCACGGTGGCCCGTACGACCGGCTCGAAGACGTCCGAGATCTTGCCCTCGGGGAACTCGCTCGGGTTGGTGACGGTGACTTCCTTGCCGTCCTCCAGCACCACCCGGTAGACCACGTTGGGCGCGGTGGCGATGAGGTCGAGGCCGAACTCGCGCTCCAGGCGCTCGCGGACCACGTCCAGGTGCAGCAGGCCGAGGAAGCCGACGCGGAAGCCGAAGCCGAGGGCCGCCGAGGTCTCCGGCTCGTAGACGAGCGCGGCGTCGTTGAGCTGGAGCTTGTCCAGGGCCTCGCGCAGGTCCGGGTAGTCCGAGCCGTCCAGCGGGTACAGGCCCGAGAAGACCATCGGCTTCGGGTCCTTGTAGCCGCCGAGGGCCTCGGTCGCGCCGTTGTGCAGGCTGGTGATGGTGTCACCGACCTTGGACTGACGGACGTCCTTCACGCCGGTGATGATGTAGCCCACCTCGCCGACGCCGATGCCGTCGGCCGGGGTCATCTCCGGGGAGGAGACGCCGATCTCCAGCAGCTCGTGCGTGGCGCCCGTGGACATCATGCGGATGCGCTCGCGCTTGTTGAGCTGGCCGTCGACCACACGGACGTAGGTGACCACGCCGCGGTACGAGTCGTAGACCGAGTCGAAGATCATCGCGCGGGCCGGGGCGTCCTTGACGCCGACCGGGGCCGGAACGGTGGCGACCACCTTGTCGAGCAGGGCGTCGACGCCCAGGCCCGTCTTGGCGGAGACGCGCAGCACGTCCTCGGGCTGGCAGCCGACGAGGTTCGCCAATTCCTCGGCGAACTTCTCCGGCTGCGCGGCCGGCAGGTCGATCTTGTTGAGCACCGGGACGATCGCGAGGTCGTTCTCCATCGCCAGGTACAGGTTGGCGAGGGTCTGGGCCTCGATGCCCTGGGCGGCGTCGACCAGCAGGACCGTGCCCTCGCACGCGGCGAGGGAGCGCGAGACCTCGTAGGTGAAGTCGACGTGACCGGGGGTGTCGATCATGTTCAGGATGTGCGTGCTGCCCTGGCCCTCGCCCGTCGTGGGCGCCCAGGGGAGACGGACGGCCTGCGACTTGATCGTGATGCCGCGCTCACGCTCGATGTCCATGCGGTCGAGGTACTGGGCGCGCATCTGCCGCTGGTCGACGACACCGGTGAGCTGGAGCATCCGGTCGGCGAGCGTCGACTTGCCGTGGTCGATGTGCGCGATGATGCAGAAATTGCGGATCAGAGCCGGGTCGGTACGGCTCGGCTCGGGCACGTGGCTGGGGATCGCGGGCACGCGGTGTCCTGATTCTCGGTCGCAGTCGGAAGCGTCGGTCGGTCGCGTCGGTCGGTCCTGGTCGGATCCTTCGGATCGATACGCAGACTCCCATGGTCCCATGGACGGGGCAGTGCGCTCGGTTTGGGCCGGTCGGAACGCGCCTGGTAGCCTGGGCAGCTGTGTCTCGTATGCCCTCTCAGCTGTCGGGACACAATCCGAAGATCAACCTCTGAACCTGAAAAGGCTCTTTCGTGGCGAACATCAAGTCCCAGATCAAGCGGAACAAGACGAACGAGAAGGCGCGCCTGCGCAACAAGGCCGTCAAGTCCTCGCTCAAGACCGCGATCCGCAAGGCCCGCGAGGCCGTCGTCGCCGGTGACGTCGAGAAGGCCACCGTGGCTTCTCGCGCCGCCGCGCGTGCGCTCGACAAGGCTGTCTCGAAGGGTGTCATCCACAAGAACGCCGCCGCCAACAAGAAGTCGGCGCTGGCCTCCAAGGTTGCCTCCCTCCAGGGCTGAGCTCCTGATGTGAATCGCCGGTAAGGACCCAGCGGGCCCTCTCTTCCGCTCCGGACCGGCACCCCGCGCCGCACGCGGCCTGCGTTCGCCACGCGGGTGCGGCGCAACCAAGCAGTGGTCGAAGGCCCCGGCCTCCTCCCTTCCCCAGGGAGGAGGCCGGGGCCTTCGTCGTTCCGCCGGGCGCTACCGGCGTGGGGGGCGGGCCGCGCGGGCCACCGCGACGACCGCCTTCTCCAGGGCGTACTCCGGGTCGTCGCCGCCGCCCTTCACGCCCGCGTCGGCCAGGGCGACCGCGCGCAGGGCGTCCGATACGGCGTCCGCCGACCAGCCGCGCATCTGCTGCCGGACCCGGTCGATCTTCCACGGCGGCATGCCGAGGTCCCGGGCGAGGTCCCCGGGACGGGCCCCGCGCGGCGCCGAGGCCAGCTTTCCGATGGCCCGGACCGCCTGGGCCAGGGCGCTGGTGATCAGGACGGGCGCCACCCCCGTCGCCAGGGACCAGCGCAGGGCTTCGAGGGCCTCGGCCGCCCGCCCCTCGACCGCCCGGTCGGCGACCGTGAAGCTGGAGGCCTCGGCCCGGCCGGTGTAGTAGCGGCCGACGACGGCCTCGTCGATGGTGCCCTCGACGTCCGCGCACAGCTGGGTCACGGCGCTCGCCAGCTCCCGCAGGTCGCTGCCGATCGCGTCGACCAGGTTCTGGCAGGCGTCCGGGGTGGCCGAACGCCCCAGCGTCCGGAACTCGCCCCGCACGAACGACAGTCGGTCCGCGGCCTTCGTCATCTTCGGGCAGGCGATCTCGCGGGCGCCCGCCTTGCGCGCGGCGTCCACCACCGCCTTGCCCTTGACCCCGCCGGCGTGCAGGAGGACCAGGGAGATCTCCTCGTACGGATCGGCGAGGTAGGCCTTGACCTCCTTGACCGTCTCCGCGCCCAGGTCCTGCGCGCCGCGCACGATGAGGACCTTGCGCTCGGAGAACAGCGAAGGGCTGGTCAGCTCGGCCAGCGTGCCGGGCTGGAGCTGGTCGGAGGTGAGGTCGCGCACATCGGTGTCGGCGTCGGCCGCGCGGGCGGCCGTCACCACCTCGCGCACGGCACGGTCGAGGAGCAGGTCCTCCTGCCCCACCGCGAGGGTGATCGGGGCGAGCGGATCGTCGGTGGGATTCTTCCTGGTGGCCATCGCCTCCAGCATCCCACGCCGCACCGACAGTCCCCCGCGCCCGGTACCCGAGAATGGTCGCGTGAACGTGCGACATGTACTGGTCCTGCCCGACCGCGACGCCGCCGAGGAGGCGGCCCAGGAGGCCGTCGACCGCTTCGGCCTGCCGGAGGAACCCCAACTGGTCCGCGACGCCCTCGCCGGTGAGGACGACGCCGAGGACGCCCAGTGGCTGGTCGTCGTCGAGGACCCGAGGCAACGGCTCGACGCCACCGCCCTGGACGACCTCGCCGCGGAGTACGAAGGCTGGCTGGAGGCCCCCTGAGCCGCCGGGGCCCAGGGCCCCGGCGGCTCGTCAGGCCTTGTGGACGATCTGTACGTCCAACGCCACTTCCACGCTCGACCCGATCGCCGCGACACCGTGCGCCAGCACGGACTGCCAGTTCAGCGCGAAGTCCTCGCGGTGCAGTTCGGCCGTCGCACGGCAGGCCGCCCTCGGTTCGCCCTCCAGGCCCGTGCCGTGCCCCAGGTACTGGGTGTCCAGGGTGACGGAACGGCTGACGCCGTGGAGGGTGAGGGCGCCCGCGACGGCCCAACGGCTGCCGCTGCGGTGGATGAACCGCTCGCTGTAGAACTCCACCGTCGGGTGGCGGGCCGCGTCGAGGAAGTCCGCGGAGCGCAGGTGGTCGTCCCGCAGCCGCAGACCGGTGTCGATGCTCGCCGCGTCGATGATCACGTGCATGGAGGAGTCCTCCATGCGTTCCGCGATCCGCACCGCGCCGGCGAAGGTGGCGAACCTGCCGTGGATCCGGGCGAAGCCGATGTGGCGGGCGGTGAAGGCGATCGACGAATGCGTCGGGTCGAGCTCCCAGTGACCCGGCGCCGGCAGCAGCGGCGGCTCCACCGCGTCGAGGATGATCTCGGCGGTGCCGGGCTGCGCCGGGTCCCCGACGAGCGTCGCCCCGTGGAACGGCGCGTAGCCCTCGGCGGTGACGGACAGCCGGTACTCCCCCTCCGGCAGGGCGGCCGTGAAGCCGCCGTACGGGTCGGTCTCCCCGCTGACGACCCGTCTGCCGATCGGGTCGGTCACCTCGAACTTCGCCTGGCGGACCGGCTGATGGACCGTGTCGAGCACCCGACAGCTCAACAGCCGCGCCGTGGGCGGCAACGTCAGAGTGGCGGATGTCTGCGAGCCGGCGCCCCCGGCCGTCTCCATCCCCCGTCGGCGACCGAACATGGCTGATGCACCCCCGTGCTGTGTGGACTTGGACCGTTCCGGCGACGACGCATTCGATCATGCTGTCGGGTTGCGGGCAAACAGAAGGGTCGCGCCCGGTATGCCCCGGAGGCCGCCGGCGCCGCCCGGCCGGGAAGGCGCGCAACCCCGAGCCGCTGCCGGCGATGGCCACGGAGCCGTCCGTGTCGGTGCGCAGCACGGCCGTCCCCCGGTCCCTGAGCCGGCCGACGGTGCGCGGGGCGGGGTGCCCGTAACGGTTGTCCGCGCCCACGGGAACGATCGCGATCCGGGACCGGATCCGGTCCTGGAGGCCGGGGTCCTGGTGGGCCGAACCGTGGTGGGCGACCTTGAGGACGTCCACCGGCCCCAGCTCCGGATGGCCTTCCAGCAAGGCCTGTTGGGAGGGAGGTTCGAGGTCCCCGAGGAGGAGCAGCGTCACGCCCGACGTGCGCACCAGCAGGGCGACGCTCGCGTCGTTGGGCCCCTGCGGCGCCGGCCCGCCCGCCGTGGGCCACAACACCTGCCAGGCCAGTCGCCCGACCTGCCGGCGCTCGCCGGCGAGCGCCGGTACGACCGGCACCCCGGCGGCCGCCGCCGTCCGCCGCACGGACCGCGCCCGCGCGGGCGGCTCCTCCATGGTGGTGGTTTGAATCACACCCACGGACCGGCCCCGCAACACCCCCGCAAGGCCTCCGACGTGATCGGCGTGGAAGTGCGTCAGCAGGAGCAGTGGGACCCGCAGGACGCCGAGGGCGCGCAGGCAGGAGTCCACGGGACCGGGGTCCGGCCCGGTGTCGACCACGACGGCGGTGCCGGGTGCGACGGCGAGCACGGCCGCGTCCCCCTGGCCCACGGCGCACTGGACGTAGCTCCAGTCGGGCGGCGGCCAGCCGGTGAGCGCGCGGGTGAGCTGCGGCGGCCGCAGGACGGCGACCAGCAGCAGCACCGCCACGGCCGCGCAGGCGGCACGCCGCCGGCCGAACCGCGCCGCGAGCCCTACGAGGACCACCGTGACCCCGCCCAACAGCAGCCCGCCCGTGAGCCCGCCGGGCCAGGGGACCTCCGCCCCGGCAGCCCGGCCCCGCCCGCGCCACGGCGGCGATCCACCCGGCCGGCACCCCGCGCACCAGGCGAGCGCCCGCGCCACCGGCATGCACAGCGGCGCCGCGGCGAGCGCCGCGAAGCCCAGCACCGTGGCGGGTCCCGCCGCGAGTTCCGCCAGCAGGTTGCACGGCACCGCGACGAGACTCACCCGGGCGGAGAGCACCACCACCACGGGCGCGCACACCGCCTGAGCGGCCGCGGCCGCCCCGAGCGCGTCGGCCAGGCGCGGCCGCATCCCCCGCCGCCGCAGCGCCGCGCTCCACCGGGGTCCCAGCGTGAGCAGAGCCCCGGTGGCCAGCACCGACAGCAGGAATCCGTAGCTCCGGGCCAACCACGGCTCGTAGAGCACGAGCAGCAGCACCGCCCCGGCCAGCGCCGGGACGAGGGACCTGCGCCGACCGGTACCCAGCGCCAGCAGGGTGATCGCCCCGCAGGCTGCGGCGCGCAACACACTCGGCTCGGGCCGGCACACGACGACGAACCCCAGCGTGAGCGCCGCCCCGCACAGGGCCGTGACCCTCAACGACAGCCCCAGTCGGGGCGCGAGCCCCCCGCGCTCGACCAGCCGCGCACGGGCCGGGGGCCCGATCAACAGGTAGAGCACCACGGTGAGGTTGGAACCGGAGACGGCCAACAGGTGCAGCAGGTCGGTGGCCCTGAACGCCTCGCGCAGGTCGGCCGGCACCCCGGAGGTGTCCCCGACCACCAGGCCGGGCAGCAGCGCCCGCGCGTCGGGCGCGAGCCCCCGGACGGCCTCCCGCAGCCCCGCCCGCAGGGTCCCGGCGACCCGCTGGGCGGCGTCGGGGCCGCCCGTCACCCGGGCGGCGCGTCCCCGCCGGGCGGACCAGCGCCACGGCCCGCTCCCCGCCCTCCGTCGGAGCCAGGGCGGCGACGACCTCGACCCGGGTGGACGGCGGCAGCCCGGCCCAGCCCGGATGCGCGGCCAGCACCCGTACCGGCGTCACGGTCCGGGTCCGCGCCCCGTCGGGCCCGCTCACCCCGGTCACCACCGCGTCCAGCACCACCATCGGCGGCCCGGTCCCACCCCGGGTGGCTCGGGGGTCGGAGCCGACGGTGAGTTCCACGAGCACCCGGGCGTGCTGCCGGGCCAACCCCACCACGGGCCCCGCCCGCGCCTCGGCCCGCTCCAGCCCGGCCACCCCCGCCCCGGCGGCCGCGCACAACAGGGCGCCGGCCGCGGCCGTACCGACCTGCCACAGGGGCTGCGGCGGCGACAGCCGGCGAGCAGCAGCACCCCGCCGCGACCACCGCGAGCCCCACCCCGACGGCGGTCCACCCGCCCGGCGCCCCCAACGCGAGCGCGGCGGCAGCCCAGGCCGCCCCGGCCGGCACCGCGAGCCGCAGATCCACCGGCCCGGCCTCCTCCGACCCGGCCCCTTCCGGCACGACCCCCTCAGGCCCGACCCCCGCGACCCCCGAGACGCCCGCGACGCCCGCGCCCCCGACCGCCGCCTCCTCAGATCCGCTCACGGCCGCACCAGCTCTCGCAGCTCGGCGAACCGCCGCTCGCCGATCCCCTGGACCTGCCGCAGTTCCTCCACGGACCGGAACCCGCCCCGCGCCGTGCGGAACTCCACGATGTGCCGGGCGAGCACCGGACCGACCCCGGGAAGCCCGTCCAACTGCTCGACGGTCGCACTGGCCAGGCTCAGCGGCCCGGCCCCCGCGCCGGCTCCGGGCCCCCCGCCACCGCCCCCGGGAGGCGGCGGCTGCGGGGTGACCCCCACCAGCACCTGTTCGCCGTCGACCAGCACCCGGGCCCGGTTGAGCCCGGTGGTGTCCGTACCGGGCCGCACTCCCCCGGCCGCCGCCAGCGCGTCCTCCACCCGCGAGCCGCCGGGCAATCGCCGCACGCCG
Source organism: Streptomyces sp. RerS4 (assembly GCF_023515955.1). Classification (GTDB taxonomy): domain Bacteria; phylum Actinomycetota; class Actinomycetes; order Streptomycetales; family Streptomycetaceae; genus Streptomyces. Next base: position 2,546,202 of record NZ_CP097322.1, read on the forward strand.
GGCTCCCGGACCTTGCCGCCGACGTCCACCACGATCCGGGCGCCCTGAGCCGGAGCGGAAGCCGAAGCCGTGGCCGGCGCGACGGCCGCGGGGGCGACGACGGCGGGCGCGGTCACCGGCACGGGCCGGGCCGACCAGAACTGTTGGGCGGCGAAACCGACCGCCACCACCAGCACCACCGTGACGGCGGCCACCGTGCGCGGCTCCACCCCGCAGCGGGCCTGCACCCACACCGGCAACCGCTCCCGTACGGCCAACCTCAGCGCGGCCGAACCCCCCACCCCCGGCGCGGCCACGGCCTCCCGCTCCGCCGGGGCGTCCTCCCGCTCCCGCGCGACAGGCGGCGGAACACCCCCGCCCAACAGCGCCTCGGCACGCCGCCGCACCACCTCGGGGTCGGGCCTGCCCCGGGACCACGAGCGCACCCGCCGCCGGTCCCGCGCGAGCCCCTCGGAGCCCCCCACCCACTCGGGGCCACCGGCCACCGGCAGAGCGGCGGGCGGCACGGCGTGGTCGGACAGGGCTTCGTCGGACAGGGTGTCGTCGGACAGGGTGTGAGCCTGGGAGAGGCCCGCTGAGTCATGCGTTCGGAGAGTCATGCCCCGACGCTAGGGGCCTTCCCCGATCCCCGCTCGGAGCCCCCAATTCCGGTGGACAGCGGACCCGTTGTGGACAACCGCCTCACCCATTCCGGTGACCGACACCCCCTGGCCGGGCCCACCCATCACCCGACTCCCCTCAACGCGGCGACACGACCGCCGCCAACAACCCGGGCCCCGTGTGCGCGCCGATCACCGCTCCGACCTCGCTGACGTGCAGCTCGACCAGACCCGGGATCCGCTCCCGCAGCCGCTGGGCGAGCTTCTCCGCCCGCTCCGGGGCCGCCAGGTGGTGAACCGCGACATCGACGCTCCCCGAGCCCGCCCGCTCGACGGCCAGCTCCTCCAGGCGCGCGATGGCCTTGGAGGCCGTCCGTACCTTCTCCAACATCTCGATCCGCCCGCCGTCCAGCGTCAGCAGCGGCTTGACGGCCAACGCCGAGCCGAGGAGCGCCTGCGCGGCGCCGATCCGGCCGCCGCGCCGGAGGTAGTCGAGGGTGTCCACGTAGAAGTACGCCGACATCCCGGCGGCCCGCTTCTCCGCGGCGGCCACGGCCTCGTCCACGGAGCCGCCCGACTCCGCCACCTCGGCGGCGGCCAGGGCGCAGAACCCGAGGGCCATCGCGACCATGCCGGTGTCGACCACCCGGACCGGTACGGCGGCCGTCTTCGCCGCGACCACGGCGGCGTCGTAGGTCCCGGAGAACTCGGCGGAGAGGTGCAGGCTGACGATGCCGGTGGCCCCGGCGTCCACGGCCGCCTGATAGGCCCGTACGAACTCCTCGGGGCCCGGCCGGGAGGTGGTGACCGAACGGCGCTTCTGCAGGGCCACCGCGAGGCTGCGCGCCGAGATCTCGGTGCCCTCCTGCAGGGCCTCGTCGCCCAGGACCACGGTCAGGGGGACGGCGGTGATCCCATGCCGCGCCATCGCCGGCTGGGGCAGATAGGCCGTGGAATCCGTGACGATCGCGACATGGCGGGACATGAGCCGGAGGTTACCGGCACCGGGGGCGATCCGGCAGCCCGGACTTCCCCACCACCGTCACCCCAGGTCGTCCACCCCGGGACCGGACCTCAGGTCGTCGTCTCGGGACGGGGCGCCTTCTGCCACGGATAGGCGGCCGCCGGCGCCGCCGGGTCCAGCGCGGCGGGCCGCGCCGCACCGGCCGAAGCCGAACCCGAAGAAGCAGCCGAACCCGAAGCAGCACCGGCACCGGCACCGGCACCAGCAGCCGAAGCCCCGCCCGTCTCCCCCGCGCCCCGCGCCGCCCCGTCAGCGGCGGCCCCGGCTGCCTGACGCTCGTCCCACTCGGCCGCCGCGGCCGCCAGGTGGTCCACCGACTCCCGCGACCAGTCCCGCAGCGCGTCCGACTCGACCTCGATCTGCGCCGAGAGGGCGTCCAGATCCTGGTCGGCGAACTGCCGGGCCCGGTCCCGCGCGGCCCACCGCAGCGAGTCGGCCGCCTCCGTGATCTTGGTGACGCGCTCCCGCAGGTCCGAAAGGCTCGCGGCGATCCGCTGCCGGTCCGGCTCCTGCTCCAGCCGCTTCAGCTCGTCGTCCAGCTCGTGCCCGTGCGCGCTGAGCCGCTCGAAGAGGGCTATCGACTCCTTCAGCGAGCTGTCCGTCCGCACGCCCTGGTACAGGGCCTGCTGCGTGGACCGCATCGAGGTCCGCAGGTCCAGGCGCAGCTGCGCCAGCGCGCCCGCGACGCCGACCTGGCCGAAGCTCTTCGCCTTCAGGGTGGTGTCCTCGACGGTCCGGCGGGCCTGCGTCAGCGTGCGGTCCACGCCCCGCTTGGCCGCACCGACCACCTTCACCGTGGCCCAGGCGCCCAGCCCCAGGAAGGCGAACAGCACCAACAGGGCAAAGATGATCAAAGCGACGCCCGCCTCCATGATGTTCCCCTTCTCCGCCTGTTGCTTCCCTCCACCGTAAACGCCACGGGCAGGTCGGAGGTTCCAATCGAACCCCCAACCTGCCCGTACGGGATCACCCTCATACCCCGCCGGATCCGAAGATCATCACAGGACGGATCAGATCAGGACGGATCAGATGACGATGTTGACCAGCTTCGGCGCGCGCACGATCACCTTGCGGATCTCCGCGCCGTCCAGCGCCGCCACGACACCCGGGTCCGTGACCGCCAGCTGCTCCAGGTCCGCGTCCGAGATGCTCGGGGGCACCTCCAGGCGGGCCTTGACCTTGCCCTTGACCTGCACCACGCACGTCACGGCCTCGTCCACGACGTACGCCGGGTCGGCGACCGGGAAGTCCTGGTGGACCACCGAGTCGGTGTGACCCAGCCGGTGCCAGAGTTCCTCCGCGATGTGCGGGGCCAGCGGGGCGATCAGCAGCACCAGTCGCTCGGCGACGGAGCGCTCCAGCGGCCGGCCCGCCTTCGTCAGGGCGTTGTTCAGCTCGGTGATCTTGGCGATGGCGGTGTTGAACCGCAGGCCCGCCATGTCCGCGCCGGCCCCGTCGATGGCCTTGTGCAGGGCGCGCAGGGTGGCCTCGTCGGGCTCCCCGTCGACGACGGTGACGGCGCCCGTCTCCTCGTCCACGATGTTGCGCCACAGGCGCTGCAGCAGTCGGTACTGGCCGACCACGGCGCGCGTGTCCCACGGACGGGAGACGTCCAGCGGGCCCATCGCCATCTCGTACAGGCGCAGCGTGTCCGCGCCGTACTCCTCGCAGATCTCGTCGGGCGTGACGGCGTTCTTCAGGGACTTGCCCATCTTGCCGTGCTCGCGCTTGACCGGCTGACCCTGGTGGAAGTAGCCGCCGTCGCGCTCCTCGACCTCGGCCGCCGGGACGTACACACCGCGCGCGTCGGTGTAGGCGTACGCCTGGATCATGCCCTGGTTGAACAGCTTGTGGAACGGCTCGGCCGACGAGACGTGGCCCAGGTCGAACAGCACCTTCGACCAGAAGCGTGCGTACAGCAGGTGCAGCACCGCGTGCTCGGCGCCGCCGACGTACAGGTCGACGCCGCCGTGCGGAGCGCCCTCGCGCGGGCCCATCCAGTACCGCTCGATCTCCGGGTCCACCAGGGCCGAGGTGTTGTTCGGGTCCAGGTAGCGCAGCTCGTACCAGCAGGAACCGGCCCAGTTCGGCATGGTGTTGGTCTCGCGGCGGTACGAGCGCACCCCGCGGCCGTCACCCAGGTCCAGTTCGACGTTGACCCACGCCTCGTTGCGCGACAGCGGGGTCTCCGGCTTCGAGCCGGCGTCGTCCGGCTCGAAGGTGCGCGGCGAGTAGTCCTCGACCTCGGGCAGTTCCAGCGGCAGCATCGACTCGGGCAGCGGGTGCGCGACGCCGTCCTCGTCGTAGACGATCGGGAAGGGCTCGCCCCAGTAGCGCTGGCGGCTGAACAGCCAGTCGCGCAGGCGGAAGTTGACCGTGCCCTCGCCGATGCCGCGCTCCGTCAGCCAGGCGGTGATGGCGGCCTTGGCCTCCACGACGCCCAGGCCGTCCAGGGAGATGCCCTCGCCGGACGAGTTCACCAGGGTGGCGTCGTAGGAGACGAACGCGTCGTCCCATTCGGCCGGGTCGGTGCCGCGCCCGTCGGTCGGCTGGACGACGCAGCGGATCGGCAGCTCGAAGGCGCGCGCGAACTCGAAGTCGCGGCTGTCGTGCGCCGGGACGGCCATGATCGCGCCGGTGCCGTAGCCCATCAGCACGTAGTCGGCGATGAAGACGGGGACCTTCTCGCCGCTGACCGGGTTGATCGCGTACTCGCCGGTGAAGACACCGGTCTTGTCCTTGGCCTCGGCCTGTCGCTCGACGTCGGACTTCGAGGCGGCCTGCTTGCGGTACGCCGCGACGGCCTCGGCCGGGGTGGCGTATCCGCCGGTCCACACGTCGTGGGTGCCCTCGGGCCACGCGGCGGGGATGAACTTCTCCACCAGCGGGTGCTCGGGCGCCAGGACCATGTAGGTCGCGCCGAACAGGGTGTCGGGGCGGGTGGTGAAGACGGTGATGGCCTCGTCGCCCAGCGCGAAGTCGACGCGCGCGCCCTCGCTGCGGCCGATCCAGTTGCGCTGCTGGAGCTTGATGGCCTCGGGCCAGTCCAGCGCGTCCAGGTCGTCGATCAGCCGGTCGGCGTACGCGGTGATGCGCATGTTCCACTGGCTCAGCCGGGACTTGAAGACCGGGAAGTTGCCGCGCTCGGAGCGGCCGTCCGCGGTGACCTCCTCGTTGGCCAGGACGGTGCCCAGCCCGGGGCACCAGTTGACGGGCGCGTCGGAGGCGTAGGCCAGCCGGAAGCCGTTCAGCACGTCGGCGCGCTCGGCCTCGGTCAGTTCGGTCCAGGCGCGGCCGCCGGGCACCTCGCGGGAGCCGTCGGCGAAGGCGGCGACCAGCTCGGTGATCGGGCGGGCCTTCTTCGCGTCCACGTCGTAGTAGGAGTTGTAGATCTGCAGGAAGATCCACTGGGTCCACTTGTAGTACGCGGGGTCGATCGTCGCGAACGAGCGGCGCTTGTCGTGGCCCAGGCCCAGCCGGCGCAGCTGGACCTTCATGTTCTCGATGTTCGCCTCGGTCGACACGCGCGGGTGCGTGCCGGTCTGCACGGCGTACTGCTCGGCCGGCAGGCCGAAGGCGTCGAAGCCCAGGGTGTGCAGGACGTTGTGGCCGGACATCCGCTGGTGGCGGGCGAAGACGTCGGTGGCGATGTACCCGAGGGGGTGACCGACGTGCAGGCCCGCACCGGACGGGTACGGGAACATGTCCATGATGAACTTCTTGGGCCGCGCGACGACCGCCGGGTCGCCCGCCAGGTCACCGGAGGGGTTGGGGGCCTCGTACGTGCCCTCGGCGTCCCATACGTCCTGCCAGCGTGCCTCGATGTCGGCGGCCATGGCGGCCGTGTAACGGTGCCCCTCGGCCGCCTCGGGGGCCGGGGTGTTCGTCTCGCTCATGATTCCTGAAGCTCCATCGATCGTCTCTGCCGTCTCTGCCTGCCCAAACGAAAAAGCCCCTCGCACAGGAGGGGACGCCGCGCCGATGCCGACCTCTCGAAGGGTCGGTGCTGATCAGCGCGGCTCGGTAAGCAGAAGGCGTACGGCACGCATGGCGTCAGGGTACCGCAGCGGCCCCGACGGACGCCCGCTCGTTCCACACAACGAGAAGAGGGCCACCCGATCCGGGTGACCCTGTTCTTCACTGTGGAGCTAAGGAGAATTGAACTCCTGACCTCCTGCATGCCATGCAGGCGCTCTACCAACTGAGCTATAGCCCCTTGTTACTTCTGTACTTCGTTTACCGCTTCGCGCTTGGCGCCTGTCGCTTCGGTTTCCCTTGCCGGTTCCCCCTGGCGACGTCCCAAACATTACACGGTCATGGCCCAGGACCAAAAATCGGTTTCCGCGGAGCCCGAGCCATGTCCGTTTTCATCAGGTTCGGTCTGGTTCGATCTGGTTCGATCTTGCTTGACGACTTCTTCTGGTCACGCCCTGGCGAACTGATAGAACCGCTTCAGCGTGCAGTGCTCGTCGAGCAGCCGGCCGTAGATCGGTTCGCCCTCCAGCTCCCGGTACGTCTCGATCGGGTCGCCTTTTATGATCAGCGCCCGCGCGCATTCCTCGCACCAGTACTGGTAGTCGGTGTTGACCGGATCCATGTCCCGCACGATCGGCGTGCCGTTCTCGCACCAGTCGCACCGCCGCCGGTGTGCACCCATCCGTCAGCGACTCCCTCCCGCGTCGGGCCGTCGTGTCCCCCTCCGGCGCTCCGATTCTGCCATGCCGGTCCCGGCCGGGTCAGCAAGCCCAAAAGGACAAACGGAAGGATCCCGCCCCCTGTTGGGGACGGGATCCTGACTGTGGAGCTAAGGAGAATTGAACTCCTGACCTCCTGCATGCCATGCAGGCGCTCTACCAACTGAGCTATAGCCCCGCTCTCCGCCGCGTTCCCCCCGTTTCCGGTGTTCTTCGCTGCGAACAAGAAGAACTCTAGCCTGTGACCAGCCGGAAAGTGAAATCCGGGTCCGAGGGTGGCCCGCGGCGGCCTCGGTCGTCGTCAGCCGTCGTCAGTCGTCGGTCGACGTCAGTCGTCGTCGCCGAGTACCGGCTCCGGCAGCGTGCCGGCGTTGTGCTCCATGAGCCGCCAGCCCCGCACGCCCTCGCCGAGGACGGACCAGCAGCAGTTGGAGAGCCCGCCGAGACCCTCCCAGTAGTACGGCTCCAGGCCCAACAGGCGGCCGATCGTCGTACGGATGGTGCCGCCGTGGCTGACGACCACGAGGGTTCCACCCTCGGGCAGCCGGTCGGCGTGCCGCAGGACGACGGGCGCCGCGCGGTCGGCGACCTCGGTCTCCAGCTCACCGCCGCCGCGACGCACGGGCTCGCCGCGCTTCCACGCCGTGTACTGCTCACCGTGCTTGGCGAGGATCTCGTCGTGGGTCAGGCCCTGCCACTCGCCGGCGTACGTCTCGCGCAGCCCCTCGTCGTGCGCGACCGCGAGGCCGGTGACGGAGGCCAGCTCGGCCGCCGTGGCGGAGGCCCGCCGCAGGTCGGAGGAGACGATGGCGTCGGGCCGGAGGCCGGCCAGCAGCCGCGACGCGCGACGCGCCTGCGCCAGGCCCGTCTCGGTCAGCTCGATGTCCGTGGAACCCTGGAAGCGCCGCTCCAGGTTCCACGCGGTCTGACCGTGGCGCCACAGGACGATCTTCCGGCCGGTCTTGCCGGAAGGGGCGGAGGAGCCAGAGGTGGTCGCGCTCAGAACAGATCACCGTCCAGTTCGTCGTCGCCCGCCGCCTCGCGCAGCTTGGCGTGCTCCTCGGCCTTGCCGATCGTCAGCTTGGCGTCCTCGGGGAGCTCGATCTCGGGGCAGTCCTTCCACAGGCGCTCCAGCGCGTAGAAGACGCGCTCCTCGCTGTGCTGGACGTGGACGACGATGTCGACGTAGTCGAGCAGGATCCAGCGGGCGTCGCGGTCGCCTTCACGGCGCACCGGCTTGGCGCCGAGCTCCTTGAGCAGCCGCTCCTCGATCTCGTCCACGATCGACTTGACCTGGCGGTCGTTGGGCGCGGAGGCGAGCAGGAAGGCATCGGTGATCGACAGCACGTCGCTGACGTCGTACGCGATGATGTCGTGCGCGAGCCGGTCGGCCGCGGCCTGGGCGGCGGCGGTGATGAGCTCGATGGAGCGGTCCGTGGCGGTCACTGGCCATGCTTTCGGGTTGGCGGGCAGATCCATACAAGGGTCTCATGTACCGCCGACCCCGCCCGCGCGAAACGTGCCGCGCGGGCCGCGACCGGGTCCCGCGCGGGCGAAACCCCTGCTCACAGCCCTGCGGGGCGGGATCTCCCGCCGGTCAGGAGGCTTTGTAGTCCCTGCCCAGGGTCACCACGACGTCCGCGTTCACCGCGTTCTCGGCCTTCTTCACGGCCGTCTCCGCGACGCCCAGCGTCTTGGCGACCTCGATCGCCCGGTCGCGCTGCGCGTCGTCCTGGTACGTGATCTGCGTCCCGGCGACCGTCCGGTCGGCCTTGCCGCCCTCGACCAGGCCGTAGCCGGCGTTGAGCAGCGCCGCCTTGGCCGCGACCTGCGTCTTCTCGTCCCCGCTGGCGTCCTTGAGGCCGACGCGGAGGGCGGCCCCGGGCTGCGCCGCCGTGAAGGAACCGCCGAGCAGCTCCTTGACCACCTTCTTGTTCGTCTCGTCGGTGAGCCCGCCGTCCGTCTTCACCGCGAGCAGTTCCGTGCGGTACGCGCCCACCTTGGCGTGCTCGCCGATCCGCGAGAGCAGGGCGCCGAGGTTCTGGGCGTCCAGGCCGGGGTCGAGGATCTGGCCCATGCTCTCGACGGTCGTGGCCGCCGCCTTCGGGTCGCCGGGGATCTTGCGCAGCACGGCGAGGAGCACCCTGCCGGTCCGCTCCAGCTGCCTGGCCTCCGGTTCGCCCGGGGCCCGGTGGGTGGCGTAGGCGACGGCCATCGCGCCGGTCAGGCTCTGCTTGGGGCCTTGTGCGACGGCCGGGGTCTTGGCCTGGTCGTCGGCGGGGACGGCGGTGTCGGTGTCGGTCTCGACGCCGCCGACCAGGTCGACGAGGCGCTCCAGGAAGGGGGTGTCGAGGCGCCAGGTGCCGCCGATGTGGGTGCCGAGCACGGTGTCGAGGGATTCGCGGGTGCCGAGGGCGCCGGCGTCGACGGCCTTGCCGAGCGGGCTGCCGACGCCGTCCTGGCCGGGGACGTTCAGGTTGTTGGGCAGCAGGACGGTGGCGCCCTGGCGGGTGGTGACGTTGTCCACGAGGAGCGCGGTGGAGCTGCCGCCCCGCTTGGTGTTGCGCAGGTGGACGACGATCATGTCGCGCTTCTGTTCGCCGGCCGTCGCCGCCGGGCCCTGCTTCGCTCCGGGGCCGTCGAGGAACGGCAGCTTGCCCGCGTACCAGAGGTAGCCGGCGCCGCCGACGACGAACAGGGCCAGGGTGACGACGAGGGCGACGCCCCGGTTGCGGCCGCGCCGGCGGGCCTCCTCGCGGCGCTCGGTGCGACTCTCGGTGAAGGCGAGCCAGTCGATGACCTCGGAGTCCTCGTCCGGCTGGTCGATGAAGGAGAACTGTTCGGTGCGGTAGTCGCGCTCCGTCGCCGGCTGCGGCCGGTCCCGTTCGGTCGGGAACTCCCGGCGCGGTTCGGGCACCGGGGCGGCGGCCGGCGGTTCGGGGTGGGGCGGTTGCGGCGCGGGGGCGGCCTGCTGCGGGATCCACTGCTGGGCCTGTGCTTGGGCCTGGGCCTGGGCCTGGGCTTGGGCTTGGGCTTGGGCCTGTGGGTACGCGTACCCCTGGGCGGTGGTCTGGGGCGCCGTCTGGGGGTATTCGTAGGGCTGCTGGTACTGCTGCTGCGGGTTGCCGTACTCGTACGGCTGCTGTTGCGGCGGTTGCTGCTGTTGCTCGTACTGCTGATGCTGCGCGGGCGCGGGGGCGTAGACCGGTCTGCCGTACGGGTCGTAGCCGATGAGCTGCTGCCCCTGGTCGGCGTACGGGTCGTAAGGATCCTGTGGGTCGTTCACCGCGGGCCCCTCTCTTCCGGAAGCTCAGGCGCCCCGGTACAGCTCACGCTTGTCGATGTAGCGCACCACGCCGTCGGGCACCAGGTACCAGACGGGATCGCCCTCGGCCACGCGGGCGCGGCAGTCGGTGGAGGAGATCGCCAGCGCGGGGACCTCGACCAGGGAGACGCCGCCCTCGGGCAGGCCGTCGTCGGTGAGTACGTGGCCCGGCCGGGTCACTCCGATGAAGTGGGCGAGGGAGAACAGCTCGTCCGCGTTCCGCCAGGTCAGGATCTGGGCGAGGGCGTCGGCACCGGTGATGAAGAACAGGTCGGCGTCGTCGTTGAGCGCGCTCAGATCCCGCAGGGTGTCGATCGTGTAGGTGGGGCCGCCGCGGTCGATGTCGATGCGGCTCACCGAGAACTGGGGGTTCGAGGCCGTGGCGATGACCGTCATCAGATAGCGGTCCTCGGCGGGCGACACGGCCCGCTGGGACTTCTGCCACGGTTCGCCCGTCGGTACGAACACCACCTCGTCGAGGTGGAAAAGGGCGGCCACCTCGCTGGCGGCCACCAGGTGTCCGTGGTGGATCGGGTCGAACGTCCCGCCCATCACGCCGAGCCGGCGCTTGACCGGGCCCGTAGGCATCTCCTGCTCTCCCATGAGCGCAGAGCCTACTGGCCCGGTGGCACGTGCACGGGGGGCGGACCCGAAAGGAGGGTTTCGCCACCGGGTCTTCCGCCGGGGTCCTAGCGGTCGCGGTTCAGACGCGTGGTCACCCAGAGCATCAGAAGCAGGATGACCAGCGCGCCGCCACCGGTCAGGTACGGGTTCAGGCTGTCGTGGTTGCCGCCGTGCTGCCCGGCGCCCTCGGAGGCGAGAAGGACCAGGTTGTGGGCGGCGGTGGGGAGGCTCATCAGGCAGGTACCTATCGAGTCGGGGAGCGAGCGGAGACTTCGCTCACATCGTATGCGGGGGCCTGGGGCACGCTCACGCCGACTCAGGCGTTGGAGAGGATAGACGCAACACGACACAGGGTCGATCAAGGGGGAGGGCGCTATGGCGGACACCGGATTCGAGAAGGTACCGGCGCGGAACCGCAGGAGGTTCCCCGGTATCTCCTCGCGGGCGTACGAACACCCGGCGGACCGCTCGGCGCTGGTGGCGCTGCGCAGGCTGGCCGGGTTCGACACGGTGTTCAAGACCCTGAGCGGGCTGGTCCCGGAGCGCAGCCTGCGGCTGCTGTTCCTGTCGGATTCGGTGCGCGTGGGCGAGACGCAGTTCCCCCACCTGCACGAGATGCTGCGGGACGCCTGCTACATCCTGGACCTGGAGAAGGTCCCCCAGATGTATGTGCAGCAGGATCCCAAGCCGAACGCCATGTGCATCGGGTTGGACGAGCCGATCATCGTGGTCACGACCGGGTTGGTGGAGCTCCTCGACGAGGAGGAGATGCGGGCGGTGGTGGGCCACGAGGTGGGCCACGCCCTGTCGGGGCACTCCGTGTACCGCACCGTCCTGCTGTTCCTGACGTCGCTGGCGCTCAAGGTGGCGTGGATCCCGCTCGGCAATGTGGCGATCATGGCGATCGTCACGGCGCTGCGGGAGTGGTTCCGCAAGTCGGAGCTGTCCGCGGACCGGGCGGGGCTGCTGGTGGGGCAGGACGTCAACGCCTCGATGCGGGGGCTGATGAAGATCGCCGGCGGCAACCACCTGCACGAGATGAACGTGGACGCGTTCCTGGCGCAGGCCGAGGAGTACGAGGAGAGCGGTGACCTGCGCGACTCGGTGCTGAAGATCCTCAACATGCTGCCCAGGACGCACCCCTTCACCACCGTGCGGGCCGCCGAGCTGAAGAAGTGGTCCCAGAACCGGGACTTCCAGCGGATCATGGACGGCCACTACCCGCGCCGGGAGGAGGACAAGGAGACCTCCGTGACCGACTCCTTCCGGCAGTCCGCCTCGCACTACGCGGAGTCGGTGCGCACCAGCAGGGATCCCCTGATGAAGCTGGTCGGTGACATCGCCGGTGGCGCGGGCGACCTGGGCGGCAGACTGCGCGACCGGTTCACCGGAGCGGGAACGGGAGCCGGGGCCGGGTCCGCGCCGGGCGGCAAGGACGGCACGGGCGGCACGGGCACGGGCGGCGACAGTCCGGGGGCCGCGGGGGCTACGGAGCGGGGCTGACGGAGGAGCCGGCCGCCGGCGGCGACGGCGTACGGGCGCTCGGCGGCGCGGACGGCGAGGCGGTGTGCTCCCCGGTCGTCGCCCCGGTCGGGGCCAGTACGCCGCACAGCCCGGCGGTGCGCCTGGGGTGGCCGCCCGCGTACGGGTCGCTCGCCGGCGGGCCGACGGTGGTGGGCGCGGCTCCGGCGAGGAGCGGCCGGAAGGCCGCCGACGGGTCGGCGGAGCAGGCCTGCGGCCCGGCTATCACGTAGGCGGTGACCAGCTCGGCGCGGCGGGCATTGAGGTCAGCCCGGTCGAAGCGCAGCCGCAGCTCGCGGCGGACGGTGAAGAGCGAGGCCCCGTCGGCGGCGGGCGCGCCGGAGGCCGGGCGCACGGCGTACACGAAGGTGTGGTCGCTCCTGACCTCCAGCACCTCCCCGTTCAGCTCCTCGACGGTGAGGGTGCCGTTGACCCGCACGCGCGAGTCGGCGACGACGGCGGTCTCCGGGTCGAAGCGGACGAGCCAGCCGGTGGCGGCGTACCGACCGTCGCCGGCGGGCGCGGCCATGCTCTCGTCGAACTGGCGGAGCTGGCCGGGGTCGAGCAGGACCCGCACGGGTCGGGAGGCGGTGGCGGACAGGACGTCCGGGTCCAGGGAGGACTGGACCAGGTAGTCCTTGGTGATGGTCAGCGCGGCGACGACCTGGCTCTCCGTGAAGTGGTGGGTGCGGCGCGCGGCCGGGAGGGTGATGCCGGCCGCCCCGATCCGGTACTCGGCGGCGGGGCTGTTCGCGTAGAGGTCGACGGGCCGCCCGCCGGGGACGGTCTGGGTCGGGGCCAGGGGGACGACGGTGCTGACGAGCGGTTGCGCGGCGCCGTCGGCCGGTGGCGGCATGTAGGGGTTGCGCAGGCCCATGTAGACGGCGACCGCGAAGGCGGCGGCGATGAGCAGGACGAGGAGCAGGCCCTGTCGGGCGCCGCGGCTGGGGGTTCCCGTACCGCCGCGACCGGCGGTTCCGGAGCCCGACCAGAGGGAACGGCTGCGGACGGCGCGGGCGTGTTCGCCCATGCGTTCCTGGGCGGAGTACTCCTGGAGTCGGGCAGCGCGGACGAAGTCCTCGTCGAACACCACGGACCGGTACTCGTCCGGGCGCAGTTCGTCATCGCCCCCGCCCATACCGTCGGGGGTGCCGTTGGGTGGGTCTCCTGGAACGGCCATCGCTTCTCCCCGCTGTCCCCGCTTCAGAGAAGCCCCCAGCTCCGGCTCGGGCGCGTGGGGTCGTACTTTCAGGGTTGGCGGCCGACGGGGTACGTAAACGCGCCGACGCCGGTGACTTCCCTGAGCGGAGTACTGGCGGGGGCGGGCGCGGGGTCCCTCTCACCGGCCGCGCTGCGGTAGACGGCGCTGAAGGCGAGGGCGACCATGCCGAGGCCCATCACGACGGCGAGCACCCAGGCGACCGGGCGCAGCCAGGGTGAGCGGCCGCGGTAGGGGCGCAGGCTGCCGCCGTAGGCGCCGTACGGGCCTTCGGCATAGCCGTAGCCGTAGTGGCCGGCTTCCCAGCCGGGGTCGTCGAGTCCGTAGCCGTCGGCGGGACCGTAGTCGTCGTCCCCGGCCCAGCCGCCGGCGACGCGGGCGGCCTCGGCCTCCGCGCGGGCGCGGTCCGCGGCGCGCCGGCGTTCGGCCGCGCTCGGTTCATGGATCTCGGCGTTCCGGACGAAGTCCTCGTCGAACACCACGGAGGCGAAGTCCTGATCCGCGCCTCCGCGGTCGTCGTCGGGCTCCCCGTCGTCCGGGAACGGTTTGCCCCCCACGTCGTCCGGCACGAGACCAGCGTAGACCTGGGGGGCGGCTTTGGGCAGGGTGTGCGCCGGATCCGGCCACACGGTGTTCGTCTGGGGGTTACCGGATGTGACCGTCACCGGTGACGATGTACTTGGTGGAGGTGAGCTCCGGGAGGCCCATGGGGCCCCTGGCATGCAGCTTCTGCGTGGAGATGCCGATCTCGGCGCCGAAGCCGAACTGGCCACCGTCCGTGAACCGGGTGGAGGCGTTCACGGCCACCGTGGTGGAGTCGACCAGCTGGGTGAAGCGGCGCGCGGCGGCCTGCGAGGTGGTGACGATCGCCTCGGTGTGGCCGGAGGTCCAGCGGCGGATGTGGGTGACGGCCTCGTCGAGGGAGTCCACGACGGCGGCGGCGATGTCGTAGGAGAGGTACTCGGCGGCCCAGTCCTCGTCGGTGGCGGGCAGGGCGGTGGCCTTGGTGCCCTCGGCGGCGGCGAGGACGCGCTCGTCGCCGTGGACGGTCACGCCGGCGGCGGCGAGCGCGTCGAGGGCGCGGGGCAGGAAGGCGTCGGCGATGTCGCGGTGGACGAGGAGGGTCTCGGCCGCGTTGCAGACGGAGGGCCGCTGTGCCTTGGAGTTGATGAGGATGTCCACGGCCATGTCGAGGTCGGCCTGGGCGTCGACGTAGACGTGGCAGTTGCCGGTACCGGTCTCGATGACCGGAACGATGGATTCCTCGACCACGGTCTTGATGAGCGAGGCTCCGCCGCGCGGAATGAGGACGTCGACGAGGCCGCGGGCGCGCATCAGCTCGCGGACGGAGTCGCGGGACTCGCCGGGGACGAGCTGGATCGCGTCGGCGGGCAGGCCGGCGGCCTCGACGGCGTCGCGGAGGATGGCGACGAGCGCGGTGTTGGAGGCGTAGGCGGAGGAGGAGCCGCGCAGCAGGACCGCGTTGCCGGACTTGAGGCAGAGGGCGGCGGCGTCGACGGTGACGTTGGGGCGGGCCTCGTAGATGATGCCGACGACGCCGAGCGGGACGCGGATCTGGCGGAGGTCGATGCCGTTGGGGAGGGTCGAGCCGCGGACGACCTCGCCGACGGGGTCGGGGAGGGCGGCGACGTCGCGGACGTCGGAGGCGATGGCGGCGACGCGCTCGGGGGTGAGGGTGAGGCGGTCGATGACGGTCTCGCTGGTGCCGGCGGCGCGGGCCTTGTCGGTGTCGACGGCGTTGGCGGCGACGATCTCGGCCGTACGGGCCTCCAGCGCGTCCGCGATGGCCAGCAGGGCCGTGTCCTTGGCGGACCGAGGGAGCGGCGCGATGGCTGCGGCGGCGGTCCGGGCGGCGGCCGCGGTGGCGAGGACGGGCGAGGTGGCGGTGGCGTCGTCGAGCGAGGTCATGCGGCCCAGGGTAATCCCCGCCCGCCCCCGCCCCACCGGGATTCCACCCCCCGAGACACCCCCGGCCCCGCCACGCCCACACCCAAGCCGAGCCGCCACCACCCGGCCCTGCCTCCCGCCCGGACCCCACGCCTCAAACGCCGGCCGGGCTGAACCCCTGGGGCTCCGCCCCAGACCCCGCGCCTCAAACGCCGGCGAGGCTGGATGATGCCTCTCCCGCTTGCCGGCGATCCAGGCGCGGGCGCGGCCCCGCCTTTGAGCCCCGCCGACGTTCGAGGTGGCACGGACCCAGCCCCGCCCTTTGAGCCCCGCCGACGTTCGAGGCGGGCACGGACCCAGCCCCGCCATTCACCCCCGCCAACGTTCGAGGCGGGCACGAGCCCGGCCGCCTTTGAGCCCCGCCAACGTTCAAGGCGGGCACGGGCCCAGCCCCGCCTTTCAGCCGCGCCGGCGTTCGAGGCGGGAACGGTGGAAGGGCGGGTAGGGGGCCGCACCGCGCAGCGGCAAACCCGACGACGGACCCCGGCCACGGCCCCGACCCCGCCCGGCAGGTCGACGGACGGAGTCCGGCGCAGCGGCGCGAAGCCGGGGAGGCCCGCCAGGGCCGAGCCGCGCGAGCGGCGCGTGAAGAAGGCGTGGCCCGCCAGGGCCGAGCCGCGCGAGCGGCGCGTCGAAAGGGCACAGCGCGGCGCGTCTAATAGGGATGCACGCCCACCGGGTGGGCTGGGGGTGGGCCGTAGCCCTCCGCTACTCGTTGGTGGTAGGTGGCGCGGTCGATGACCTCCAGGCCGACGATCTCCCACGGCGGGAGCTGCGCCGACGAGCGGTGTTCGCCCCACAGGCGCAGCGCGACGGCGGCGGCGTCGTGGAGGTCGCGGGCCTCCTCCCAGTACCGGATCTCCGCGTGGTCGTCGGCGTACCGGCTGGTGAGGAGGAAGGGGTGGTCGTGGGCCAGTTGTTCCAGTCCGCGTCGGACCTCGGACAGCGGAGCCGGCTTGCCGGACACGCTGAGGGTCACGTGCCAGAGCCGGGAGACGTCGGGGACGTGGCCCCGCCCCTCGCCACCGTCCCCCGTGCCGACGCTGGTCAGCGCTCGTCTCACCAGCCGCCTCCTGTCTGCGCTACGCGTGTCCGCCCCTCACAGTTGACCAGTCCCGAGCCCCGCGCGCGGGGGTTTTCCCGAATCCTCAGCCCTCAAGCAGCACCAGATCGTCCCGGTGGACGACCTCCCGCTCGTACGCGGGTCCGAGCTCCCGGGCAAGCTCGCGGGTGGATCGGCCGAGGAGTTGCGGGAGTTCCTTGGCGTCGAAGTTGACCAGGCCCCGGGCCACGGCGCGGCCGTCGGCGGCGGCCCGCAGTTCGACGGGGTCGCCTGCGACGAAGTCGCCTTCGACGGCGGCGATGCCGGCGGCCAGCAGCGAACTGCCGCGCTCGGTGACGGCCCGGACGGCGCCGTCGTCGAGTACGAGGTGCCCCTGCGGGGTGGAGGCGTGCTGGAGCCACAGGAGCCGGTCGGCGGAGCGCCGGCCCGTGGCGTGGAAGTGCGTACCGGTCTCCCGCCCGGCCAGGGCGTCGGCGGCCTGGCTCGCGGAGGTGAGGACGACGGGGATGCCCGCCGCGGCGGCGATCCGGGCGGCCTCGACCTTGGTGACCATGCCGCCGGTGCCCACGCCGGCCTTGCCGGCGCTGCCGATGGAGACGTGGGCGATGTCCTCGGGCCCGCGCACCTCCTCGATCCGCGTGGTGCCGGGCCGCGACGGGTCCCCGTCGTACAGCCCGTCGACGTCGGACAGCAGCACGAGCAGGTCCGCGCGGACGAGGTGGGCGACCAGGGCGGCGAGCCGGTCGTTGTCGCCGAAGCGGATCTCGTCGGTGGCGACGGTGTCGTTCTCGTTGACGACGGGCAGCGCGCCCATCGCCAGGAGCTGGTCGAGGGTCCGGTAGGCGTTGCGGTAGTGCGCGCGCCGGCTGGTGTCGTCGGTGGTGAGCAGGACCTGGCCGACGCGGACGCCGTAGCGGGCGAAGGAGGCGGTGTACCGGGCGACGAGCAGCCCCTGGCCGACGCTGGCGGCGGCCTGCTGCCGGGCGAGGTCCTTGGGGCGGCGGCGCAGGCCGAGCGGGGAGAGACCGGCGGCGATGGCGCCGGAGGAGACCAGGACGATCTCCTTCTCCCCGCCGCTGCGGGCCTTGGCCAGGACGTCGACCAGCGCGTCCACGCGGTCGGCGTCGAGGCCACCCTCCGCTGTGGTCAGGGAGGAGGAGCCGACCTTGACCACGATCCTGCGGGCGTCCACGACACCTTGCCTAGCCGCTGACACGTCTTTCCCCTTGCCCCTTGCCCGGCCGAAACCACGGTCGGTCTCGACCCCTGTCCGCCCCAATCTACGGGGTGGCCGGGCACGGCCGCCGCCGGGTTTCAGACCGTGGACGAGGTCCGCTCGGGCGCCGGTTCGGCGGCGGGTCCGGTGCCCGGGATCAGGATCTTGCGGGAGAGGAGGAAGGTGAACGGGATGGCCACGACGGCCGCGACGAGCGGCGCGATCCTGGTGTCCATCCCGGCCCAGCTCACCAGGGCGTAGAGGCCGACCGACTGGATCACGTAGTTCGTGACGTTCGTCAGCGGGAAGAGGAGGAACTTCTTCCAGGTGGGCCGGGTGCGGTAGGTGAAGTAGGTGTTCATGAAGAACGACCCGATCATCGACAGCACGAAGGCCACGGTGTACGCGGCGAAGTACGGCAGGTACGGGTGCATCAGCAGGTACAGGGCGAAGAAGGTACCGGTGTTGACGCCGCCCACCAGGACGAAGCGGAAGATCTGGCCCAGCTGGTCGCGTCTGGGGTGAGAGGTCATCGGCCGCCGCGCTCCACGATCACGGCTTCCGCGCCGGAGTCCCGCGACACGCCCGAGCTCGGCTTCGCATCCGGGTTCTGCGCCGTGGCGGCCTCGGCACCCGGCGCGCGCCGGGCTCCGTGCGCCTCCTTGACCAGGAAGTGGGGGCGGCGCTTGGTCTCGTAGTAGATGCGTCCGATGTACTCACCGATCAGCCCCAGCATGATCATCTGAACGCCGCCGATCCCGGCGATCATGGCGACGATGGTGACGTAACCGGGCGAGTCGATGCCGTTGGTGATCGCCATGATGGTGATCCACAGCGCGTACAGGCCGGTGAGGCCCACCAGCGACGCGCCCAGCCAGATGCCGATCCGCAGCGGACGGTTGTTGAAGGAGATCAGCCCGTCCATGCCGTAGTTCAGCAGGGACCCGAACTTCCACTTCGTCTCGCCCGCCTCGCGCTGCGCGTTGCGGTAGTCGAAGTGGACGGTGTCGAAACCGATCCAGGAGAAGAGGCCCTTGGAGAAGCGGTTGTACTCGGGCAGCGCGAGCAGGGCGTCGACGGCCGGCCGCGACAGCAGGCGGAAGTCTCCGACACCGTCGGTGAGCTCGACGTCGACCCAGCGGTTGACTCCCCGGTAGTAGAGGCGGCTGAGCGCGGAGCGGAGCTTCTTGTCGCCCTCGCGGGTGCGGCGGGCGATGACCTGGTCGTGGCCCTGGTGGTAGTGCTCCAGCATGGTGGCGATGAGCTCCGGCGGGTGCTGGAGGTCCGCGTCCATGATCACCACGGCGTCGCCGGTGGTCTCGCGGAGCCCGGCGAGCATGCCGGCCTCCTTGCCGAAGTTGCGGCTGAAGGAGACGTACCGGGTCTGGTCGCCGTACTCGGCGGCGATCTTCCGCAGCTTTTCGAGGGTGCCGTCGCGGCTGCCGTCATCGACGTAGCAGACCTCGTACTCGACGGGCAGGGAGTCCAGGACCCTGCGGATCTCGACATCGAAACTGTCGATCACCGCTTCTTCGTTGTAGCAAGGGACAACTACCGACAGCTTGGTCATGAGCACTTCCTGCTGGGTCCGAACGGGTGATTGTCGGCGACCGGACCCGCCACTCACCTCTTCCTTAGAAGTATGCACGCCGAGGGTCGGCCTGCCCGAGTCGCGCGCGGCACACGGTAGCTTTGACGGGATAAGCGGAATGGAACGAAGGGATCGAGGTGCACGTGCCTGACGTCTCCGTGGTCGTCATCGTCTACAACGACGCAGAGCGTCTGCCGACAGCCGTCCAGTCGGTTTTGGACCAAACCCTGCGCGGGGTCGAAGTCGTGATCGTGGACGACTGCAGCAAGGACCGGTCCTACGCGGTCGCCCAGGAGCTCGAAGCGGCGCACCCGGGCAGGGTGCGCGCCTTCCGGCTGCCCGAGAACAGCGGCGGCTGCGGCGCCCCCCGCAACCACGGCATCCAGCAGGCCACCGGCACCTACGTCATGTTCCTGGACAGCGACGACGTGCTGGAACGCAACGCCTGCCGCAACATGCTGGCCGCCGCCGAGCGCACCGGGTCCGACCTGGTCTCCGGCATGTGCGTGCGCGTCCACCTCGACAACCGCTGGGGCAAGACCACCGAGTGGTACCCGTGGATCTACGCGCGCACCCGCACGCTGGAGTCGATCACCGAGTACCCGGACCTGCTGGTCTACGACACCCTCTCCACCAACAAGTGCTACCGCCGGGCCTTCCTCCTGGAACAGGGCCTGGAGTTCCCGGTCGGCATCCACTACGAGGACCTGCTCTTCTCGGCGCAGGCCTACGTGGCCGCCCGCCGCATCACCCTGATCCCGAACCACGTCTACTACTGGAACGTGGTCGAGAAGGCCGCCGCCAAGTCGATCAGCAACCGGCGCCACGAGATCGCGAACTTCGTCCACCGGATGGAGATCCACCGCCGCGTCGACGAGCTGCTCGCCGCCAACGGCCACACCGCCATCAAGTCCGCGAAGGACGCCAAGTTCCTCAAGCACGACCTGGTGCTGCACCTGCGTGACCTGCCGCTCCTCGGTGACGCGTACCGCCAGGAGTTCGCCCGGCTGGCCAACGGCTACCTGGCCGGCATCGACCCCGCCGCGTACGAGAACGTCAATCACCTCCAGGCGATCTGCGCGTACCTCCTGAGCAAGGAGGACTGGGACAACCTGCTCCCGGCCGCCGACGCGATGACCAACAAGGGCCGGCTGTCCTCCCCCCTCGCCGAGCGCGAGGGCCGCGTCTACTGGTGCGCCGCCCACCTCGACGACGCGGAAGGCCGCCGGATACTGGACGTCACCGACCAGGGCTTCCACACCACGCCGCTCGCCTCCCTGACCCTGGGCAACCGCCTGACCTCCTACGAGGACGACGGACGCGGCTCCGTCACCCTGTCCGGCTCCGTCGTGAACCCCCTGGGCCGCATCCAGGAGGACACCGAGCTGAAGGCCACGCTCGAATTCCGGGCCCGCCGGCAGATCGGCGTCCGATCTTTCAGCTTCCCGGTGACAACCCTGCGCCACGCAGGTGACACGATCGAGTGGACCGCCACGGCCGACGTGGCCGGCACCGTCCGCCCCCTCGGCATCATCGACGCCGTCTGGGACGTCCGCCTCAAGCTGACCGCGGGCTCCGAGCGCGTGACGACGCGCGTCTCGGTCGGCGGGGTCGACCTGGAGTCCGCCGCCCGGCTGCGCGTGCGCCCGCGGCTGACCCGCCTGGTCTCCGACCGCTTCGAGCCCGAGGTGACCAAGAAGGGCAACCTGTCCTACGTCCTGGCCGCCGAGGGTTCCGCCGCCGTCCGCACCCAGTCGCTGATCGGCAGCGCCATGCACGGCAAGGCCGCCGGCGTCGTCAAGCGCGGCCTGCGCCGGGCGCTGCGGGCCCGGCGCAACCTCGGCTCGGGCGAACAGAAGGTGCAGGTCTACCACGAGGTCTTCACGAAGCTGCCGATCAAGAAGGGCACGGTCGTCTTCGAGAGCCACATGGGCAAGCAGTACAGCGACAGCCCGAAGGCGATCTACGAGGAGATGGTGCGCCAGGGCGTGCCGTTCCAGGCGATCTGGTCCTACGCGGGCGCCAAGCCCACCGGCTTCCCCACGGACGCCACCCTCGTGCGGCGTTGGAGCTGGGCCTACCTGCGGGCGCTGGCCCAGGCCGAGTTCTGGGTCGACAACCAGGGCTTCCCGCTGGCGCTGGCCAAGCGCCCCGGGACGACGTACATCCAGACCTGGCACGGCTCCGCCCTCAAGCGGATGGGCTTCCACGAGCCGCGCACCAAGGCCCAGGGCAAGGCCGCCCAGGACCGCTTCCAGGCGGCCGTCGACCGCTTCGACCACTTCCTCATCCGCTCCGAGCACGACACCCGCACCCTCGCCAAGGGCTTCCGCCTGCGCGACGAGGTGCTGCTGCGCACCGGCTACCCGCGCAACGACGCCCTGGTCGAGGCGCACCGCGCCGAGACGCAGAGCGGGGAACGCGTCCGGGGGCCGCTGGCCGCCGAGTTGGGCATCGAGGCGGACAAGAAGGTGCTGCTGTACGCGCCGACCTTCCGGACGGGCGCGGACGGCACCGTCGAGGGGTTCACGTTCCCCTTCGACGTGGAGGAGTTCGCCGACCGCCTCGGCGACCGGTTCACGCTGCTGGTGCGCACGCACTACCTCAACAGCGTCACCCTGCCGCCCTCGGTCGCGGGCCGGGTGATCGACGTTTCCCGCCACCACGACATCACCCCGCTCCTGGCGCTCGCCGACGGGTTGATCACCGACTATTCGTCGGTGATGTTCGACTACGCGGTGCTGGACCGGCCGATGCTGTTCTTCGCCTACGACTACGAGCAGTACGCGACGGACATCCGCGGCACCTACTTCGACCTGCTGGACAAGGCGCCGGGCCCCGTCGTGGCCACGGCCGACGAGCTGATGCAGGCCGTCGGGGCCTTCGACGAGGCCGACGCCAAGTACGCCGAGGCCCGTCAGCGCTTCCTCGCCGAGTTCGGCGAGTACGACCGCGGGGACGCCGCACGCCAGATCGTCCAGAAGTTCTTCACCGGGAGCGGCAAGTGAGCCAGGAGACCGCCGGCGCGGGCGGCCGTGACATCTTCATCGTCTCCAACAGCGTGGACGAGCTCGGCGGCGTGACCACCTGGTCGCACCAGATGGCCCGGCTCTTCACCGACCGCGGCCACCGCGTGCACATCGTCGGCATCGCGCCCGTCGCCGAGGAACTCCGGCAGCGGCTGCCGGAGGACCTGCCGTACGCGATGACCACCCTCTACGACACCCACCCGCCCAAGGCCCGCCGGCTGCACGGCCTCAAGGGCCGCCTCAACGCCCCCGAACGGCGCCGCCAGGCGGCCCGGCGGGCCCGGATGCGGGACAAGGCCGAACAGTTGAGCGGTCTGCTGCGCACGGCGGCGCCCGGCGGCGTGGTGATCGTCACCCAGGTGTGGGCGATGGAGTGGGTGGCCCTCGCCGACACCAAGGGGCTCTCCGTCATCGGCATGAGCCACGAGTCCTTCGAGGCCAGCCAGAAGTCCACCCGGGGCGAGCGGGTCCGCCGCTTCTACCCCGAGGTCGACCGGCTGCTGGTGCTGACCCCGGAGGACGCCGACCTGTGGATCCGGGCCGGCATGGAGAACGTCGACAGCATGCCGAACCCGCTGCCGTTCATGCCCGACTCCCCCGCCCCGCGCACCGAGAAGGTCGTCGCGAGCATCGGTCGTCTCGCCTTCGAGAAGGGCATGGACCTGCTGCTCGACGCGTGGGCCGACGCCGTCCCGCAGCACCCCGACTGGACCCTGCGGATCTACGGCGCGGGCACCGAGGAGCCGGCCCTGCGGGCGCACTGCGCCTCGCTCGGCCTGGACGACTCCGTCGAGTGGATGGGCAGCACCGACGACGTGCTCGGCGCCCTGCGCGAGGCCTCCGTCTTCGCCCAGGCCTCCCGCGCGGAGGGCTTCCCCATCACCCTGCTGGAGGCGATGGCCGCCGGCCTGCCGGTGGCGGCGTTCGACTGCGCGCCCGGCGTACGGGAGATCGTCCGGCACGGCGAGGACGGGCTGCTGGCCCGCCTCGGCAACACGATGGAGCTCGCCTCGCACCTCGACGCCCTGATGTCGGACGGGGAGCTGCGCGACCGGCTCGGCGACACCGGCTTCGCCCACGTGCGCCGCTACTCCAGCACGGAGATCACCGACCGGTGGGAAGAGCTCTTCGCGTTCCTGGAGCGCTGAGCGCCCGAGCGCTGAGTACCCGAGCATCTGAGCGCCCGAGCACCTGAGCGCCCGTACGAAAGCCGCCCGCCCCGGACCTGATCCGGGGCGGGCGGCTTCGCGCAGGGCTCAGGCCCGGCGGTTGGCCTGCCAACCCGCCCACGCCGAGGTGATCATCTCGCGGACGTCGTGCCGCGCCTTCCAGCCCAGCTCGGCCGCGATCCGGTCGGCGGAGGCCACGACCTTCGCCGGGTCACCGGGCCGACGGGGGGTGACGACGGGCGCGTACGTGTGCCCCGTGCCCTCGTTCAGCAGCGCGACCATCTCCTTGACGGAGACGCCCTCGCCGCGCCCGATGTTGACGGTCAGGTCCTTGTACTCGCCGGTCGCGCCCCACTCGGCGAGCCGGCGGGCGGCCACCACGTGGGCCTCCGCCAGGTCCTCGACGTGGATGTAGTCGCGGATGCAGGTGCCGTCCGGGGTGGGGTAGTCGTCGCCGAAGACGCGGGCGCCCTCGCCGGCGTCGTAGCGCTCGAAGACCATCGGGACCAGGTTGAAGACCCCGGTGTCGGCCAACTCGGGGGTGGCCGCGCCCGCGACGTTGAAGTAGCGCAGGCACGCCGTGGAGATGCCGTGGGCCTTGCCCGCCGCGCGGACCAGCCACTCACCGGCGAGCTTCGTCTCGCCGTACGGGCTCAGTGGCGCGCACGGGGTCTCCTCGGTGACGAGGTCCACGTCCGGCATGCCGTACACCGAGGCGGAGGAGGAGAAGAGGAAGTTGCGCACGCCGGCCGCCGCGACCGCGCCGAGCA
Organism: Streptomyces sp. RerS4; assembly: GCF_023515955.1. Lineage (GTDB taxonomy): Bacteria > Actinomycetota > Actinomycetes > Streptomycetales > Streptomycetaceae > Streptomyces. The sequence goes on from NZ_CP097322.1 coordinate 2,570,014, forward strand.
GGACCTGAAGGCCCTCCACGTTCTCGTGGTAGTAGTACAGCGGCTTCTCGACGGACTCGCCGACCTGCTTCTTGCCCGCGAGGTGCACCACGCCCGTGACGTGGTGCTGCGCGATGGTCTCGTCCAGCGTCAGCCGGTCGAGGACCGAACCGATCACCAGCGGCACACCTTCCGGAACGCGGTCCTCCCGGCCCGTGGAGAGGTCGTCCAGGACCACGACCCGCTCACCCGCCTGCAGCATCGCGCGGACGACGTGCGCGCCGATGTACCCGGCGCCACCGGTGATCAGAAATGTCATGCGTATCTCCCCAGCTCTAGCGTGACCTGCGCGTACGGGCGCGGTCGAGACGGTTGCGTACGAAAGTCAGCGCGCCCCCGGCCCCGGGCGCGAGGCGCACCCCCAGCACTCCGGCGGCCGTGCGGTAGGGCTGCGCCAGCAGAACACCGTACCGGCTGCTGGGCAGGGCCCGGCGGCGCAGCAGGCCACCCGTGGGGCGCAGGGAGGTCAGCCGGGAGCTTCCGTCGGCGCAGCGCACCTCCACCCGCACGTCCCAGGCCTGCATGCCCCGCAGCCCCCTACGCCGCCCCACGGCGGCCAGCGCGGCGAGCCGGAACGGTACTTCGGCGCTCCACCCGTCACCGTCGGCGGCAGCCGCCAGCTCGACCGGGGGCAGCACGACGGGTTCGCCCCCGGCGCGCGAGGGGAAGCTCAGCCGGGCGGTACGCGGCCCCGAGGCGGCGAGCCGCCCGTACAGGTCGCGCACCCGCAGCCGGACGGCCGCTCCCCCGGCGGGCTCGGCGTCGACGCAGAACGGCAGCTCCGCCACGGGCAGGGCATCGAGCCCCTCCAGCGGCACCGGCAGCGCCCGGCTCCACGCCGGCCGGCCGGCCGGGTCGGTCGCGTACGGCGGCGGCAGCCGGTCGGGCTCGGCGGCGAGGCGCGTCAGCCGCTCCACGTCTTCGGGCGGGGCCGGGGCGGCCAGGAGCACGCGGGCGATCCACCGGGCCCGCGCGGGCGCCGCCGCGATGTCGGCTTCGGCGAAACCGGCGAGGTAGTCGCGGGTCAGCGTCCACCAGGCGGCCCGGTACTCCGGGTCGGCGGCCAGTTCGCGCAGGTACATCCGCAGGTCGTAGTCGAGGAACTTCGCCTGGCAGGCGCGGCCCAGCTCCGGGGAGGCCTCGGCGAGGGTGCGGGAGGCGGTGCGGTGGGCCTCGACGCGGGAGCGCCAGTTGGCGACGTCGGCGCGGGCCAGGGAGATCGACACCCGGGCGGCGCGCCGGCGCACGTGCCACACGTAGACGAGGTCGCCGATGACGGCGATGCGGGGCGCGGCGGCCAGGACGCGCGAGGTGAAGACGAAGTCCTCGTAGACGAACCGGCCGTCGGGGAAGCGGATGGCGTGCTTGTCCAGGAAGGCGCGCGCGTACAGCTTGTTGACGCAGAGGGTGTCGCGGACCAGCTCCGGCCGGTCGGCGGGCCGCTCGATCACGTCGCCGGGCGTGTAGAGGCCGGGCAGCCACGGCACGTCACGGCCCTCCGGCAGCTCGCGGCGCACGCACGCGCCGACCGTGACCGGGGCCCGGTGCTCCTCGGCGGCCCGCACGAGGGCGTCCACGGCGCCCGGCGGCAGGACGTCGTCGCTGTCGAGGAAGAGGACGTACGGGGAGCGGGCGGCGGCGATCCCGTCGTTGCGCGGGGTGCCGCACCCACCGCTGTTCGACGCCCGGTGCACGACCTTGACCCGGGGATGGGCCGCCGCCAACGCGTCCAGCACACCCGCCGTACCGTCCGAGGAGGCGTCGTCCACCGCGATGACCTCGGCGACGACCGGCCCCTGGGCCAGAGCCGAGGCGACGGCCTCGCCGACGAGCCCGGCGTCGTTGTACGCGATGACGACGACGGAGACCGCGGGGGTGTCACTGCTGGAATCGCTGCTGCTCACTCGGAGGATCCTAGGCGAACGGGGTAAGGCCGGTTTCAACACCGCGTCACGCGGAACGGCGCCGACGCCCGAAGGCGCCGACGCCGTGCCGGGGCGGAAGGGTCAGCAGGGTCAGAAGGGACGGAACTCGTCGTACTCCTGCTGCGCGCTGTCGCCGCGCTTCGCTTCCTTCTCCTTGCGCCGCTGCGTCGCCGGACGCGGAGCCTCCATGCGGTGGTCCTCACCGCGACGGCCCAGCATCTCGGCGCCGGCCATCATCGTCGGCTCCCAGTCGAAGACGACCGCGTTCTCCTCGGAACCGATGGCCACACCGTCACCGGCGCGCGCGCCGGCCTTCTTCAGCGCGTCCTCGACACCGAGGCGGTTGAGCCGGTCGGCGAGGTAGCCGACGGCCTCGTCGTTGTTGAAGTCGGTCTGGCGCACCCAGCGCTCCGGCTTCTCGCCGCGCACACGGTAGACGTCCTCGACCTCGTCGTAGGTGACGGTGAAACCGGCGTCGTCCACGGCCTTCGGGCGGATGACGATACGGGTCGCCTCCTGCTTCGGCTTGCGGGCGCGCGCCTTGGCGACGACCTCCGCGAGGAAGTACGACAGCTCCTTGAGGCCCGTACGGGCGACCGCGGACACCTCGAAGACCTTGTAGCCGCGCGCCTCCAGGTCCGGGCGGACCATGTCCGCGAGGTCCTGGCCGTCCGGGATGTCGACCTTGTTCAGGACGACCAGACGCGGACGCTTCTCCAGACCGCCGCCGTAGATCTTGAGCTCTTCCTCGATGACGTCGAGGTCGGCCACCGGGTCGCGGTCGGTCTCCAGCGTGGCCGTGTCCAGGACGTGCACCAGGACCGAGCAGCGCTCGACGTGCCGCAGGAACTCCAGACCCAGGCCCTTGCCCTGGCTCGCGCCCGGGATCAGACCCGGCACGTCGGCGATGGTGTAGACCGTCGAACCGGCCGTGACGACGCCCAGGTTCGGGACGAGGGTGGTGAACGGGTAGTCCGCGATCTTCGGCTTGGCGGCGGAGAGCACCGAGATCAGCGAGGACTTGCCGGCGCTCGGGAAGCCGACCAGCGCCACGTCGGCGACGGTCTTGAGCTCCAGGATGATGTCGCCGGTCGTACCGGGGACGCCGAGGAGCGCGAAGCCGGGCGCCTTGCGGCGGGCGGAGGCCAGCGCCGCGTTGCCGAGACCGCCGCGACCGCCCTCGGCGGCGACGTAGGTGGTGCCCTGGCCGACGAGGTCGGCGAGGACGTTGCCCTCCTTGTCGAGGACGACGGTGCCGTCCGGCACGGGCAGGATCAGGTCCTGGCCGTCCTTGCCGGAGCGGTTGCCGCCCTCGCCGGGCTTGCCGTTGGTGGCCTTGCGGTGCGGGCTGTGGTGGTAGTCCAGCAGGGTGGTGATCGCCTGCTCCACGACCAGGATCACGTCACCGCCACGGCCGCCGTTGCCGCCGTCGGGGCCGCCGAGCGGCTTGAACTTCTCCCGGTGAACGGAGGCGCAGCCGTGGCCCCCGTTACCCGCGGCGACGTGCAGCTCGACGCGGTCCACGAAGGTGGTCATGGTGTTCCTCCAGATACATACGGGAATGTCCCGGGCAGGCCTTGCCGCCCATTAAACGTGCGTGTGCGTGCCTATGTGACAACGCGCCGAGGGCGGACCTCTCTTCCCGGCTCGCGCCGGGAAGAGCTGAGATCCGCCCTCGGGAAGTTACGTACCGCTGATCAGCAGAGCTGGATCAGGCGGCCGGAACGATGTTGACGACCTTGCGGCCACGGTGCGTGCCGAACTGCACGGCACCGGCCTCAAGCGCGAACAGCGTGTCGTCGCCACCACGACCGACACCCGAGCCCGGGTGGAAGTGGGTGCCGCGCTGGCGGACGAGGATCTCGCCGGCGGAGACGACCTGACCGCCGAAGCGCTTCACGCCGAGCCGCTGAGCATTGGAATCGCGCCCGTTCCGGGTGGACGATGCGCCCTTCTTGTGTGCCATGTCTCAGTCCCTCTTACTTCGCAGCCGTGGGGATACCGGTGACCTTGATCGCCGTGTACTGCTGACGGTGACCCTGGCGACGGCGGTAGCCGGTCTTGTTCTTGTAGCGCAGGATGTCGATCTTCGCGCCCTTGTGGTGGTCCACGATCTCGGCCTGAACCTTGATCCCGGCCAGCACCCACGGGTCGCTGGTCACGGCGTCGCCGTCGACAACGAGCAGGGTCGAGAGCTCGACCGTGTCGCCAACCTTGGCAGTGGAAATCTTGTCAACCTCAACGATGTCGCCGACAGCAACCTTGTGCTGGCGACCACCGCTGCGCACGATGGCGTACACGCGGATCTCTCTCTCACTCGGGACGGATGCTCCTGAAGCCAGCCGCTCACACGGGCCGGGGCCCGAGATGATCCGGAATTGGACGAGCGGCCTCTCCCCTGCCGGTCCGCTTGCGCGGGCGGTGCGGGAGGAAGGTGCTCAGGAGCGCGACGCACGCTGAACGGTAATCGTTCAAGACACGCCGACGGTCTAGGTTACGGGGCCGGTCGCAGAGGGTCAAACCGGGCCCCGCGGTGCCCGTGGGACCCGCCCGGAGGCGGGTCCCACGGGGTTACGGGACGGATCAGGCCTCGGTCGGAGCCGTGACGGACGGAGCGCTCTGCTCCGCCGCCGCGGTCTTCTTCGTGACCCGCTTCGCCGTGGTCTTCTTGGCCGTCGCCTTCTTCGCGACGGTCTTCTTGGCGGCCGCCGCCTTCTTGGCCGGGGCCTTCTTCGCGGTGGTGGTCGCCTTCTTGGCCGGAGCCTTGCGGGCGGCCTTCTTGGCCGGAGCCGCGGGCTCCTCCGAGGCCGGGGCCTCGGCGGCCGGGGCTTCGGCCGCGGGTGCCTCGGCGGCCGGCTCGGGCTCCACCGCCGGGGTCTCCACGACCACGATGGCGGCCTCCGCCGCGCCCGCCGGAGCGGTGGCCTTGCGGACGGCGCGGCGACGCGGACGCGCCGGGGCGGCCTCCACGACGGGCTCCGGCTCCACGACCGGCGCGGGCGCCGGCTCTGCGGCCTCCACGACCGGCTCGGGCTCGGGCTCGGCGACGGCCTCCACGACCGGCTCCGGCTCCGGGGCCGGCTCGACCACCGCGGTGGTGGCCTTACGGGTAGCCCGGCGACGGGTACGACCCTTCGGCGCGGCCTCCTCGACCGGGGCGACCTCGGCCGCCTCGACGACGGGCAGGGCGACGGCCTCCACCGGCTCGGCCGCGACCTCCGCGGCCGGCTCCAGGACCGTGTCGGCCGGCTCCGTCACCGGCTCCGCCTCGACCACGGGCGCCGGGGCGGCGACCGGAGCGGCAGGGGCGGTGGCGGCAGCGGCCGCACGACCCGCACCGCGCGGGGCGCCCGCCGGAGCGGTGGCCTTGCGGGTGGCACGGCGACGGTTGCGACGTCCGCTGATCCCGGCGGCGGCCTCCGCCTCGGCGGCGCTGCTGTACAGCTCCTCGTCCGGGACGAACTCCGGCTCCGGCAGCGCGCGCGGCGCGGCGGCCTCGGCGGCCACCTCGGCCTCGGTCTCGGCCTCGACCTCGACCTCGAACCCTTCGGTCTCGACGGTCTCGATCGCCTCGACCTCGTGGTCGTGCTCCAGGGCGCGGCCGGCGCGGCGCTTGGCGCGCTTGCCGTTGCCACCGCCGCCGATCGCGGTCGGCGTCTCCATGTGCACGATGACACCGCGGCCGTTGCAGTGGACGCAGGTCTCGGAGAAGGACTCCAGCAGGCCCTGGCCCACCCGCTTGCGGGTCATCTGGACCAGACCCAGCGAGGTGACCTCCGCCACCTGGTGCTTGGTGCGGTCGCGGCCCAGGCACTCCAGCATCCGCCGCAGGACCAGGTCGCGGTTGGACTCCAGGACCATGTCGATGAAGTCGATGACGACGATGCCGCCGAGGTCGCGCAGCCGCAGCTGGCGCACGATCTCCTCGGCCGCCTCCAGGTTGTTCCTGGTGACGGTCTCTTCGAGGTTGCCGCCCTGACCGGTGAACTTGCCGGTGTTGACGTCGATGACGATCATCGCCTCGGTCTTGTCGATCACGAGGGAGCCGCCCGAGGGCAGCCACACCTTGCGGTCGAGCGCCTTGGCGAGCTGCTCGTCGATCCGGTACGTCGCGAAGACGTCGACCTCGGAGGTCCAGCGCGAGAGCCGGTCGGCCAGGTCCGGGGCCACGTGGTTCACGTAGCCGTGGATGGTCTCCCAGGCGCCGTCACCGCTGACGATGACCTTCGAGAAGTCCTCGTTGAAGATGTCGCGCACGACGCGGACGGTCATGTCCGGCTCGCCGTACAGCAGGCTCGGCGAAGAGGTCGTGATCTGCTTCGACTTCTTCTGGATGTCCTCCCACTGGGCCTGCAGACGCTCGACGTCGCGGCGCAGCTCGTCCTCGCTCGCGCCCTCGGCGGCGGTGCGCACGATGACGCCCGCGTCCTCGGGGACGATCTTCTTGAGGATGCTCTTCAGACGCGCGCGCTCGGTGTCGGGTAGCTTGCGGCTGATGCCGGTCATCGAGCCCTCGGGCACGTAGACCAGGTAGCGGCCGGGCAGGGACACCTGGCTGGTGAGGCGGGCGCCCTTGTGGCCGATCGGGTCCTTGGTGACCTGCACCAGGACCGACTGGCCGGACTTGAGGGCGGACTCGATGCGGCGCGGCCCGTTGGCCATGCCGAGCGCCTCGAAGTTGACCTCGCCGGCGTACAGGACGGCGTTGCGGCCCTTGCCGATGTCGATGAAGGCGGCCTCCATCGACGGCAGCACGTTCTGGACCTTGCCCAGGTAGACGTTGCCGACGTACGAGGTGGCTTCCTCCTTGTTGACGTAGTGCTCGACGAGCACGTTGTCCTCAAGGACGCCGATCTGGGTGCGCTCGCCGCTCTGGCGGACGACCATCACGCGCTCGACGGCCTCACGACGGGCCAGGAACTCGGCCTCCGTGATGATCGGCACACGACGACGACCCTGCTCGCGCCCCTCGCGGCGGCGCTGCTTCTTCGCCTCCAGGCGGGTGGAGCCCTTGATGGACTGCACCTCGTCGGACGGCTCGGCCTTCTCGCGGGCCGGGCGCGGCTCGCGGACCTTGACGACGGTGCGTACGCCGTCCTCCTCGCCCGCCTCGGTGTCGACGGCGCTGTCACCGCTGCGGCGGCGACGGCGACGGCGGCGCCGGCTGGAGGTGGAACCGAGGGCCTCGTCGGACTCCTCTTCCTCTTCCTCCTCGGCCTCGTGCTCGGCGGCCTCGGCCTCGGCGTCCTCTTCGGCGGCCTCGTCGAGGTCGGCGGTCTCACCGCGACGGCGACGACGGCCACCGCGACGGCGGCGGCGCGAGGGGCGCTCGCCCGACTCGTCGGTCTCGTCCTCGTCGAGCTCGGCGGCCTCGGCCTCCGGCTCCTCCTCCACGGCCTCTACGTCGGCCAGGGACACGGGCGCGGACGGCGCGGCGGGAGCCTCGGGCTCGGCGACGGCGCCACGGCGGCGACGACGGCGACCGGCCGGCCGCTCGGCGGCGACCGGGGCCTGGACCTCGGCTTCGACCTCCTCGACCTCTTCCTCCTCGGCCTCCTCCGCGCGCCCGGCGGCAGCGGCGGCCGCGGCGGCCAGGGCGGCGGTCTCCGGGGTCTGGAACATCGGCTCGGTGAAGACCGGGGCCTGGAAGACCGCCATGGCGGGGCGCGCGGCGCGGCGGCGGCGCGGGGCTGCGCCGGGGCGGCGGGCGCCTCCGGCTCGGCGGCGGGCTGCGGCGCGGGGCGGCCGGGGCGGTGGTGGCGCGGGTGGCGCGACGGCGACCGCCGCGCTTCGGGAGTCGACGGCGTCGGCGACGGTCACGGCGCGCTTGGCGGGGCGGCGGGCGCCTCCTCCTCAACGGTCTCCTCGACCACCGGCGCGCTCTCGACGGCGGCCGGGGCGGCCACGGCGCGGGTGGCCCGGCGACGGGCACGCGGAGCCGGAGCGGCGGCGGGCGCCTCCTCCTCGACCTCCTCCACCTCGGCCGGAACGGCCTCGGCGGCAGGCGCCTCGGGAGCGGTCGCGGCGCGGGTGGCGCGACGACGGGCACGCGGAGCCGGAGCGGCGGCGGGCGCCTCCTCCTGCGGAGCCTCCTCGGCCACGGGCGCGGCCTCGACGGCGGCCGGAGCGGCCACGGCGCGGGTGGCCCGGCGACGGGCACGCGGAGCCGGAGCAGCGGCGGCGGGGTTTCCTCCTCCACCTCGGCCGGAACGGCCTCGGCGGCAGGCGCCTCGGGGGCGGTCGCGGCGCGGGTGGCGCGGCGACGGGTGCGCGGGGCAGGGGCGGCGGGCGCCTCCTCCGCGACGGGCTCGGCGGGCGCGGCGGGCGCGGCGGGCGGGGTGGCCTCCACGACGACGGCGGTGGCCTCGACGGCCGCCGGGGCCGTCACGGCGCGGGTGGCCCGGCGGCGGGCGCGCGGGGCGGAGCGGCGGGGCCTCGTCGGCCACGGGCGCCGCTTCGACGGTGGGGCGGCCTCGGCGGCGGGCGCCTCCGGGGCGGTGCCGCCGGGGGGACCGGCGGGCCGGGAGGCGGCGCGGCGACGCCTGCGCGGGGGCAGGTTGTCGCTGGGGCTGCCGTTGTCGGCGGTGGGGGTGTTCTCGTTTTCGGTGTTGAGCATGCGGGCGGTTCTCCCGTCACGCTCCCGGGCGCCGCGGCTGACGTCCGGTCCGGCTCGGCCCCGCGCGGGAAGCGCGGAGCCGGCCTCCGGGGCGCGTTCGCCACACGGGAGCTGTAGTCCATGGCCGCCGGTTCCGTACGTCTTGTCCGTACGGCCTGGCGGAAGTCTTCAGGTCAGTGCGCTGCCCGACCCAGGTGGCTCCCGAGTGCCAGGGCGGCGCGACGACGACGATCCCTACGCGGCGGGACCTTCCGGCGCCTTCGCGTCGGCTGTCGCGGCGGCCGTGGGTGGGGCGGCCGTGACTGCCTCGCGGTCGGGCGCGAGCGGGTCGGTCACCGTGCCGGACTCCTCGTCGAAGAGCCCCTGCGCCAGCCTGGTCACCGCTGCGGGGACCGGCGGCGCCAGGTCGGCCACAGCTTGGAGACCGGACAGGACGTCGTCGGGTCGCACGGCAGGTGTCAAATGCCGAACAACCAGCCGCAGTATCGCACAGGCATTGTCCAGTGGCCTATCAGCCTGATCGGGAAGGGCTTCGAGGCTGACGACGGCGCCGCGGGTGTCGAAGGTCCGTACGCCGTTCTTGGTGCGGCGCTGGACCTCGACGGTCTCGGCGGCGAGGAAGGTCTCCACGGCCGCCGCGGCGTCGGTGGGATCCACGCCCTCCAGACGCAGTTCCCAGATCGAGGCGGTGAGTCGGTCGGCGAGGCCGGAGGTGCGGGCCTCGACGGCGTCGATGATGTCGAGGCCGAGCGGCATCGACTCGTCGAGCAGTTCGCGGAGCTTCGCGGGGTCGCGGGGCGCCGCGAGGGCGATTTCCAGGTACTCGGCCTCGCTGCCGGTGCCGGTGGGCGCGGCGTTCGCGTACGAGACCCTGGGGTGCGGGGTGAAGCCGGCCGAGTACGCCATGGGCACCTCGGCGCGGCGCAGGGCGCGCTCGAAGGCGCGCTGGAAGTCCCGGTGGCTGGTGAACCGGAGGCGGCCACGCTTGGTGTAGCGCAGTCGGATGCGCTGCACCACCGGTGCGGGAGGCGGGCCTTCGGGCTGTCGCTTGCCCAGTGGTTCTTCTCCTTGTGCGGGGCGTCGCGGCTCGCGCGTCGCCCTGAGGTCTGGGGGCCGGCCGGCTCCGCCCGGCGCCCGGCTCACCCCCGCCGTACGGGCGGGGAGATCTCGGGAGCGGGCGTGGTGCCTGCGGCTGTCGTACTACCCAGAGTACGCGCCCGTGACCTCGCCGGTTCCCGGGGCGGTCCGCCGAACAGGGCCCGGCGGACCTCCGCGCGGGCCTCGCGCACGGCGGCGCGGGCCGTCCGCCACACGCCGCGTACGACATGTCCGACAGGGGTGGCCACGTGCCGGTACACCCAGGCGGCCGGCCGCGCGACGCAGCCGCGCCACAGCCACCGCAGTCCGCGCCCGAAGGCCCTGGTGACGCGGCCGGCGAGGTGCCAGGCGGCGACGAGGACCCGCCCGAGCGGTATCAGGACGTGCCGGTACAGAAGCCCGAGCGGCGGCGCGAGCACGTAACGCCACACCCCGACCAACAGCCACAGCAGCCCCTTCGCGACCGGGACCAGGACGTGGCGCCACAGGGCGACCCACGGCCAGACGAACACGGCGGCGAACATGCGCGGCAGCAGCCACCGCAGCCCGTGCCCGAGCGGGGTCAGCACCGCCCGGTAGATCCAGGCCAGGGGCGGCGCCACGAGGTGCCGCAGCACCCACCCGCTCCCGGATCCGAGGGGCACGAGGACGTAGCGGCCGAAGGCGAGGACCACCCAGGAGAGTCCCCGGCCGACCGGCCGCAGCAGGTACCGGTACAGGGCGGACGCCACGGGCGTGACGACGTAGCGCCACAGCCCGACCCAGGGCCAGTAGAAGACGAGAAGGGCGAGGGGCCGCAGCACATGAGCCCACAGCCGCACGCCCAGCCATCCCAGCGCCTTCCCGGCGGGCCCGAGGACATGGCGGCGCACGGTCCGGGCGCCGGCGACGAGGAGGTCCCAGACCACCCGTACGGGCAGCACCACCAACACCGCCACGATCTTGACCGGCACCCGCACGACACCGACCAGGCACCCGTCCCCACCGGCCCCGGCCTGTGACTTCTCGATCTTCATACGGCTAAGGACACCAGAAGCCGCCGCATCGTTGCGCCGCCCCGGACTCGATCCGGAAACGAACGAACCCCCCGACCGCGCGCGGTGGGGGGCTCGTCGACCTACTTCACGACCGACAGGGGCAGCAGCTTCTTGCCCGTCGGACCGATCTGGATCTCGGTCTGCATCTGCGGGCACACGCCACAGTCGAAGCACGGGGTCCAGCGGCAGTCCTCGACCTCGGTCTCGTCGAGGGCGTCCTGCCAGTCCTCCCAGAGCCAGTCCTTGTCGAGGCCGGAGTCGAGGTGGTCCCAGGGGAGGACCTCCTCGTAGGTGCGCTCGCGGGTGGTGTACCAGGCGACGTCGACACCGTAGGCGGGCAGCGTCTTCTCGGCGGCCTGCATCCAGCGGTCGTACGAGAAGTGCTCGCGCCAGCCGTCGAAGCGGCCGCCCGACTCGTAGACGGCGCGGATGACGTCGCCGACGCGGCGGTCACCGCGTGAGAGGAGGCCCTCGACGATGCCCGGCTTGCCGTCGTGGTAGCGGAAGCCGATGGAGCGGCCGTACTTCTTGTCGGCGCGGATCTTGTCGCGGAGCTTGCCCAGGCGGGCGTCCGTCTCCTCGGCCGACAGCTGCGGCGCCCACTGGAAGGGGGTGTGCGGCTTCGGGACGAATCCACCGATCGAGACCGTGCAGCGGATGTCGTTCTGGCCGGAGACCTCGCGGCCCTTGGCGATGACGTTGACGGCCATGTCGCCGATCTGGAGGACGTCCTCGTCGGTCTCGGTGGGCAGGCCGCACATGAAGTACAGCTTCACCTGGCGCCAGCCGTTGCCGTACGCGGTGGCGACGGTACGGATCAGGTCCTCTTCGGAGACCATCTTGTTGATGACCTTGCGCATGCGCTCGGAGCCGCCCTCGGGGGCGAAGGTCAGGCCGGAGCGGCGACCGTTGCGGGTCAGCTCGTTGGCCAGGTCCACGTTGAAGGCGTCCACGCGGGTCGACGGCAGGGACAGGCCCACCTTGTCGTCCGTGTAGCGGTCCGCGAGGCCCTTGGCGATGTCCGCGATCTCGGAGTGGTCCGCCGAGGACAGCGACAGGAGGCCGACCTCCTCGAAGCCCGTCGCCTTGAGACCCTTCTCGACCATCTCGCCGATGCCGGTGATGCTTCGCTCCCGCACGGGGCGCGTGATCATGCCGGCCTGGCAGAAACGGCAGCCGCGGGTGCAACCGCGGAAGATCTCCACGGACATCCGCTCGTGGACGGTCTCGGCGAGCGGGACCAGGGGCTGCTTGGGGTAGGGCCACTCGTCGAGGTCCATGACCGTGTGCTTGGAGACGCGCCACGGAACGCCGGAGCGGTTCGGCACGACACGGCCGATGCGGCCGTCCTCCAGGTACTCCACGTCGTAGAAGCCCGGCACGTACACGCCGCCGGTCTTCGCGAGGCGCAGCAGGACCTCCTCGCGCCCGCCCGGACGGCCTTCGGCCTTCCAGGCGCGGATGATCTCGGTCATGTCGAGGACGGCCTGCTCGCCGTCGCCGATGACGGCGCAGTCGATGAAGTCGGCGATCGGCTCGGGGTTGAACGCCGCGTGCCCGCCCGCGAGGACGATGGGGTGGTCGACCGTACGGTCCTTGGACTCCAGCGGGATGCCCGCGAGGTCCAGGGCCGTGAGCATGTTGGTGTAGCCGAGCTCGGTGGAGAAGGAGAGCCCGAAGACGTCGAAGGCGCCGACGGGTCGGTGCGAGTCGACGGTGAACTGGGGCACCTTGTGCTCGCGCATCAGTTCTTCGAGGTCGGGCCAGACCGAGTAGGTGCGCTCGGCGAGGACGCCCTCGCGCTCGTTGAGCACCTCGTAGAGGATCATGACGCCCTGGTTGGGCAGCCCGACCTCGTACGCGTCCGGGTACATGAGCGCCCAGCGGACGTCACACGACTCCCAGGGCTTCACCGTGGAATTGAGCTCACCACCGACGTACTGGATGGGCTTCTGCACATGCGGGAGCAGAGCTTCGAGCTGTGGGAAGACCGACTCGGACATCACGCGACTTTCGTGAAGCGGGCAGGGGGCGACTCTCCAGAGTACCCGAGGCGGGCCGATCCCCCGCTCGCGATGATCACCCGAGGGCGGCGCGCAGGGCGGGGTCGGACGCCTCGGCCCAGACGTCCGGGAGGTCTCGCTCGCCGCGTTCCGCGCGCGCTTCCTCGCGGCCGTGGAGAAGGCCCCAGGTGAAGGAGGGTTCGCCGGCGCCGTGGGCCTGGTGGGTCAGGTCCCGCAGGGCGGTGCGGGCGACGACGCTGTCCTGGTGTTCGCCCAGCAGGTTCTGGACGGACTTCATGGCCTTGGCGAGCTCCTCGGCGGACGTGCCGAGGGCGGGCTCGGCGGCCTCCGCCGCGTAGCGGGCGCGTTTGGCGGCCTTGCGGGCGTCGTGCAGGGCGTGGTCGCGCGCCTCCCCCGGGTCCAGGGAAAGGGCGTGGTCGACGCGGGCGGCGAGGCGGCCGTAGTCGCGCAGGATCGCTTTCGGCAGCCCCTTGGCGGCGGGTTTCGCGGCGCCGGACAGCAGCGGGGGGTCGGCGAGCAGGCCTTCGAGGCTGTCGAGGAGGGCCAGGTGGCGGGGGTTGTCGAGGGCGGCGAGGGCGAGGCGGCGGGAGGCGGAGCGGCGGGTCTTGTTCCAGGTGCGCAGGCGCTTTCGGACCGGGCCGGCGAGGAGGGTGCGGGGGAGCTCGGCGATCGCGGCCTCGAAGTGCTCGTGGAGGACCTCCTGGTCCCGGTCGACGCCGAGTTCTCCGCCGAGCCGGCGCAGTTCCTCGCCGATGGGGTCGGTGACCTCGCGGTCGAGGACCTTGCGGTAGGTCTTGAAGGCGCTGCGCAGCCGGCGGGCGGCGACCCGCATCCGGTGCACGGAGTCGGGTTGGTCGCGGCGTACGGCGGGGTCCTGGGCGATGAGGGCGTCGACCTGTTCGCGCACGTACGCCAGGACGTGGGCGCCGGTGGTGCCGTCCTCGGCCGCGTCGGCGGCGGGCCTGGGGGCGGGTTCGGTGCCGGTCTCGGCGAGGGCGCGGGCGAGTTTGGAGGGGGCGTCGGAGACCTTGAGTCCGGCCTTCTTGAAGGCCTTCTCGACGGCGTCGAGGAGGCCGGGGTCGACTCCGTCGGCGAGTTCGACCTCGACCTCGGTCCAGGTGGCGGTGGTGTCGTCGCGTTCGGCGGTGACGGCGTCGGTGCTGAGTTCGGCCAGGAGCGTGCCGTCGGCGTCGAGGAGGTGGCTGATCCGGCGGGAGGAGAGCAGCCGGACCTGGGGGCGCAGGTCGGCGCGGCGGACCCGGGAGCGGACCAGGGCGGCGAGGGGACCGGGCACGGTGTCGCTGAGGTCGGCCCGGACCTCGTCGCGCACGCCGGGGGCGACGGGGAGTTTGAGGTGCCAGCCGGCGTCCGCGCCGCCGGTGCGGCGGCGCAGGGTGAGACCGTCGGCGGCGAGCCGGTGGTCGGGGGTGTCGTAGTAGACGGCGTCGAGGTCGGCGGTGCCCTGGTCGAGGACGGCCGCGATGCCGGCCGTCCCCGTCAGATCCGGCACCCCGCGCCGCTCCGCCTTGGGCTTCGTGAACTCGAATTTCCGCTCGATTTCGCGCTGCGTGTCCGCCATGGATCGAATCTAATCCTGAACGGAACGCGACGTCAGGGTGAACAACGGATTCGACCGAGATCCACCGGAGGAGAGCTACGCGGACAGCGGACGCTGGACCCGGATCGACTGGAGCAGTCCGACCGCCACCCACACCGCGAACATCGACGAACCTCCGTAGGACACGAACGGCAGCGGCAGACCGGCCACCGGCATGATCCCCAGGTTCATCCCGATGTTCTCGAAGGCCTGGAACGCGAACCAGGCGATGATTCCGCCGGCCACGATGGTCCCGTACAGCTCGGTGGTGGCGCGGGCGATCATGCAGGCGCGCCACAGCACCACCCCGAGCAGGCCGAGGATCAGGATGCCGCCGACGAAGCCGAGCTCCTCCCCCGCCACCGTGAACACGAAGTCCGTCTGCTGCTCCGGCACGAACTGGCCGGTGGTCTGCGGGCCCTTGAACAGGCCGGAGCCCGTCAGGCCGCCGCCGCCGATCGCGATCCGCGCCTGGTTGGTGTTGTAGCCGGCGCCCGCGGGGTCGAGCTCGGGGTTGGCGAAGGCGGCGAAGCGGTTGATCTGGTACTGGTCGAGCACGCCCAGCTGCCAGACCAGGAGCGCGCCGGCCGTCCCGGCGCCGATGAGCCCGAGCACCCAGCGGTTGGAGGCCCCGGAGGCCAGCAGCACCCCGAGGACGATCACGACCATCACCATGACCGACCCGAGGTCGGGCATCAGCATCACGATGCCCATGGGGGCCGCGGCCAGACACAGCGCCTTGACGACGGTCCGGTGCTCGGGATGCTCCAGGTCGCCCGCGTCCACCCGGGCCGCCAGCAGCATCGCCATCACCAGGATGATCGTGACCTTCACGAACTCCGAGGGCTGGAGCGAGAAGCCACCGCCGACGACGATCCAGGCGTGGGCGCCGTTGATGGTGGCGCCGAGCGGGGTGAGGACGGCCGCGACCAGCACGAGCGAGAGCCCGTACAGGACGGGGACGGCGCCGCGCAGGTTGCGGTGGCCCAGGAGGACCGTCCCGATCATCAGGACCAGGCCGATGCCGGTGTTGAGCAGGTGGCGCCAGAGGAAGTACTGCGGGTCGCCCTGGTTGAGGTAGTCGCGGTGGCGGGTCGCGGACCACACCAGCAGGGCGCCGATGAGTGACAGTGCCAGTGCCGACAGCAGTATCGACCAGTCGAGCCGGCGCAGGACCGAGTCGCGGGCCGTCAGCCGGGTGAGCGGGCCCTTGCGGGGCGCGTACCGGGACACGGAGAACTTGTTGGCGGTCTGCATCATCACGTCTCAGTCATGCCGCAGGGGCGGCGGGCCGGCGAGCACGGGCGCCAGCTCCTCCGGGGACGGGGGCACGTACGGCTTGATCTCGGGGGCGTCGATGCTGCCGTCGGGGTGGACGGTGGGCAGCTTCGCCTCCGGCTTGGGCAGGAGGGCCTTGCCGGTGTCCTTGCCGTCCATGGTGAGGCCGTACATCGCGTTGTAGATGTTGCGGACGGCGGGGCCCGAGGCGCCGGAGCCGGTGCCGCCCTGGGAGATCGTCATCACGATGGTGAAGTCGTCGGTGTAGGTCGCCAGCCATGAGGTGGTCTGCTTGCCGTAGACCTGGGCGGTGCCGGTCTTGGCCCGCAGCGGGATCCGGTCGAGCGGCCAGCCGCCGAAGCGCCAGGCGGCGGTGCCGCCGGGTTCGACGACCATGCGCAGGCCCTTGTCGAGGTCGGCGACGGTCTTGGCGTCGACCGGCAGCTTCCCGTGGGCCTCGGGCTTGATCTCCTCGATCTTGCCCTCGGGGCTGACCACGGCCTTGCCGACGGTGGGGTTGTAAAGGGTGCCGCCGTTGCTGATGGCGGAGTAGGCGGTGGCCATTTGGATGGGGGTGACGAGGACGTCGCCCTGGCCGATGGCGAAGTTGATGCTGTCGTAGGCCTTGAGCTGGTTGCCTTCGAGGCAGCTCTCGTAGGCGATCTGCTCGACGTAGGTGCCGCCCTTCTTGCCCTGCTTGCACCAGGAGGCCTTGTTGGCGTCCCAGAAGCTCTGCTTCCAGTGGCGGTCGGGGATGCGGCCGGTGACCTCGTTGGGCAGGTCGATGCCGGTCTCGGAGCCGAGTCCGAACTCGCGGGCGGTGCGGTAGAACCAGTCGTGGGCGTCCTTCTTGGGTTCGAGGCCGCCGTCGCGCTGCCACTCCTTGTGGCCGAGGGCGTAGAAGACGGTGTTGCAGGAGAACTTGAGGGCCTCGCCGAGGGTGATGGGGCCGTGCCCCTTGGACTCGAAGTTCGCGAAGCTGCGGCCGCCCATGTTGTAGGAGGCGCTGCAGTTGTACTTGTCGTCGAAGGGGTAGCCGGCGCGCACGGCGGCGCTCGCCGAGACCACCTTGAAGATGGAGCCCGCGGGGGCCTGGCCCTGGATGGCCCGGTTGAGCAGCGGGTAGTTGGAGTCCTTGCTGGTGAGACGGGCGTAGTCCTGGCCGGAGATGCCGCCGACCCAGACGTTTGGGTCGTAGTCGGGCTGGGAGGCCATGGCGACGACGCGGCCGGTCTTGGTCTCCATGACGACGACGGCGCCGGAGTCGGCCTCGTACTTGCGGCCGGTGATGTTGTCGGTCTCGTTGCGGACGGTCTTCATCGCCTGCTGGAGCTCGTACTCGGCGACGGCCTGGACCCGGGCGTCGATGCTGGTGACGAGCGAGGATCCGGCGACGCCCGGGTCGGACTTCGTCTGGTCCATCACCCGTCCGAGGTTGTCGACTTCGTACGAGGTGACCTGCGCCTTGCCGCGCAACTCCTTGTCGTACGTGCGCTCGATGCCGGAGCGGCCGACCTGGTCGGAGCGCAGGTGCGGCGAGTCGGTGTCCTTGGCCTTCTGGATCTCGTCGTCGGTGACGGGCGAGAGGTAGCCGAGCACCTGCGCGGTGCGGGCGCCGCCGGGTGCCGGGTAGCGGCGTACGGCGGTGGGTTCGGCGGTGATGCCGGGGAAGTCCTCGGGGCGTTCGCGGATCTGGAGGGCCTGTTGGGTGGTGGCTTCCATGGTGACGGGGATCGGCTGGTAGGGGGAGCCGTTCCAGCACGGTTTGGGGGTCTGCGAGTCGCAGAGGCGGATCTTGTCCATGACGTCCTGCGGCTTCATGTCCAGGACTCCGGCGAGGCGGGTCAGGACGGCCTTGCCCCGGTCCTTTATCCGCATCAGCTCGGTGCGGGACGCGGAGACCACGAGGCGGGTCTCGTTGTCGGCGAGCGGGACGCCGCGGGCGTCGAGGACGGCGCCGCGCACGGCGGGCTGCACCACCCGCTGGACGTGGTTGCTCCGGGCCTCGTCGGCGTATTCGTGGCCGTTGCGGATCTGGAGGTACCAGAGCCGTCCGCCGAGGGTGAACAGCAGGGAGAAGACGAGGATCTGGATGATGGCGAGTCGGATCTGCACCCGGGGGGTGCGGCCGGTCTCGGGAATGTTGGTCATGCGTCGTGCTCCCCCGTCACAGCTTCTTGACGCTCTTCACGCCTTTGACGCCCTTTATGCGACCGGCACGGTTGGCGCGCAGCCGGCTGGTCTTCATGCGCAGGCCGCCGCGCTGGCTGCCGATGCGCAGTCCCGTGCCGCCGGCGAGCCAGCCGGAGGACACGTCCTTGCCCTGGGGCGGTCCGCCGCCCGCCTCGACGGCCATCGGGTCGTTCTCGGCCCGCCGGGCCAGCGCCATGATGAACGGCACCGTGAACGGGGCCAGCAGCAGGTCGTAGAGGGTGGCGGTGAACAGCAGCCCGGTCAGGCCCACGTGTCGGGCGGCGGTGTCGCCGACGAGGGCGCCCACGCCGGCGTAGAGGAGGGTGGAGCCGATCGCGGCGGCGACGACGGTCAGCATCGGGCCCCAGGCGGAACGGAACCGCCCGGAGTCGGGGCGGACCAGGCCGACGAGGTAGCCGATCAGGCACAGGACGAGCGCGTACCGCCCGGCGGCGTGGTCGGCGGGCGGGGCCAGGTCCGCGAGGAGGCCGGCGCCGAAGCCGATGAGGGCGCCGCCGAGGTGCCCGTAGACCAGGGCGAGGGCGACGACGGTCAGCAGGACGAGGTCGGGGACGGCGCCCGGGAGCTGGAGCCGCCCGAGGACCGCGACCTGGATGACCAGGGCGACCACGACCAGCGTGGCCGAGAGCAGGATCCGGTTGAAGCGCATGGTCGTCGGCTCCTACTCGTCGTCCGGCTGGGCGGGCGCACTGGCCGAAGCCGACGGGGTGACCGTGACGGTGACCGTCGGGATCGGCTTGGGCGCTTCGGGCTTGGGTGGCAGGACGGCGTCGCGCGGGTCCTCGCGCGGGGGCATGACCACCACGCCGACGATGTCCAGGCGGGAGAAGCCGACGAAGGGGCGGACCCAGACGGTGCGGGTCAGATCGCCGCGCACGGGTTCGATCTTGACGATCTCTCCGATCGGAACGCCGGGCACGAAGGGCTTGTTGCCGCGCGAGCCGAAGGTGACGAGCCGGTCGCCCGGGTTGATCTTCGCGCGGCCGTTGAGCATCTGCACGGACAGGGCGCGGTCGCCCTGGCCGGTGGCGAAGCCGAGTTCGCCGGTCTTCTCCAGGCGGGTGCCGACGGTGAAGCCGGGGTCGTTGGCGAGGACCACGGTCGCGGTGTCGGGGCCGACGGTGGCGACGCGGCCCACGAGCCCGTCCCCGTTCAGGACGGTCATGTCCCGCTCGATGCCGTCCTTGCTGCCCGCGTCGATGGTGACGGTCCAGGAGAAGCCCTGGGCCGCTCCTATGGCGATGACCTCCGCGCCCTTGATGCCGTACTGGCCGGCGCCGGCGCGCTTGAGCATCTCGTCGAGCTCGTGGATGCGGCTGCGGGTCTGGTCGTCGCTGCCGAGCTTGGTCTTCAGTGCGGTGTTCTCGCGCTCCAGGACCGCGATGCGGCTGTGGCGCCCGCCGGAGTCCCGTACGGCTCCTATGGCGTGGGCGACCGGGTCCACGGCCGTCGCGACGCCCTTCTCGACGGGGCCGAAGACCGCCGCGGCGGCCTGCCGGGCGCCGTCCACCGGCGACTCCTCGCCCGCCCTGATGTCCACCGTGATCAATGCGAACGCGATGGCGATCAGCAGCACCAGGAGCAGCCGGCTCTCTCGTGTGTCCCTCACGTGCGGCGGCCGTGCCTTCCTCGTAGAAACTCGTACGGTGAAACCACTCCGACGGAGCCGGGGTTCCGACCGGACTGTGCCTGTATATCAACGATCCGCCGCACCGGCGCGGTAGCACCCGTACGGCGGATCCTTGTGTTCCGCATGCCCCGTTCGTGGGGTTTCGCTCACCGTCGGGGTTGGGCGTCCAGGACCTGCTGGAGGGCTTCGAACTCCTCGACGCACTTGCCGGAGCCGAGGGCCACGGAGTCGAGGGGGTCTTCCGCGATGTGGATCGGCATGCCCGTCTCGCGGCGCAGCCGCTCGTCCAGCCCGCGCAGCAGGGCGCCGCCGCCGGTGAGGACGATGCCGCGGTCCATGATGTCGCCGGAGAGTTCCGGCGGGCACTTGTCGAGGGTGGTCTTGACGGCGTCGACGATGGCGTTGACCGGCTCCTCGATGGCCTTGCGCACCTCGGCGGCCGAGATGACGACGGTCTTCGGCAGGCCGGAGACGAGGTCGCGGCCGCGGATCTCGGTGTGCTCGTCCTTGTCGAGGTCGTACGCCGACCCGATCGTGATCTTGATCTGCTCGGCGGTGCGCTCGCCGAGGAGGAGCGAGTACTCCTTCTTGATGTGCTGGATGATCGCGTTGTCCAGCTCGTCGCCGGCGACCCGGATGGACTGCGCCGTGACGATTCCGCCGAGGGAGATGACGGCGACCTCGGTGGTGCCGCCGCCGATGTCCACGACCATGTTGCCGGTGGCCTCGTGGACGGGCAGGCCCGAGCCGATGGCGGCGGCCATGGGCTCTTCGATGATGTGCACCTGCCGGGCGCCGGCCTGCGTGGACGCCTCGATGACGGCACGGCGCTCCACTCCCGTGATGCCGGAGGGCACGCAGACCACGACCCGCGGACGGGCCAGGTAACGCCGCTTGTGGATCTTGAGGATGAAGTACCGGAGCATGCGCTCGGTGATCTCGAAGTCGGCGATCACGCCGTCCTTGAGGGGTCGTACGGCGACGATGTTGCCGGGCGTCCGGCCGATCATCTTCTTCGCCTCGGAGCCGACCGCGAGAATTCCACCGGTGTTCGTGTTGATGGCGACCACGGACGGCTCGTTCAGGACGATTCCCCGGCCCCTCACGTACACCAGCGTGTTGGCGGTCCCGAGGTCGATCGCCATGTCACGGCCGATGAACGACATGTTGTTCCCCTTGTTCCCCATGAGGAGCGTCTGGCCTTCCAGTTGATAGCGGCTGCTGTCAGGTCGGCGAGGTGGGTGTGTGGGTGGAGGCCCCATCGTAGTGCCGCGAGTGTGAACACCGCGCGACGGGACTCCGGCAATCCCGCCGGAACGGAAACCCGCCCCCTGAGTGGTGACGTCGTGTCCTGTCCTTGCGTTCCCGGTCGGCGGCCCCAATACCGAAGGGCGACCGAAATTACTTCGGTCGCCCCAGGTCGAGAGCGCTATTTGGCTGATGTCGTGTCAGTAAAGAGCACTCGGACAGTCGCGCGGCGCGGTCAGAGCGCGGGGAAGAAGAGCTTCAGCTCGCGCTCCGCGGACTCCTCGGAATCCGAGGCGTGGATCAGGTTCTCCCGGGTGATGGTGCCGAAGTCACCCCGGATGGAACCGGGCGCGGCGGCGATCGGGTCGGTGGGTCCGGCGAGCTGACGGACACCCTCGATCACGCGTTCCCCTTCGACCACCAGGGCGACGATCGGACCGCTCGACATGAAGCCCATGAGGGGCTCGTAGAAGGGCTTGCCCTTGTGCTCGCCGTAGTGCGTCTCCAGGGTCTCCTGGTCCAGCGTCCGCAGCTCCAGCGCGGGAATGGTCCAGCCGGCCTTCCGCTCGATACGGCCGATGATCTCGCCGATCAGGCCGCGACGGACGGCGTCGGGCTTGAGCAGGACGAGCGTGCGCTGGGTCATGTGACACTCCTTGCGGCATACGGGTGCGGTAGGGCGAATCTACAGGGCCGAACGAGGACCCCGTCACGCAGCGTCAGGAGCACCGGTTTCCGCCTGCGACGCCGCCCAGCGGGCCTTGATCGTGTCGATCCGGCGGCCGTAGTGCACCGAACACCACCACAGGGCCGCGAAGACCGCGCCCAGGAAGAACATGGTGGGCACCACGAAGCCACTGGCGATCAGACCGATCTGCAGGGCCCAGCCCAGCTGCACCGCGCCCGGACGCGACAGCATCCCGCACAGCAGCACCGACAGCAGCATGGTCACACCGCAGACCGTCCAGACCTGGGCCTGCGTCAGGTCCGGGTTCTTCATGGCCACCAGGCCCGCGAAACCGATGACGAAGAATTCACCGATCAGCGTGCTCGCGCAGAGCGTGCGCATCGATCCCTCAGCCCCTCTTGAACAGCAGGCGGGCCTCGCCCACCGTGATCACGGAACCGGTCACCAGGACCCCGGCCCCTCCGTATTCGGCCTCTTCCTCCGCCAGGGTGATCGCCGCCTCCAGCGCGTCGTCCAGGCGCGGTTCCACCTGCACCCGGTCCGGGCCGAAGACCTCCACCGCGACGGCCGCCAGCTCGTCCGCCGACATCGCGCGGTGGCTGGAGTTCTCCGTCACGACGACCTCCGCGAAGATCGGCTCGAAGGCCTCCAGGACACCCTTGACGTCCTTGCCCTCACTCGCCGCCACCACGCCGATCAGCCGGCTGAAGCCGAAGGACTCGGTCACCGCGTCCGCCGTCACCCGCGCGCCCGCCGGGTTGTGCGCGGCGTCCAGGACCACGGTCGGGCTGCGGCGCACGACCTCCATGCGGCCCGGCGAGGTCACCGAGGCGAAGGCCCGGCGCACCGTCTCCACGTCCAGCTCGCGCGCGTGCTCCGCGCCGACGCCGAAGAAGGCCTCGACGGCGGCGAGCGCCACCGCCGCGTTGTGCGCCATGTGGGCGCCGTACAGCGGCAGGAAGATGCCCTCGTACTCGCCGCCCATCCCGCGCAGGGTCAGCATCTGGCCGCCGACCGCCACCTCGCGGGAGACGACGCCGAACTCCATGCCCTCGCGGGCCACCGTCGCGTCCACCTCGACGGCCTTCTTCAGCAGCACCTGCGCCGCGTCCACCGGCTGCTGCGCCAGGATCACGGTGGCGTCCTGCTTGATGATGCCGCCCTTCTCCTGGGCGATCTCGCCGGGCGTGGAGCCGAGCCGGTCCGTGTGGTCGAGGCTGATGGGGGTGATCACCGCGACGGAGGCGTCGATCACGTTCGTCGCGTCCCAGCTGCCGCCCATGCCGACCTCGATCACGGCCACGTCCACGGGGGCGTCCGCGAAGGCCGCGTAGGCCATGCCCGTCAGCACCTCGAAGAACGACAGCCGGTACTCCTCGGCCGCGTCGACCATCTCCACGTACGGCTTGACGTCGTGGTACGTCTCGATGAAGCGCTCGGCGTCGATCGGCAGCCCGTCCAGGCTGATCCGCTCGGTGATCGACTGCACGTGCGGGCTCGTGTAGCGGCCGGTGCGCAGGTCGAAGGCGTTCAGCAGGGCCTCGATCATGCGGGCGGTGCTGGTCTTGCCGTTGGTGCCGGTGACGTGGATGGTGGGGTACGCGCGCTGCGGCTCGCCCAGGACGTCCATCAGCGCGGCGATCCGGGTGACGGAGGGTTCGAGCTTCGTCTCGCCCCAGCGGGTCGAAAGCTCCTGCTCCACCTCCAGCAGCGCCTTCGCCACTTCCGGGTCCTCGGGGCGCGCGGGAACCGGGTCGCCCGTGGGCGGTCCGGCCTGGGCGCGCAGGGTGCGGCTGCCGGCCTCGATCACCGCCAGGTCGGGATCGCGCGTGGATTCCTCCGCCACTATCTGGTCGAACTCGTCGAAGGTGTCGTCGAGGTGGTCGACGTCGTCGCGGTCGTGGCTCTCGGGCTGCTGCTCACTCACGCACCCAGTCTACGGACCGGGGCCCCGGGGACTTTCGACCCGGGCGTTTCGGGACGTTCGGCGCCCGGCGCGACCTGATCGTTATGCAAGCCTTGCGGCAGGAGAGAGGGGAACGAATGCCGCAGGCCAGCACCGAGAAGTCCGCTTCCAGCCGTGACATAGGCATGGATCTGGGGACCGCGAACACCCTCGTCTACGCCCGGGGGCACGGGATCGTCCTCAATGAGCCGTCCGTGGTGGCGGTCAAGGCCGGCACCACCACCGCCCTCGCCGTCGGGACCGAGGCCAAGGAGACCATCGGCCGCACCCCCGGCTCCATCACCGCCATCCGGCCCCTCAAAGACGGGGTGATCTGCGACTACGAGGCGGCCGAGGAGATGATCCGGCACTTCGTCCGCAAGGCCGTGCCCGGCCGGCGGCCCCGCACCCGCATGGTGATCTGCGTACCGTCCGGGGTGACCCCCGTCGAGCGGCGGGCCATCATCCACGCCTCCACCCGGGCCGGGGCCAAGACGGTGCACCTGATCGAGGAGCCCATGGCGGCGGCGATCGGCGCCGGGCTGCCGGTGGCCGAACCGCGCGGCTCGATGGTGGTGGACATCGGCGGCGGCACCTCCGAGGTGGCCGTCATCTCGCTCGGCGGCATCGTCACCTCGCAGTCGCTGCGCGTCGGCGGCGACCGCCTCGACGCCGCGATCATCGACTGGGTGCGCAAGGAACACGCGCTGCTCATCGGCGAGCGCACCGCCGAAGACGTCAAGATCGGCATCGGCTCGGCCTGGCCCGTACCCGACCGGCCGGAGTGGGAGACCCGTACCTTCACCGTGCGGGGCCGCGAGAAGGTCGGCGGCATGCCGAAGACCCTGGAGCTGACCGCGACCGACGTACGGGCCGCCCTCGACGAGCCCATCGAGGCGATCATCGCCGCGGTCCGCGCCACCCTGGAGGAGTGCCCGCCGGAGCTGTCCGGCGACGTGATGGAGCACGGCATCGTCTTGACCGGCGGCGGCGCGCTCCTGCCCGGCCTGGACCTGCGCATCGCCTCCGCCACCGGCATCCCGGTCTTCGTGGCGGACGCCCCGCTGGACTGTGTGGCCCTCGGCTCGGGTCGCTGCGTGGAGGAGTTCGACTCCCTCACGAGCCTGTTGGCACCCGGCCGGGTCTGAGGCCTTCGGCCCTCAGGCCCGCGGCACCACGGCGATGACCACGTACGCGTCCTCCGTGCGCGTCGCCGTCAGCGTGCCGCCCAGGCTGCGGACGCGCTCGGACATGCTCGCCGTCCCCGACCCCGCCGAGACGGGGGCCAGGGCCGGCGCCCGCACCGGCAGGGCGTTGCTGACGGCGATCCGCAGCCGGGGCCCCTCGGCGCAGATCGACACGTCGATGGTCTCCCCGTGCGCGTGCTTGGCCGCGTTCGTCAGGCACTCCTGCACCACGCGGTAGACCGCCGCCTGCCGCAGCGGCGACAGCCCGTGCGCCTCGGGGTCCATGACCAACCGGACGGGCGAGCCGGCCCGACCGCTCTCCTCCGCCAGCGCCGCCAGCCCCTCCACACCCGGGGTCGCGGCCCGCTCGCCGCGCTGCACGATGATCTCGTTCAACACCAGATGGGCCCGCCGCGCCGTGTCGGCCAACTCCTCGAAGTCCTTCGCGTACGCCGTCTCGCGCGCCCGTACCGACAACACCTCGGAGCGCACCGTCAGCAGCGTCAGCTCCCGCCCGACGAAGTCGTGGACGTCGCGGGCGACCGAGGTCCGTTCCTGCTCCACCGCCCCGCGCACCGCGGCCTCGGCCCGGCGGGCCTCCAGCTCGCGCACCAGGTCGTGCCGGCAGGCGGCGATCCCGACGGCGGAGGCGAGGACCCCGATCGGCACGACCAGGCTGAGGAAGGCGCTGAGGCTCTGCGACTTCGGCTCGGGCCAGCCCGGCACGCTGAAGACGGCCAGCGCGAAGGCGACGTAGCCGAGGGTGGCGAGGATCGCGGCCCGCCGGCCCCGGTAGCGGCCGACGGAGTACAGCGCGAACTGGACCAGCGTCAGCTCGTGCAGCCATCCGATGAACAGCAGGGCCGTGAGGAACGCCGCCCACGGCATCCGGCGGCGCAGCAGCAGGGTCGCACAGCCGGCCGTCAGCACCAGGGCGGCCGTCCAGCCGTCGAGCGAGTTGTCGGCGGCGGCGAGGCCGGGCAGGTCCAGGGCCATCAGGGCCAGGCAGCTCAGCGCCGCGAGGACGTCCTGCGCCCGGGGCGAGCCGGCCCAGCCCTCGGCCATCCGGCGGCCGGCGGCCACCGCCCGGTGGTACGCCGACAGGACGGGCTTGACGTGCATGCCACCCATCATCCGTGGTCCCGGCCCCGGATCGAGTCACAGGGTCGGACATATGAAGTGATATGCGGCACGGGAGGCACGGGAGGCACGGCAGGCACGGGAAAGGCCCCCGTACCGTCGGCGCGCGACGGTACGGGGGCCTTCACACCACGGGTCAGGCGGCGGGCAGCGAGTCCAGCTGGGCCTGGATGCGGGCGATGTCGGCCTCGGCCTTGGCGAGCCGGCCCTTGATCTTGTCCACGACGTTGTCGGGGGCCTTGGCGAGGAAGGCCTCGTTCCCGAGCTTCGCCTCGGCCTGCTGCTTCTCCTTCTCGGCGGCGCCGAGGTCCTTGGAGAGGCGCTTGCGCTCGGCGGCCACGTCGATCGTGCCGGACAGGTCCAGCGCGACGGTGGCACCCCCGACCGGCAGGGTGGCGGTCGCGTTGAACGCGTCGCCCTCCGGCTGCAGGCGCAGCAACTGGCGGATGGCGCCCTCGTGCGCGACCAGCGCCGTGCCCGCCAGGTCCAGGCGGGCCGGGACCTTCTGGCCCGGCTGCAGACCCTGGTCGGCGCGGAAGCGACGGACCTCGGTGACGACGGCCTGGAGGTTCTCGATCTCGGCCTCGGCGGCCTCGTCGCGGAAACCGCTGTCCTTGGGCCAGTCGGCGACCACGAGGGACTCACCGCCGGTCAGGGTGGTCCACAGGGTCTCGGTGACGAAGGGGACCACCGGGTGCAGAAGGCGCAGGGTGGTGTCCAGGACCTCGCCGAGGACGCGCCCGGAGACCCGGGCCCCCTCGCCGCCCGCGAAGAAGGTCGTCTTCGACAGCTCGACGTACCAGTCGAAGACCTCGTCCCACGCGAAGTGGTACAGGGCCTCGCTGAGCTTCGAGAACTGGAAGTCCTCGTAGTACGCGTCCACCTGCGCGACCGTCTTGTTCAGGCGCGAGAGGATCCAGCGGTCGGTCGCCGACATCTCCTCGGGGGCCGGCAGCTCGCCCTCGATGGTGGCGCCGTTCATCAGCGCGAAGCGCGTGGCGTTCCAGATCTTGTTGGCGAAGTTGCGGGAGGCCTGGACCCAGTCCTCGCCGATCGGGACGTCGGTGCCGGGGTTGGCGCCCTTGGCCAGGGTGAAACGGACGGCGTCGGAGCCGTACTTGTCCATCCAGTCCAGCGGGTCGACGACGTTGCCGAAGGACTTCGACATCTTCTTGCCGCGCTCGTCGCGGACCAGGCCGGTGAGCGCGATCGTCTTGAACGGGACCTCGCCGTCCATGGCGTACAGGCCGAACATCATCATCCGGGCGACCCAGAAGAAGATGATGTCGTGGCCGGTGACCAGGACGTCGGTGGAGTAGAACTTCTCCAGGTCCGGGGTCTTCTCCGGCCAGCCGAGCGTGGAGAACGGCCACAGGCCGGAGGAGAACCAGGTGTCCAGGACGTCCGTGTCCTGGGTCCAGCCCTCGCCCGTCGGCACCTCGTCGTCCGGTCCGACGCAGACGACCTCGCCGTCCGGGCCGTACCAGACCGGGATGCGGTGGCCCCACCAGAGCTGGCGCGAGATGCACCAGTCGTTGAGGTTGTCGACCCAGTCGAAGTAGCGCTTCTCCATCTCCTGCGGGTGGATCGCGACCCGGCCGTCGCGGACCGCGTCACCGGCGGCCTTGGCGAGGGTCTCGACCTTGACCCACCACTGGAGCGACAGGCGCGGCTCGACGGTGGTGCCGCACCGCGAGCAGTGCCCGACGGAGTGCAGGTACGGGCGCTTCTCGGCGACGATGCGACCCTGCTGGCGCAGGGCGGAGACGACCGCGCTGCGGGCCTCGAAGCGGTCGAGGCCGAGGAAGGGGCCGTGGACGGTGATGACACCGTGCTCGTCCATGATCGTCATGTTGGGCAGGTTGTGGCGCTGCCCGATGGCGAAGTCGTTCGGGTCGTGGGCGGGCGTCACCTTGACGCAGCCGGTGCCGAACTCGGGGTCGACGTGCGTGTCCGCGACGACCGGGATGGACCGGTCGGTCAGCGGCAGCTTGATGAGCTTGCCGACCAGGTGCCTGTAGCGCTCGTCGTCCGGGTGGACGGCGATGGCCGTGTCACCGAGCATCGTCTCGGCGCGGGTGGTGGCGACGACGAGGGTGTCCTCGCCCTCGCCGTACGTGATGGAGACGAGCTCTCCCGCGTCCTCCTGGTACTCCACCTCGATGTCCGAGATGGCCGTCAGACAGCGGGGGCACCAGTTGATGATGCGCTCGGCGCGGTAGATCAGCTCGTCGTCGTAGAGCTTCTTGAAGATCGTCTGGACGGCCTTGGACAGGCCCTCGTCCATGGTGAAGCGCTCACGGCTCCAGTCGACGCCGTCACCGAGGCGCCGCATCTGGCCGAGGATCTTGCCGCCGTACTCTTCCTTCCACTGCCAGACGCGCTCGACGAACTCCTCGCGGCCCAGGTCGTGGCGGGACTTGCCCTCCTCGGCGAGCTGCTGCTCGACCTTGTTCTGGGTGGCGATGCCGGCGTGGTCCATGCCGGGCAGCCACAGGGACTCGTAGCCCTGCATGCGCTTGCGGCGGGTCAGGGCGTCCATCAGCGTGTGCTGGAAGGCGTGCCCCAGGTGGAGGGAGCCGGTGACGTTCGGCGGCGGGATGACGATCGTGTACGGGGGCTTCTCGCTCGCGGGGTCGGCCGTGAAGTACCCACGCTCTACCCAGCGCTCGTAGAGCTTCCCCTCTACCTCGGCCGGCGCGTACTGGGTCGGCAGTTCGGAGTTGGGGGCACTGGGTGTCTGCGTGTTCTCGGTCACGGAGCACAGTTTAGAGGCGTAACGGTCCGGTACTGAAACCGGTAATCCCGGGGCCCCGGCGCGGTGTGCGGGGCCCGCTTCCGCCAGGATGTGTGGAGCAGATAAGCAACCTCACAGGGGGACGCGGGATGAGTTACCACCAGCCGGGCCCGTACGGGCAGCAGCAGCCGCAGCAGCCGGGGCCCTACGGGCAGCAGCCCCCGCCGCCGAACCCGTACGGGCAGCCCGCCGGGCAGCCCGGCTACGGATACCCCCAGCAGGCCCCGCCCGGCGTCCCGCCGCAGGGCTACCCCCCGCAGCCCCCGCAGCCGGGCTACCCGCAGCAGCCGCCGCCCGCGTACGGCTACCAGCAGCCGCAGCAGCAGCCCCCGTACGGCGGCATGCCCCCGCAGGACCCCCCGAAGAAGTCGAAGGCCGGAGTCGTCATCGGCGTGATCGTGGCCGTCGCGGTCATCGCGGGCGGCGGCTGGTACTTCCTGGGCGGCTCCGAGGGCGAGATCTCCGACGCCACCAAGGGCTACAAGCTGGTCGCGCCGCCGTCGGTCGGCGAGTTCCAGAAGAACCCGAAGTACGAAGAGAAGCCGATCACCGACGAGGAGAAGAAGCAGGTCCAGGCCGCCGGCATCATCGACGCCGGCAAGGCGGGCATGAGCTACACGGCCGGCGACCCGAAGAACGCCCTGACGGCCAAGGGCCTGAGCTTCAACGGTTACTTCGGGCGGATCGGCAGCCCGGACAAGTCGGTGGACGCCTACTTCGCCACGGCCCAGATGAACGCGGCCAAGAAGAACGACAAGGTGAACGTCGAGCTCGTCGGGACCCCCAAGGCCATGACCCCCGCCGGTTTCAAGGGCGCCGTGATGAAGTGCCAGGAGGTCAAGTTCACCGCGAAGGACGCGACGGTCAAGGGCCCGAAGGAATCGATCATGCCCCTCTGCGTGTGGGGCGACTACAGCACCCTGGGCACCGTCACGGCCGCCGACCCGGCGGCCTCCCTCACGGGCAAGGCCGGCTACACCCTGGAGCAGGCCGCGGACCTCACCGCCAAGCTCTACAACACCGCCCGCGTCAAGAACTGACGGCGGCCCACGACATACGAGGAGGGGCGCCCCGGATGTCCGGGGCGCCCCTCCTCGCGTGTGTCCTACCGACTACGCCGACTTCTCGTGCGGGCCCTGGTCCTTGGGGACGATGCGGGGGACCAGCGTCGGGTTGACGTTGGAGCGGACCACATCGGAGGTGATGACCACGCGGGCCACGTCCTTGCGGGACGGGACCTCGTACATCACCGACATGAGGACCTCCTCCATGATGGCGCGCAGACCGCGCGCGCCCGTCTGGCGCAGGATGGCCTGGTCGGCGATGGCTTCGAGGGCCTCGCGCTCGAAGTCCAGCTCGACGCCGTCCAGTTCGAACAGCCGCTGGTACTGCTTCACCAGCGCGTTGCGCGGCTCGACGAGGATCTGGAGGAGCGCCTCGCGGTCCAGGTTGTGGACCGAGGTGATGACGGGGAGACGGCCGATGAACTCGGGGATCATCCCGAACTTCACCAGGTCCTCCGGCATGACCTCCTGGAACTGGTCGCTCGCCTCGATCTCCCGCTTCGAGCGGATCGTCGCCCCGAAGCCGATGCCCTTGGCGCCCGCGCGCGACTCGATGATCTTCTCCAGGCCGGCGAAGGCGCCGCCCACGATGAAGAGCACGTTCGTCGTGTCGATCTGGATGAACTCCTGGTGCGGGTGCTTGCGCCCGCCCTGCGGCGGGACGGAGGCCGTCGTGCCTTCCAGGATCTTCAACAGGGCCTGCTGGACGCCCTCGCCCGACACATCGCGGGTGATCGACGGGTTCTCGCTCTTGCGGGCGACCTTGTCGATCTCGTCGATGTAGATGATCCCGGTCTCGGCCTTCTTGACGTCGTAGTCGGCCGCCTGGATCAGCTTGAGCAGGATGTTCTCGACGTCCTCGCCGACGTAGCCGGCCTCCGTCAGCGCCGTCGCGTCGGCGATGGCGAACGGGACGTTCAACATGCGCGCCAGCGTCTGCGCGAGCAGGGTCTTGCCGGAGCCCGTCGGGCCCAGCAGCAGGATGTTGGACTTCGCGAGCTCGATCGCGTCGTCGCGGCCCTGCGCGCCGCCGTTCTCGCCGGCCTGCACGCGCTTGTAGTGGTTGTAGACCGCTACCGAGAGCGCCTTCTTCGCCGGCTCCTGGCCGACGACGTAGCTCTCCAGGAACTCGTAGATCTCACGGGGCTTGGGGAGTTCCTCCCACCGGACCTCGGAGGTCTCCGCGAGTTCCTCTTCGATGATCTCGTTGCAGAGGTCGATGCACTCGTCGCAGATGTAGACACCGGGTCCTGCGATGAGCTTCTTCACCTGCTTCTGGCTTTTTCCGCAGAACGAGCACTTGAGCAGGTCGCCGCCGTCACCGATGCGTGCCACGAGGTGCTTCCCCTTCGCCTGGGAGACGCCTGGTTCAGCGCTCCTGGTGCCTCATATCCGACGGTACCTTGCCGGGGGCCCCGTACGGGGCCCCCTTGACGTGGTTCACATCGCCGAATGCGGCAGCGTGCCCACGCCAACTGGCGGCAAGGATCAGAGCGCGTTGCTCTTGCGGGTGGAGATGATCTGGTCGATCAGGCCGTACGCGAGCGCGTCCTCGGCCGTGAGGATCTTGTCGCGCTCGATGTCCTCGCGGATCTTCTCGATCGGCGTGGTCGAGTGCTTGGCCAGCATGGTCTCCAGCTGGTCACGCATGCGCAGGATCTCGTTGGCCGCGATCTCCAGGTCGGAGAGCTGCTCGCGGCCGGTGCCGCCCGAGGGCTGGTGGATCAGCACGCGGGCGTTCGGCAGCGCCATGCGCTTGCCGGGGGTGCCGGCGGCCAGCAGGACGGCGGCGGCGGAGGCCGCCTGGCCCATGCAGACCGTCTGGATGTCCGGCTTCACGAACTGCATCGTGTCGTAGATCGCCGTCAGCGCGGTGAAGGAACCACCGGGGCTGTTGATGTAGATCGAGATGTCGCGGTCCGGGTCCATCGACTCCAGGCACAGCAGCTGCGCCATGACGTCGTTGGCGGAGGCGTCGTCGATCTGCACGCCGAGGAAGATCACGCGCTCCTCGAAGAGCTTCGCGTACGGGTCGTACTCGCGCACGCCCTGCGAGGTGCGCTCGACGAAGCGCGGGATCACGTAGCGGTTGTCCACCTGCGGGCCGGAGTAGAGGCCGCTCGCGGAGAAGTTGTTCTGCATCTGGGTGTTCACCATCCTGGTGGCGTTGCGCGGGCTGAGGGTGCCTGGAACGGGCGGGCGGGCGTACGGTGCCCCGTACGCCGGGGCCGGGGCGGTCAGGCCCCGGTGCCGCCGCCGCCCGGGACCAGGGACGCGGCGGAGATGATCTCGTCGATCAGGCCGTAGTCCTTGGCCTCCTCCGCCGTGAACCAGCGGTCGCGGTCGCCGTCGCGGATGATCGCCTCCACGGTCTGGCCCGAGTGGTGCGCGGTGATCTCGGCCATGCGCTGCTTGGTGCGCAGCAGGTACTGGGCCTGGATCTTGATGTCCGAGGCGGTGCCGCCGATGCCGGCGGAGCCC
Organism: Streptomyces sp. RerS4; assembly: GCF_023515955.1. Classification (GTDB taxonomy): domain Bacteria; phylum Actinomycetota; class Actinomycetes; order Streptomycetales; family Streptomycetaceae; genus Streptomyces. The sequence goes on from NZ_CP097322.1 coordinate 2,602,022, forward strand.
TGGTGCATCAGGATGTCGGTGTTCGGGAGCGCGAAGCGCTTGCCCTGGGCGCCGCCGGTGAGCAGGAACTGGCCCATCGAGGCCGCCATGCCCATGCCGATGGTGACGACGTCGTTCGGGATGTACTGCATGGTGTCGTAGACCGCCATGCCCGCCGTCACCGAGCCGCCGGGGCTGTTGATGTACAGGTAGATGTCCTTCTCCGGCTCCGCGGCCAGGAGGAGGAGCTGCGCCGTGATCTTGTTGGCGATCTCGTCGTCGACCTGCTGGCCGAGGAAGATGATGCGCTCGCCGAGCAGCCGGTTGTAGACATGGTCGCCGAGGCCACCACCGATGGACGGCTCACCCGCGGCGTAAGGCTTCAGATTCGTCACGTATCCACCTGCTCGTCTCCGACGGCCACATGCCGTCTCAGCGTCTCGTTCTGGGGCGCGGACCTACCGGTGGTGCGAAGCCCTCCGGCGTCGGGTACTCCCGTGCCCTCGTATTCATGGACCCTAACGCGCAGGTAGGACAACGCCATCCCGCTTCCCGAACTGTTCGCTCGGAGCGCAAGCTCCGCCCGCCTTCCGGCGGGTGTGCGGAAGGGCCCGGACACGCTCGCGTCCGGGCCCTTCGGGGCACTGCTCAGTGGGCTTCGCCCGGGGTGTTACTTGGCCTCGTCGGCCTCGGCGGCGTCACCCTCGACGGCGGCCTCGACGACCTCGGCGGCCGTCTCGGTCTCGTCCTCGTCGTCGGAGAGGTCGATCTCCTCACCGTTGGTGTCGACGACCTTGGCCTTCTCCACGACGACCGCGAGGGCCTTGCCGCGGGCGACCTCGCCGACCAGCATCGGGACCTGGCCGCCCTCGACGACCGCCTGGGCGAACTGGTCGGGGGACATGCCGGAGGACTGCGCGCGGCGCATGAGGTGCTCGGTGAGCTCCTCCTGGTTCACGCCCAGCTTCTCCTTGTTGACCAGCGCGTCGAGGACGAACTGGGTCTTGATGCCCTTGATGGCCTGCTCGGTGGTCTCGGCGTCGAACTCCTCGACCGTCTTGCCCTGGATCTCCAGGAACTTCGCCAGGTCAAGGCCCATCTGGCCGAGCTGGTGGTGCTCCAGGTTGTGCTTGCGGGTCTGGACCTCGTCCGCGAGCAGCTTCTCGGGGATCGGGACCTCGACGAGCTCCAGCAGCTTCTCCAGGACGCGCTCCTGGGCCTGCGTGGCCTGGTCGTACTGCTTCATGTTCTCAAGGCGCTTGCGGCTGTCGGCCTTCAGCTCTTCGAGGGTGTCGAACTCGCTCGCCATCTGGGCGAACTCGTCGTCCAGCTCCGGCAGCTCACGGGCGGAGACCTTGGTGACCTTGACGGTGACCTCGGCGTCCTTGCCCTCGGCGGAGCCGCCCTTCAGCTGCGAGGTGAAGGTGGCCTCGCCACCGGCCTCCAGGCCCTTGACGGCCTCGTCGATGCCGTCGAGGAGCTCGCCCGAGCCGATGGTGTAGGAGACGTCGGAGGCGACGCCGTCGGCGAGCACCTCGCCGTCGACCTTGGCTTCGAGGTCGATGGTGACGACGTCACCCTCGGCGGCGGCGCGCTCGACGTCCTTGGTGGACGCGAAGCGACCGCGCAGCTGCTCGACCGACTTCTCGACGTCCTCGTCCGAGACCTCGACCGCGTCGACCTCGACCTCGATGCCGGAGTAGTCCGGGATCTCGATCTCGGGGCGGACGTCCACCTCGGCGGTGAAGGACAGCAGCTCGCCGTCCTTCAGCTCCTTGATGTCGACCTCGGGCTGGCCCAGCGGGTTCAGGTCGGCCTCGTTGACCGCCTCGGTGTAGAACTTCGGGAGGGCGTCGTTGACGGCCTCCTCCAGCACCGCACCGCGGCCGAAGCGCTGGTCGATGACGCGCGCGGGGATCTTGCCCTTGCGGAAGCCCTTCACCGTGACCTGCTGGTTGATCTTCTTGTAGGCCGCGTCGAGGCTGTCCTTGAGCTCCTCGAAGGGCACCTCAACAGTGAGCCGAACCCGAGTCGGGTTCAGGGTCTCCACGGCGCTCTTCACGGTTCGGTCTCCTTGTGGCTGACTGCTGGGGGTTCGCCGCATCGCTGCGATTCAGCGGTTCGGCGGATTCGGCCCGGTACATCAGACACACGGGCACGCAGTTTGCATAGTAACCGCAAGCGGCAATCAGCCCACAACGCGATCTTCGTGAGAGATCCCGTGCGGGGGGTATTGCTGACTGGTCGGGGTGGCCGGATTCGAACCGACGACCTTCCGCTCCCAAAGCGGACGCGCTACCAAGCTGCGCCACACCCCGTCGGTGCGACACGTAGGGTACATGCCCGGAGACCCTCCGACGCCCCCGGTTTTCCCGGCGGGCCCGCCGGGCCGGCGCCCGAGGGCCGGCGCGGCGCCGAAAGGGGTGTGCGCTCCCCCCGCGCGACCCGCTAGGATGCTGTCCGTGCCGCGGTCCCCGACCTGCGGCGCGCGTGTTGCGGGTGTAGCTCAATGGTAGAGCACTAGTCTTCCAAACTAGCTACGCGGGTTCGATTCCCGTCACCCGCTCTCTACGGCTCAGGGCCAGGTCAGAGGACGTTTCCTCGACCTGGCCCTGACGCGTTTCCGGGCCCGCTGCGTGGGCGCCGGCGCGCTAGAGCTTGATGCCGGCGATGGTGTCGGCGAGGGAGTTCAGGAAGCGGTTCACGTCCGGGGCGATGGAGCTGGACGCCAGGAAGAAGCCGAAGAGGACCGCGACGATCGCGGGGCCGGCCTTGATGTGCTTGCCGCGGATCAGGATCACCAGGATGATCGCCAACAGAACCACGACTGACAGCGAAATGGCCACTACTGATCACACCTTCGGTCGTCCCCTGGTCGGCCCGGGGCGTACGGCCGTGCGTATCCCCATACGCACCATCCTCCCACCAACACGCCCGCGCTATCCGTCTCGTGACGAATCACCATGGCTTCCTTCGCGCCAAGTGGGTCCGGAATGGCCGCATTTCGGGCATGCCGGCGGCGTCAGGGCGCGGTGATGCCGAGGAGGGAGCGGACGCGGGCGTACTTCGCGGTCAGTCGCTCGCGGGTGGGCGCGTCGAGTACGGAGAGACGTACGGGGTCGGCGTTGTGCGCGAGGTCGGCTTCCTTGACGAGGACGGCGCCCGGCGTGGCGAGGATGCGGGCCGCGTACTCCTCCAGGGGTTCTCCGGGGCGTTTGGTGAGGGCGAGGACGATGGCCTTGACCGCTGGGGGAAGGGCGGCGTCGGCCAGCCAGGCGGGGGTCAGGGCGTCGTCCTCGATGGCGTCGTGGAGCCAGGCGGCGGCCTGCTGGTCGGGGCTGCCGCCGCGCAGGCGGACGCCTTCGGCGACGGCTGCGAGGTGCTCGGCGTAGGGCCGGCCGGCCTTGTCCGTCTGGCCCTCGTGCGCCGCGCGGGCGAGGGCCTCGACCTCGGTCAGGGTCAGGGGGCGGTTTGTCATGTGAGCTCCTTCGCCGCCGTACTCAGGGTCTCGGCGACCCGGTGCGCGTCGGCCCGCGTGGTACGCCAGTTGGAGAACGCGGCCCGCAGCGCGGGGGTTCCCGCGTAGACGGTGGGGGTCAGGAAGACGTCGGCTTCGACGGCCCGGCGCAGGGCGGTCAGGCGCTCGGCGGTGGGGCGTTCGGTGAGGGTGAAGCAGACGACGTTGAGGCGGACGGGGGCGAGCAGCCGCAGGGCCGGGTCGCGTTCCAGGGCGGCGCCGAGTGCGTGGGCGCAGGCGATGTCGCGCTCGACGATCTCCCGGTGGCCGGTGCGGCCGTAGGCGCGGAGCGTGAACCAGGCGGCGAGGGCGCGCAGCCGGTGGGAGTTCTCGGGGGTGAGGTGCACCAGGTCGGGGTGGTCGCCGAGGGGACCGAGGTAGGCGGCGGAGTTTTGGAAGACGCGGGCCTGGAGGTCTTGACGGCGGGTGAACTGGACGGCGCTGTCGTAGGGGACGTTCAGCCACTTGTGGAGGTCGACGCAGAGGGAGTCGGAGGCGTCGAGGCCGGCGGTGAGGTGGGCGTGGTCCGGGGAGAGGGCGGCGAAGGCGCCGAAGGCGGCGTCGGTGTGGAGCCAGAAGTCGTGGCGTTCGCGGAGGGCGGCGATGGCGGGGAGGTCGTCGAAGTCGACGGTGTTGACGGTGCCGGCGTTGGCGACGACGACGGCGGGGCCGGGCGTGTCGGCGAGCGCCCGGTCGAGGGCGGCGGGGTCGACGGCCTCGCGGCCCGGGAGGGTGGGGACGGCGACGAGGGATCCGCGGCCGAGGCCGAGGACGGAGAGGGCCTTGGCGATGGAGGAGTGCGGGGCGCCGGAGAGTACGCGGACCGGGCCGAGGGCCGCCGCTCCGTCCTCGGCCGGGGAGACGCCGAGGCGTTCGCCGAGCCATTCGCGGGCGATGGCGAGGCCGGTGGTGTTGGACATGGTGGCGCCGCTGACGAAGGTGCCGGTGTGGGCGGCGGAGAGGCCGAAGAGGTCGCGGAGCCAGGTGACGGTTTCGCGTTCGAGGTCTTGGCCCGCGCCGTCGAGGGCGGAGTTGGAGTTCTGGTCGTGGGTGGCGGTCAGCCAGTCGCCGGCGAGGGCGGCGGGGGTGGCGCCGCCGGTGACGAAGCCGAGGTAACGGGGGCCGGCGGAGGCCGACAGGCGCGGGGCCCAGCGGCTTTCGAACGCGGCCAGCGCCGCTTCGGTGCCGGTGCCGTGCTCGGGGAGCGGCTCGGGGTCCGGGAGGGAGTCGACGGGCGGTACGACGACGGGTCGGGCGTCGAGCCCGGCCAGCGTCGCGGCGGCGGCGCGGCGGGTGGCGTCGAGCAGTTCGGGCAGGCGCGCGAGGTCGTCGGCGAGGGTGCGGTCCATGGCGGCACGCTAGAGGCCGGACGGGACGCGGGAACGGTCCAATCACGGGGGATTGGCCGGCCGGCGGCCGATGGGGGGCTGGGGAGGTTGGGGCGCGCCGGGGCCGGACCGGATCGGGGCGCGCCCGCACGGGGCCGCAGGGGCGAGGAAGCCAGGCCTGGGGAAGGGTCAGGGCCGGCGCCGCAGGGGCCGGGCGGGCCGGTGCCCGCAGGGCCGAGGCGGACCCCGGGCACCGCAGGGCCGAGGCGGCCAGGGGCCGCAGGGCTGGGGCAGCCAGGTGGCCGCAGGGCTGGGGCAGACCGGCGGCTCAGGGCGGGGACGGCCGGCCTGGGGAAGGGGCAGGGTCGGCGCCGCAGGGCCGCAGGGCCGGGGCGGGTCGGCGCCGCAGGGGCCGCAGGGCCGGGGCGGGTCGGCGCCGCAGGGCCGAGGCGGGCTGGCGCCGCAGGGGCCGCAGGGCCGGGGCGGGCTGGCGCCGCAGGGCCGCAGGGCCGGGGCGGGCTGGCGCCGCAGGGGCCGCAGGGGCCGCAGGGCCGGGGCGGGCTGGCGCCGCAGGGGCCGCAGGGCCCGGGGCGGGCTGGCGCCGCAGGGGCCGCAGGGCCCGGGGGGCAGGGCCGGCGCCGGGGAAGCGGTGGAAGGGACGGGAAGCGGGTGGTGGGAGCCTGGTCTGGGGCGTGGGTGCGTTCTAAGGTCATCGGATGATCACAAAGGGGCGGGGTTGGGCGCGGGCGGCCGGGGGTGTGGTCCTCGCGGGGGGCGTTGGTGGGGTGCGGGACGACGGTGGCGTCGGAGGGCGCCGGGGCCGGTGGGCCCGTGGCGGTGCCGAGCGGGATCGTGCGGGCCGAGGAGTTGCCGAACCGGGCATCCGTCTCGCCGAGCCCCTCGCCCACGGCCTGTGAAGGCGGCGCGCGGCTCGTCGAGGGGGTCGGGAACGCGGCGATGGGGCTGCGGGTGGCCGACTTCCAGCTGATCAACTGCGGGACCGGGGACTACGTACTGAACGGCTACCCGGACATCCGGCTGCTGGACGGCCAGGGGCGGCCCGTGGAGGTCAAGGTCGGGCACGGTGCGAACGGCGTGACCGTCATGGACAGCTTCGACGCGCCGCCCCGGAAGGTCACGCTCCGGCCGGGACAGGCGGCGTCCGTGGGGCTGGTGTGGCGGAACACGGTCACGGAGGTGTCGACGCCGCCCGCCGAGGGGCGGGTACTGGAGCTCACGCCGAAGCCGGGCGCCGCTCGCCTGCGGCTCACCCTCGCGGCCCCCGTCGACCTCGGCACCACGGGCCGACTGGGCCTGAGCGCCTGGACGGCGGTGGACCGGTAGGTCCGGCTCACCGAGCCCGCCTGGACGGCGGTGACCGGTAGGACGCCCTCACCGAGCCCGCCACCCCCGACCCCGCGCGCCCCGGCCGGCGCCGACCAGGGCCTGTCCGGCGGATCAGGGTCGGATGGGCGGCGGGGTCCGGTGCCATGGGTCTCCCCCGGCCCGCAGGGCTGAGGGGAGGCAACGCGGCGAGGCGCCGTGCCGGGCGCCGCCGGCCCGGCCATGATCCGCCGGACAGGCCCCGGGGGGTGTCCGCGAAGTCCCTCCCCCGGCTACCGCTGGCAGGTGGCCCCGGCCGGCGGGCGGCCGACGCTCCTTGACGACACCGCTAGGCAGTGGACGTGGTGAGGGTCGTCATGCGCGAGGCCACCGCCAGAGGGGTGCTGCGGGGGAGGCGGTCGGCTATCAGGCCGTCGGCGAGGAAGAGGACCTGGTCGGCGTGGGCGGCGGCGGCCGGGTCGTGGGTGACCATGACGACGGTGGCGCCCAGGGTGTCGACGGCGTCCCGCAGGAGGGCCAGGACCTCGCCGGCGGTGGTGGTGTCGAGGGCGCCCGTGGGCTCGTCGGCGAAGACCACGTCGGGCCGCGTGACCAGGGCCCTCGCGATGGCGACCCGCTGCTGCTGGCCGCCGGAGAGTTCCGCGGGGCGGCTTCGGCCCTTGCTCTCCAGGCCGACGCGGGCGAGCAGTTCGGCGGCGCGGGCGCGGTCCTGGCGGCCGCCGCCGAGCCGCATGGGCAGCAGTACGTTCTGCTCGACGGTCAGCGAGGGCATCAGGTTGAAGGCCTGGAAGACGAAGCCGAGGCGGCTGCGGCGCAGTTCGGTGAGCTGGTTCTCGTTCATGCCGGTGAGTTCGGTGCCGCCGAGGCGGACGGAGCCCTCGGTGGGGAGGTCGAGTCCGGCCGCGCACTGGAGGAACGTGGACTTGCCGGAGCCCGAGGGGCCCATGACGGCGGTGAAGCTGCCGCGCGGGAGGGATACGTCGATGCCGCGCAGGGCGTGGACGAGTCCGGCCCCGCGCCCGTAGACGCGTGTGACGCCGCGCAGCTCCACGGCGGCAGTGCCGTGGCCGTCTCCCCCGTGCTCGACCGCGGGCTGTCGCCGTTCGCGCCGGAACCCCATGGTGTGCCGCCTTCCCCTGCCGGAGCCGTTGTCGTCCCCGACGCTATGGATCACCGTGCGGCGGCGTCCATGGTGCGGCCCGGCGCCCCGGGGTGGGGTAAGCCCCACCCCGCGTCAGGGCGAGCGGCGGATCAGGAGCAGGGCGCGGTCGTCGTTGACGTCCTTGGCGACCTTCTCGATGAGGTGCCAGGCGGCGCCCTCCCAGCCGGCGGCGACGTAGCGGTCGGCTTCGCCCGTGAGCCGGTCGATGCCCTCGCTGATCTCGCGGTCGGCGGTTTCGACGAGGCCGTCGGTGAAGAGCATCAGGACGTCGCCGCGCCGCAGGTTGCCGCGGGCTGGCTCGAACTCGGCGCCGTCGTAGACCCCGAGGAGGGGGCCTTCCCCGGAGACCTCCTGCCAGCGGCCGGTGCCGGCGGAGAGCTGGAGGGCGGGGAGGTGGCCGGCGGAGAGGAGTTCGTAGTCGCCGGTCTCCAGGTCGAGGACGAGGTGGATGGAGGTGGCGAAGCCCTCGTCCCAGTCCTGGCGGAGCAGGTAGCCGTTGGCGGCGGGCAGGAAGCCGTGCGGGGGCAGGGCGCCGAGCAGGCCGCCGAAGGCGCCGGAGAGCAGCAGGGCGCGGGAGCCGGCTTCCATGCCCTTGCCGGAGACGTCGGTGAGGACGATCTCCAGGGTGCGGCCGCCGCCGGTGCGGGCGGCGACGACGAAGTCCCCGGAGAAGGACTGGCCGCCGGCCGGGCGCAGGGCCATCTCCCGGTGCCAGCCGCGCGGCAGGGCGGGGAGCTTGCTCTGGACGCGGATGCGTTCGCGGAGGTCGAAGAGCATGGTGCCGCCGCGCCGCCAGGGCACGCCGACGCGGCTGCGGAACTGGGCGATGACCAGCCCGAAGAAGCCGCAGGCGGCCACCACGAGCACCGTGCCCGGGGTGACCCTGGCGGGCCCCTGGGTGTAGGGGCCGAGGACGAGGGCCTCGATGATCAGCGCGGTGGCGGAGGCGGCGTAGAGGGCGAGGAGACTGGCGGGCCGCAGCAGCAGTCCGCCCGCCACGATGGGCAGGACCAGGGCCGCCGGGGAGAACCAGACGGGCAGCACGAGCGTGCCGCAGGCCAGGGCGGGGACGGTCAGGAGCAGTCCGAGGAGGGCGAGCCAGTCGGAGGCGTCGCCGCGGAAGTAGTCGACGGCGGATTTGCGCAGGGCGGTGCGGGCCCGGTGCGACAGCTTGCGCCCCCGGGCCATGAGCGTCTCCACGCGTGCTCGGGCCATTGTCTGTGGACCCTATCCATCGTGGCTGTGTGCGCGCAGGGGTACCCCCGGACCTCGGACGATCAGGGGGTGGAAAACATTTCGACCAGGACGTACGGCCCTGGTAGGGATGACCCATGGCTCTTGATACGCGTGTATTGCAGGCTGACGAGTGGGATGCCTGGTACGACCATCTTGAACTGGCGTTCGGTGGTGTGGCCGAGAGTCCCGAGGAGCGCGAGCTCTGGAAAACGCTGACGGAGCCGGCGCGCTCGCTGGGCGTCTGGGACGAGGACACCTGCGTCGGCTCGGCCGGCGCCTTCACGTTCCGCCTCTCGGTGCCGGGCGGTGCGCTGGTCCCGGCGGCGGGGGTGACGATGGTGGGGGTCGCCCCCACGCACCGCAGGCGGGGGGTGCTCACTTCGCTGATGCGCCGCCAATTGGACGACATCCGCGCGGGTGGTGAACCGCTCGCCGTGCTGACGGCCTCCGAGCCGGCGATCTACGGCCGCTTCGGCTACGGCACGGGCACGTACGCGATGTCCGTCGACGTCGACACCACCCGCGTACGCCTCTCCGTGCCGCCGGGGACGGACGCGGTGCGGCTGCGCCTGGTGGACCCGGAGAAGGCGCTGGCCGACTGCGAGCGGGTCTACGCGGCGCTGCCGGCGACCCGACCGGGGATGACGGCCAGGCAGCCGGGGTGGGAGCGGGTCGGGGTGCTGGACCCGGAAGCGAGGCGGGCGGGCGCGTCGCCGCTGAAGTGCGTGGTGGCGGAGGGGCCGCGGGGGGAGGTCACGGGGTACGCCCGCTACCGGGTGAAGCCGGACTGGGAGCAGAGCGGTTCGGACGGCAAGGTCCTGGTGAGCGAGCTGGACGCGCTGGACCCGGCGTCGTACGCGGCCCTGTGGCGCTACCTCTTCGAGATCGACCTGACGTGGCACGTCCAGGCGTACGGGCGGCCCGTGGACGACGCGCTGCTGCACCTGGTCAGTGACATCCGCCGGGTGACGCCGCGCAAGCGGGACGCGTTGCACGTGCGGCTGGTGGATCTGCCGGGGGCGCTGGCCGCGCGGGCGTATGCGGGGCCGGTGGATGTGGTGCTGGAGGTGGAGGACGACTTCTGCCCGTGGAACGCGGGGCGGTGGCGGTTGGTGGCGGGGGGCTCCGCCGGTTCGGTCTCTTGTACGAGGACTGCGGACCCGGCGGAGGTGGCGCTGTCGGTGCGGGAGCTCGGCGCGGCGTACCTGGGCGGGGACACCCTGGCCGCCCTCGCGGCGGCGGGGCGGGTGCGGGAGCTGCGGCCGGGGGCGGTGGCGCGGGTGTCGCGGGCCTTCGCCTGGGACGTGGCCCCCTGGCTGCCGCACGGGTTCTAGGGCGCGGGGGCGGGTGGGTGGCCCTGCGGGGCCGTCCCCTACCCGTCCTTCCACCGTTCCCCGGGCTCCGCCCGGACCCGCGCCTCAAACGCCGGCGGGGCTGGGTTGAGGCGCCACCGCCGGCACCGACGCGCGAGCGGGGGCTGGGCTGAGCTGCCTCCGCCGCGACCTAGTGCTGCTGGCAGGTGGGGCACCAGAAGAGGTTGCGGGAGGCCAGGTCGGCGGTGCGGATCTCGGTGGCGCAGATGTGGCAGGGCAGGTTCGCCCGGCGGTAGACGTACACCTCGCCCCCGTGGTCGTCCACGCGTGGCGGGCGGCCCATGGCCTCGGGGAGGTGCTCGTCGCGGACGGTGTCGATGCGGTTGTGGCGTACGCCCTCGCGCATCAGCGCCGCCAGGTCCGTCCACATGGCGTCCCATTCGGCGCGGGTGACGTCCTTGCCGGCCCGGTAGGGGTCGATGCCGTGTCGGAAGAGGACCTCGGCGCGGTAGACGTTGCCGATGCCGGCGACGATCTTCTGGTCCATGAGCAGGGCGGCGATGGTGGTGCGGGAGCGGGAGATCCGCTTCCAGGCGCGGTCCGGGTCGTCGGTCGGGCGCAGCGGGTCGGGGCCGAGCCGCTCGTGTATCGCCTTCTTCTCGCCCTCGCCGAGCAGCGCGCAGGCGGTGGGGCCGCGCAGGTCGGCGTAGTGGTCGTCGTTCAGCAGGCGCAGTCGGACCGTGTCGGTGGCCGGCGGGGCCGGGGCGGGGCCGAAGCCGAGCTTGCCGAAGAGGCCGAGGTGGATGTGGATCCAGGCGTCGCCGAGCTCCAGGAAGAGGTGCTTGCCGTGGGCCTCGGCGCCCTCCAGGGTGCGCCCGTCGAGCAGGGCCGCGCTCTCGGCGAAGCGGCCTTGGGGGCTGCTGACGCGTACGGTCCGTCCGACGAACCGCTCGGTGTGGTCCTGGGCGAGGCGGTGGATCGTATGCCCTTCGGGCACGGTGGCGCTCCTGGTCTGTGCACGACCGTGCCGCCGGACCCCGGGTCCGGCGGCACGGGTGGTGGTCCTACTGGCCCTGCGGGTGGTGGGCCGGGATCGGGGGGAGCTCGCCGGTGGTCTCGTAGGCGGAGAGCATCTCGATGCGGCGCGTGTGGCGCTCCTCGTCGGAGTACGGGGTCGCCAGGAAGGCCTCGACGAAGGCGGTGGCCTCGTCCTGGGTGTGCATGCGGCCGCCGACGGAGATGACGTTGGCGTTGTTGTGCTCGCGGCCGAGCTTCGCGGTCTCCACGCTCCAGGCGAGGATGGCGCGCACGCCCTTGACCTTGTTCGCGGCGATCTGCTCCCCGTTGCCGGAGCCGCCGATGACGATGCCGAGGCTGTCGGCGTCCGCGGCGGTCTTCTCCGCGGCGCGCAGGCAGAACGGCGGGTAGTCGTCCACGGCGTCGTAGATGTGGGGCCCGCAGTCGACGGGCTCGTGGCCGTTGTTCTTGAGCCAGTCCACGAGGTGGTTCTTGAGCTCAAAGCCGGCATGGTCGGATCCGAGGTACACGCGCATGCACCGAGTGTGTCACGAGCCCGCCGGAGCGCCCGCAGCGGGTGTCGCGTAAATCACTTCTAAACCTCAAGTAAACCCAAAGGACCCAGACAGGACGGGTAAGGACCTTGGTCCCGGACCCTGTGCCCCGGGCAACCATCGGAGGAAGGTCTTCCGCACAGCGGGTGAATCGGGTTTGAATGCCGGGGCTCGCAACCCGAGCGACCCGAAACTCCTAAGGAATCGTCCATGAGCACCACGACGACCCTTCAGAAGGCAGGCGGCCCGACCGGTGAACCCGGCTCCGCCCAGCCCTCCGACGGTCTGAAGGCCGGTCTCAAGAACCGCCACCTGTCCATGATCGCCATCGGCGGCGTCATCGGCGCCGGCCTCTTCGTCGGCTCCGGCGGCGGCATCGCCAAGACCGGCCCCGCCATCCTGATCTCGTACGCCCTCGTCGGCGCGATGGTCGTCTTCGTGATGCGGATGCTGGGCGAGATGGCCGCCGCCTCCCCGAACTCCGGCTCCTTCTCCGCCTACGCGGACCGGGCGCTCGGGCGCTGGGCCGGCTTCTCCATCGGCTGGCTGTACTGGTTCTTCTGGGTCGTCGTCCTGGCCGTGGAGGCCACCGCCGGCGCGGTCATCCTGGAGAGCTGGATACCGGCCGTCCCGCAGTGGGCCTGGGCCCTGATCGTGATGGTCGTCCTGACGGTCACCAACCTCGGCTCGGTCGCCTCCTACGGTGAGTTCGAGTTCTGGTTCGCGGGCATCAAGGTCGTCGCCATCGGCGCGTTCGTGGTCGTCGGCATGCTCGCCGTCTTCGGCCTGCTGCCGGGCTCGGACAACCCGGGCGCGGGCTTCGCGCACCTGACGGACACCGGCGGGTTCATGCCCAACGGCGTCGGCTCGGTGCTCACGGGTGTGCTGATGGTCGTCTTCTCCTTCATGGGCAGCGAGATCGTCACGCTGGCCGCCGGCGAGTCCGAGGACCCGCGCCGCGCGGTCACCAAGGCCACCAACTCCGTGATCTGGCGCATCGGCGTCTTCTACCTCGGTTCGATCTTCATCGTGCTGACGCTGCTGCCGTGGAACGACCCGTCGATCACCGAGAAGGGCTCCTACGTGGCCGCCCTGGACTCGATCGGCATCGCGCACGCCGGCCAGATCATGAACGTGATCGTCCTGACGGCCGTGCTGTCCTGCCTGAACTCGGGCCTCTACACCGCCTCGCGCATGGCGTTCTCGCTCGGCGAGCGCGGCGACGCCCCGAAGTCCTTCGCGAAGGTCAACAAGAAGGGCGTCCCGACGGCCGCGATCCTCGGCTCGGTGGTCTTCGGCTTCGTCGCCGTGTACTTCAACTACGCCTTCAAGGACACGGTCTTCAACTTCCTGCTGAACTCCTCGGGTGCCATCGCGCTCTTCGTGTGGCTGGTCATCTGCCTGACCCAGCTGCGGATGCGCGGGATCCTGATGCGCGAGGCGCCGGAGAAGGTCACCGTGAAGATGTGGCTCTTCCCGTACCTGACGTGGGCCACCGCCCTGATGATCACCGGCGTGCTCGTCTACATGCTCTTCGACGACGCCAACCGCGAGGTCGTCCTGCTCTCGCTGCTGGTGGCGGCCGTGGTGGTCGCGATCGGCACCGTCCGCGACCTGCGCCGCCGCAAGGCCGCGGCGGCCGAGGTCTCGGCCTAGCCGTCCTGCGGGAGCCCGTACGCGGGCTCCCGTGGGGAGGAACGCGAAAGCCCCGGACCACTCCGTCGTGGTCCGGGGCTTTCGCGCGAGGGTCTGTCCGGCGGTTCAGCCGCGGCGGCCGGCCAGCTTCCAGGCGGCGGGCAGGGCGCCCATGGCCAGCGCGGCCTTGAGCGCGTCGCCGATCAGGAACGGGGTCACACCCGCCGCGACGGCCGCGCCCAGGGACATTCCGGTGGCGGCCATCAGGTACGGCACGCCCACCGCGTAGATCACGGCCGAGCCGAGCACCATCGTGCCCGCCGTACGCGCCGCCGAGCGGTCCGCGCCGCGCCGCGCGAGGGCGCCGACGACGGTGGCGGCGAGCAGCATGCCGAGCACGTAGCCGAAGGACGCGCCGAAGGCGCCGGAGGTGCCGCCCGCGAACCAGGGCATGCCCGCCGCGCCGGCGGCGGCGTACAGGGCGAGCGCGAGGAAGCCGAGGCGGGCGCCGAAGGCGGTTCCGACCAGCAGCGCGGCGAACGTCTGGCCGGTGACCGGGACGGGCGAGCCGGGGACCGGTACGGATATCTGCGCGGCCAGACCGGTCAGCGCGGCGCCGCCGACGACGAGCGCGATGTCGCGGACCCGGGTCGCGGGCAGCAGGTCGGCGAGGACGGCGCCGGGCCGGAAGGAGACGGAAGCAGTGCTCATCGGGGGCTCCGCGGGGGTGGTGATCAACAGGACACCGCGAGGCTAGTGCGCCGCGCGGCGCCGGGCCGGCATCGGCCGGGACAAAGCCCGACTGCCCGGTTTGGTGGAGACCGCACAAAGTCCCGGACTGACACCCGAGTTGGCGTGATCCGCGTCACGGCCTATGTTCTACGACACATCCTTTTTGCTCCTACAGCCGCCCTCCAGCCAGACTGTAGGTTCCCGCCAATCCCTTGTGCAGCCCAGAGACCACCCAGCTCCGCTTGGCCGACCGAGAGTACGAGCACCCCTCATGCGCGACCGCCTGCCCGATCCACCCGCCGTCGACACCGACCTGCCCCCGGAGCCGCTGAGCCACAGCCTCAAGCAGCGTCACCTGACCATGCTGGGTCTCGGTGGCGTCATCGGCGCCGGGCTCTTCGTCGGCTCCGGCGCCGGCATCGGCATCGCCGGCCCGGCGATCATCTGCTCGTACCTGCTCGCGGGCGCGCTCGCGATGCTGGTGATGCGGGCGCTCGGCGAGATGTCCGCGGCGATGCCCGCCTCCGGTTCCTTCTCCGTCTACGCCGAGAAGGCGCTGGGCCGTTGGGCCGGCTTCTCGGCGGGCTGGCTGTACTGGTTCCTGCTGGTCGTGGTGCTCGCCGTGGAGGCGACCGGCGCCGCGAAGATCGCGAACGGCTGGCTGCCGTCGGTCGACCAGTGGGTGTGGGTGCTCCTCTTCATGGTGGTCTTCACCGTCAGCAACCTGGCGGCGGTGCGCAACTTCGGCGAGTTCGAGTTCTGGTTCGCCGCGCTGAAGGTCGGCGCGATCGTGCTGTTCCTGATCCTGGGCACGCTCGCGATCTTCGGCCTGCTGCCCACTGCGTCCAATCCCTCTGGGGACCCCGTCGGCATGGCCAACCTGACCGGGGACGGCGGCTTCTTCCCGGCCGGCTTCGGCGGGGTCGTCGCCGGCATGCTCGCCGTCATCTTCGCGTTCGGCGGCCTGGAGGTCGTCACCATCGCCGCCGCCGAGTCCGACAACCCGGCCAAGTCCGTGGCCCGCGCGGTGCGCAGCGCCGTGTGGCGCATCCTCTTCTTCTACGTCGGCTCGATGCTGGTGATCGTGACGCTGCTGCCGTGGGACTCGCTGGAGCCGGGCCAGAGCCCGTACGTGGCGGTCCTCGACTCGATCGGCATCCCGGCGGCCGGGCAGATCATGAACATCGTGGTCTTCGTGGCCCTGCTCTCGGCGCTGAACGCGAACCTCTACGGCTCCTCGCGCATGGTCTTCTCGCTGGCCGAGCGCGGCGAGGCGCCCCGGGCGCTGCTGAAGGTCTCCGGCGGCGGGGTGCCGCGCCGGGCGGTGTTCGCGTCGGTCGCCTTCGGTTTCGTGTCGGTCGTGCTGAACCTGCTGTGGCCGGACACGGTGTTCCTCTACATGCTCAACGCGGTCGGCGCGGTACTGCTGTTCGTGTGGGCGCTGATCGCGGTCTCGCAACTGCGGCTGCGGCCGAAGCTGGAGCGGGACATGCCGGAGCGGCTGACGCTGCGGATGTGGCTGTTCCCGTACCTGACGTGGGCGGCGCTGCTGGGGATGGCGGCGGTGCTGGTGCTGATGCTGTTCGACGACTCGGCCCGGCCGCAGCTGCTGTGGTCCTCGGGGGCGGCGGCCGCGGTGCTGGTGGTGGCGTGGGTGCGCGAGGTGCGCGCGCGCCGTTCGGCGGCCTGAGCCGCCGGCGCCGTACGTCGGAACGTCGGACAGGGCCCCCGTGCTGCGGCGCGGGGGCCCTGTCCGACGTTTTCGGATGCGTGAGCCTCAGGTGCGCAGGTACGAGGCCCCGTTGACGTCGAGGACCGCGCCCGAGCTCCACACTGCGGCCGGGGAAGCCAGGTAGAGGACGGCCGAGGCGATCTCGCCGGGGTCGGCGACGCGGCCGAACGGGCTCTGGCTCCGGATGCGTTCGCCCTCGGCCCCCTCCAGCCGCCCGGCGACGCGCTCGGTGGCGACGAAGCCGGGCGCCACCGAGGCGACGGCGATGCCGTGCGGCGCGAGCGAGACGGCGAGGGACTGGCCCAGGGCGTGCAGGGCGGCCTTGGTGGCGCCGTAGGCGGGGTGGTCGGGCTCGCCCCGGAAGGCCCCGCGCGAGCCGACGTTGACGATGCGGCCGGGGCGGCCGGCTTCGATCATGCGGTGCGCGACGCGGTGGCTCAGGTCGGCGGCGCCGAAGAGGTTCACGGCGGCGGTCCGACGCCACGCCCCTTGCCAGTCCTCGTACGAGGTGTCGGGCAGCGGGTGCGCGATCATCACGGCGGCGTTGTTGACCAGGACGTCCACGCCGTCGAGCGCCTCCTCCGCCGCGGCCGCGAGCTCCTCGACGGCGGTCGGATCCGCGAGGTCCGCGGTGAGCAGGACGTGCCCCTCCCCCGCGAGGCCGGCGAGGGTCTCCTCGGCGTCCGCGTGGCGGGTCGAGCAGTGCACGGCGACGCGGTCGCCCTGCGCGGCGAAGGCGGTCGCGACCGCCCGCCCGATGCCCCGGGAGGCGCCGGTGACGAGCACGCCCCGCCCGGTGGCGCTCATGTCCCTGATGGTGCGCTCCATCGCGGTACCCCTCTCCCGGCCGGCCGGGCATCCGCCGCCGCGCCCCCCGCGAGCGTACGGACGTGATCACCATCCGTGAAGCGGGGGTCCGGATAGCGGACGCAAAACGTCCGGTAATCGGACGCTGGGCAGACTGGGCCCCTCACCACGAGACCGCGCACCACCCCCCGCACACCGAACAGGCACACCCCCATGAGCCAGAGCAGCAGCACCCTCGCGCCCCCCGATCGGCCGCAGGCCCCGAGCCCCGAGGGCTCCACGCCCCTCGGCAGCGGCCTCAAGCAGCGCCACCTTTCGATGATCGCCCTCGGCGGCGTCATCGGGGCGGGCCTCTTCGTCGGCTCGGGCGCGGGCATCGCGGCCGCCGGCCCCTCGATCGTGCTCGCGTACGCCGCGTCGGGGCTGCTGGTGATGTTCGTGATGCGGATGCTCGGCGAGATGTCCGCCGCCAACCCCGCCTCCGGCTCCTTCTCCGTCCACGCCGACCGGGCCATCGGCCCGTGGGCCGGCTTCACGGCGGGCTGGATGTTCTGGACCCTGCTGTGCGTGGGCGTCGCCATCGAGGCGATCGGCGCCGCGCACATCATGACGGGCTGGTTCCCCGGCACCCCGTCGTGGATGTGGGTGCTGGTCTTCATGGCCTTCTTCTGCGGCAGCAACCTGGCCGCCGTCTCCAACTTCGGCGAGTTCGAGTTCTGGTTCGCCGCGCTCAAGATCGGCGCCATCGCCCTCTTCCTCGGTCTCGGCACCCTGGCGATCCTGGGCCTGCTGCCCGGCACCTCCTCCCCCGGCGCCGCGAACCTGCTGCACGACGGCGGCTTCCTGCCGAACGGGGTCGACGGTCTGCTGGTCGGCCTGCTCGCCTCCGTCGTCGCGTACGGCGGCCTGGAGACGGTGACCATCGCCGCCGCCGAGTCCGCCGACCCGGTCAAGGGCGTGGCCAAGGCCGTGAAGACCACCATGTGGCGCATCGCGATCGTCTACGTCGGCTCGATGCTGGTCATCGTCACCCTGCTGCCCTGGAACGACCCGGCCGTCACCGGCCAGGGCCCGTACGCGGCGACCCTGGACCACCTGGGCATCCCGGCCGCCGGTCAGATCATGAACGTGGTCATCCTGATCGCCCTGCTGTCCGCGATGAACGCCAACATCTACGGCTCCTCCCGCATGGCCTACTCCCTGGTGTCCCGGGGGCAGGGCCCCAAGGCTCTGGCGAAGGTGAGCGGCCGGGTGCCGCGCCGGGCCGTGCTGGCGTCCTCGGGCTTCGGGTTCGTCACCGTCCTGCTCTCGTACTGGTACCCGGACACCCTGTTCGCCTGGCTGCTGAACATGGTCGGCGGGGTGATCCTCATCGTCTGGGGCTTCATCGCCGTCTCCCAGTTCGTGCTGCGCCGCCGGCTTGAGCGGGAGGCCCCCGAGAAGCTCGTCGTGAGGATGTGGGGCTTCCCGTACCTGACGTGGGTCGCGCTGGCCGGGGTCGCCGGCGTGCTGGTGCTGATGGCGCTGGACGGGGACACGCGGGTCCAGGTGGTCTTCACCGGCGGCCTGACGGTGGCCCTCGCGGTCACCGGCTACGTCATGCAGCGGCGCCGGGCGGCGGCGAGCCGCTGACCCACCCGCCGTCCGGAGGGCCCCGTGCGTGCGCACGGGGCCCCTCCGCGTTGGGGAGAGGTGACCCTTACGTGATCAACGGAATAGATGCTGCTAGCGTGCAGTTGCGCATTAATTGCAATTAGCGATTGGCACGCCGAGGGGACCGGACAACACGCATGGCCATCTACACGCTTCCTGAACTTCCGTACGACTACGCGGCCCTGGAGCCGGTGATCAACCCGCAGATCATCGAGCTGCACCACGACAAGCACCACGCGGCCTACGTCGCCGGCGCCAACACCACGCTGGAGCAGCTGGAGGAGGCGCGCGACAAGGAGAACTGGGGCGCCCTCAACGGCCTGGAGAAGAACCTCGCGTTCCACCTCTCCGGCCACATCCTGCACAGCATCTACTGGCACAACATGGCCAGCCCGAAGACCGGCGAGGGCGGCGGCGAGCCGACCGCGGCCGACGGCGTGGGCGACCTCGCCGACGCGATCACCGAGTCCTTCGGCTCGTTCGCGAAGTTCAAGAAGCAGCTGACCTTCGCGTCCTCCGCCACGCAGGGCTCCGGCTGGGGCGTGCTCGCGTACGAGCCCATCAGCGGCCGGCTGATCGTCGAGCAGGTCTACGACCACCAGGGCAACGTGGGTCAGGCCTCCGTGCCGATCCTCGTCTTCGACGCCTGGGAGCACGCCTTCTACCTTCAGTACAAGAACCAGAAGGTGGACTTCATCGAGGCCATGTGGAACGTCGTCAACTGGCAGGACGTGGCCAAGCGCTACGCCGACGCCAAGGCGAACACCCCGCTGCTGATCCCCGTCAAGGGCTGATCGGCGTCTTCGACCCGTCCGCCTCGTGATCGTCTTCTCAACCTTCACCGGCGGACGTGTACAGCGAAGGCCCCCCGCGAGGACGTGACTCGCGGGGGGCCTTCGTACGCGTCGCCCGGACCGGCCGGGACTGCTCGAAGCTGCGGACTACTCGAAGCTGGGGCCCTTGTCGCGGGTGCGCTTGATCTCGAAGAAGCCCGGGGTGGAGGCCACCAGGAGGGTGCCGTCCCACAGGCGGGCGGCGTCCTCGCCGCGCGGGGTGGGGGTGACGACCGGGCCGAAGAAGGCCACGTCCTTGCCGTCCGAGCCGGGCACGGAGATCACCGGGGTGCCGACCTCCTGGCCGACCCGCTCGATGCCGTCGTTGTGGGAGGCGCGCAGCTCCGCGTCGAAGGTGTCGGTGGTGCCGAACTTGGCCAGCTCCGCCGGGAGACCGACCTCCTCCAGCGCCTCCACGATGACCTCGTGGGTGTTGCCGCGACCCTCGTTGTGGATGCGGGTGCCGAGCGCGGTGTACAGCTTGCCGGTGATCTCCTTGCCGAACTTCTGCTCGGCGGCGATGACCACGCGTACCGGGATCCAGGCCTCGGGGCCGAGGAGCTTGCGGTAGGACTCCGGCAGCTCGTCGAGCTTGTTCTCGTTGAGCACGCCCAGGCTCATCACGTGCCAGCGGACCTCGATGTCGCGGAGCTTCTCGACTTCGAGGACCCAACGCGACGTCATCCAGGCCCAGGGGCAGAGCGGGTCGAACCAGAAGTCGACGGGGGTCTTCTCGCGCACCTGCGTGTCGGCCATGTCTCTCCTCGTATCAGCTAAGGCACTCAAGGCGTTGCTCATCACCATCACCGTGGCCAACAGGTCCTGACCCGCGCGCATTCCCTCGTGGGAGGATTCGAACCGAAGAACGCGATCACGCACGAAGGAGTGCACGTGCCCGGTGTGAACCTTTCCCGAGACGAGGCCCGCGAGCGGGCCGAGCTGCTGTCCGTCGACGGGTACGAGGTGATGCTCGACCTGACGTCGGCGGTGGACGAGGCCGAACCGGCCGAGGGACCCCGCACCTTCCGGTCGGTGACGACCCTCCGCTTCCGCGCCGCCGTCCCCGGCGCCTCCTCCTTCGCGGACCTGATCGCCCCGTCGGTGAACTCCGTCACCCTCAACGGCCGCGTCCTCGACCCGGCCGAGGTCTTCGACGGGGCCCGGATCGCCCTGGACGACCTCGCCTCCGACAACGTCCTGGTCGTGGACGCGAACTGCGCCTACAGCCGGACCGGCGAGGGCATGCACCGATTCGTTGACCCGGAGGACGGCGAGGTCTACCTCTACACCCAGTACGAGCCGGCGGACGCCCGCCGCGTGTACGCCAACTTCGAGCAGCCGGACCTCAAGGCCCCGTACCGCTTCGAGGTGACCGCGCCCGAGGGCTGGCAGGTGTGGAGCAACGGCGTGGAGGAGTCCCGCGAGGGACGGACCCGCCGCTTCGCCGAGACCGCGCCCATCTCCACGTACATCACGTGCGTGATCGCGGGCCCGTACCACTACGTGACGGACACCTACACGCGCGGGGACCTGACGATCCCGCTCGGCGCGATGTGCCGCCAGGGGCTCGCGAAGCACTTCGACGCGGACGACGTGTTCCGCGTCACCAAGCAGGGCTTCGACCTCTTCCACGAGATCTTCGACTACCCCTACCCCTTCGGGAAGTACGACCAGGCGTTCGTGCCCGAGTACAACCTCGGCGCGATGGAGAACCCGGGGATGGTGACCTTCCGCGAGGAGTACATCTTCCGGGGGAAGGTGACGCAGGCCTCCTACGAGCGCCGCGCGAACACCATCCTGCACGAGATGGCGCACATGTGGTTCGGCGACCTGGTCACCATGAAGTGGTGGGACGACCTGTGGCTGAAGGAGTCCTTCGCGGACTTCATGGGCTCCTTCGGGCTCGTCGAGGCGACCCGCTTCGACCAGGCCTGGGTCACCTTCGCCAACAACCGCAAGGCCTGGGCCTACCGGGCCGACCAGCTGCCCTCCACGCACCCGATCACGGCCGACATCCGTGACCTGGAGGACGCGAAGCTGAACTTCGACGGGATCACCTACGCCAAGGGCGCGGCGGTCCTCAAGCAGCTCGTCGCCTACGTGGGGCGCGAGGCGTTCCTGCAGGGCGCCCAGCGCTACTTCAAGGCGCACGCCTACGGGAACACCACCCTGGCGGACCTGCTGTCGGTGCTCGGGGAGGTCTCCGGGCGGGACATGGCCGCGTGGTCGCGGGCCTGGCTCCAGACGGCCGGCGTCAACGTGCTCACCCCGGCCGTGACGTACGACGCGGACGGCCGCGTCGCGGAGCTCGCCGTCCTCCAGGAGGGTGAGCCGCTGCGCCCGCACCGGGTGGCGGTGGGCCTGTACCGGCTGGAGGCCGACGGGGCGCTCGTACGCTACGCGCGGGCCGAGGTCGACGTCGCGGGGGCGCGGACGGTGGTGGCCGAACTGGCCGGCCGGGAGCGGCCCGACCTGGTCCTGGTCAACGACGACGACCTCACGTACTGCAAGGTCCGCTTCGACGAGCGCTCCCTGACGACGCTGCGCGGCCACCTCGGCGACCTGACGGACCCGCTGGCGCGGGCGCTGTGCTGGTCGGCGCTGTGGAACCTGACGCGCGACGCCGTGATCCCGGCGCGGGACTTCCTGTCGCTGGTGCTGGCGCACGCGGGCCGCGAGAGCGACGTCGGCGTGCTCCAGATGCTGCACGCGCAGGCGCTGAGCGCCGTCACCCACTACGCGGCGCCGGCGCGGCGCGAGCAGAGCGGGCGGGATCTGGCGGCCGGCGCGCTGCACGAGTTGCGGCTGGCCGAGCCGGGTTCGGAGCACCAGCTGACCTGGGCGCGGTTCTTCGCGGAGAGCGCCTCCTCGGAGGGCGACTTCCAGCTGCTGCTGGGGCTGCTGGAGGGTTCGGCGCGGATCGACGGGCTGGAGGTCGACCAGGAGCTGCGGTGGGCGTTCCTGCTGCCGCTGGCCGCGCACGGGGTGGTGGACGAGTCCGTGATCGAGGCCGAACTGGCGCGCGACGACACGGCGTCGGGCAAGCGGCACCAGGTGCGGTGTCTGGCGGCCCGGCCGTCGGCCGCGGTCAAGGACCAGGCCTGGGCGATGGTGGTGGAGTCGGACGCCCTGTCGAACGCGCTGGTCGAGGCCACGATCGACGGCATGTGCCGGCCGTCGCGGCGCGACCTGCTGGCGCCCTTCACCACGCGCTACTTCGAGGTGATCGAGCGGATCTGGGCGGAGCGTTCGATCCAGATCGCCATGCACGTGGTGAAGGGCCTCTACCCCTCGCTCCAGGACACGGCGGCCACCGTGGAGGCGACGGACGCCTGGCTCGCGGAGCACGCGGACGCGGCGCCGGCGCTGCGGCGCCTGGTCCTGGAGTCCCGCGACGACCTGGCCCGCGCCCTGCGCGCCCAGTCCCGCGACGCCTGACGCCCTACGCCGCCCCCGCTCCCGTCCCGGCCCCCTCGGGCGGGGCGGGAGCGGGGGGCTGGGCCATATGGGGGGCACGCCATCGGCAGTCGAACGTCCGTACTTTAGCCCCGTCTTGTCCGCATTTGCCGACGATCGTGTAACAGGCGTTAGCAAGGCCATGGCCTGAGGGAATCACCGCGTCATGAACCAGAACGCACCCCTCCCCCTCGCCCACCTCACCGCCAGCCGCCCCCGCGTCCTGACGGTGGCCCAGCTCCGCGAGCACGGAGTCAGCCCCTCCGAGGCCGCGGGCCGGCCCTGGCAGCAGGTGCTGCCCGGCGTGTTCCTGCTCCACTCCGGGCCGGCGACGAGCGAGGAACGCCTGCACGCCGCCCTCCTGTACGCCGGTCGGCGCGGCGGCGAGGCCATGATCACCGGGCTGGCCGCCCTCGCGCTCTACCGGTTCTCCTCCGCCCCCGCGCTGCTGGGCCTCTCGCACATCGACGTACTCGTGCCGAACACCCGCCGCCTGCGCTCCACCGGCGACGTCCGCGTCGTGCGCGCCCACGCCATGCCGCACCCCATGGAGGTGACCGGGCTGCCGGTCGCCCCGGTGGCGCGGGCCGTCGCCGACGCCGTGGCGCAGCTCTCCGACGCCGGCACGGTGCGCCGCGTGCTCAGCGAGGCCGTCCGAGCCGGACACTGCGAACCGACCGCCGTCGTACGGGAGCTGACCGCCGCCCGGCTGCTGAACCGCCCGCACGTGGTCGACGCCGTCGAATCCCTCCTCGCCGAGGGCCGCGCCATCGCCGAGGACCGGCTGTACCAGTTGGTGCGCGGGTACGAACTGCCCGAGCCCGTCTGGAACGTGGACCTGCGCCTGCCCGGCGGCCCGCACCTGGGCGGCGTGGACGCGTACTGGCCCGAGCAGGCCGTGGCCATCGAGATCGACACCCGGGCGCCCCGCCAGGACGAGGACGAGGACTGGGCCGAGGCCGTCCGCAAGCGCGAGACGCTGGAGCGCCTCGGGGTGACCGTGCTGTACCTGACCCCCCGCAAGCTCCGCGACTGGCCCGAGCAGCAGGCGGCCGTCGTACGCACCGCCCTGACGGCCTCCGTCGACCGCGAGCCCGCCGCCTACCTGGTGGTACTCCCCCGGTGAGCCGGCAGCGGCGGATTGGCCGGGGAGTACTCCGGCGCACTCCAGCGCAGCCGCCCCGGATGGCGGGCCTCCACCACCGCCTCGACGGTGAACCGCACGCTCCGCTCCCCGTCTGCGCCGAACTCGGTCCGGGCCCGCCCGCTCAGCTGGAGCACCGCCCCGCTCTCCCAGTCGGGGAAGAGCAGCCCGGCCCGCTCGTCGGCGGCCAGGTTCCCCAGGGTCAGGAACATCGCGTTGCCCGCGTAGTCCGGCCAGAGCAGTTCGGTCGGCGAGAGCACCTCCACGAAGCCGGGCATCCCGCCCCGATGGCTGACATCGACCCCGTCGGCCCCGTCGGTGGTGGCGACGAAGAAGGTGTCGGCGGCGCGGGCCGCCCGCTCCTGGTCGGGGACGAGGGCCCGCCCGCGTCGCACGACACCGGCCCCTTCGGCCGACCACTCCAGCGGCTGCCGCTTCTGGAGGTACTTCGGACAGTTGGCGAAGACCCGCCGCGCCTGCACGGCGAACCCGCCGGGTGCCGGCGCGAGCGTCCCGTTCAGCCGCATCCGGCGCCGGGTGCGCGGATCCAGCGCGATGGTGCCCACGGGGACGCCGGCCCCGGCGAGCGCCTCCGCGAGCGGGTCCCCCTCGGGCGGACCGCCGAGGACCGTGATCCGGTCGCGCGCGGTGGCCCGTACGAATCCGGGTGCGCCGGCGAGGAGCGAGGCCCACAGCCGGCCCTCCCCGTCCGCGGCGCCGACGACGAGATGCGGCTGCTCGGCGAGGAACCGCGCCGCGACGTCCTTGATCTCCGCTCCGATCGAGCGACCGACGTGCTCGGCGGCCTCCCGGACGCCGACCCGCTCCTGCACGGCCAGCGAACCCCGGTGGTAGCGCTCCACGGTCCTCGCCTCCTCTCGTTTCCCTCGGCTTAGAAGAAGCCGCAGGTCGGGGCGGACTCGGTCGGGGCCGGTGCGCCCTCGACGCCGTCGGGCACGAAGATCTCCAGGCGGGTGCCGTCCGGGTCGTGGAAGAAGATCCCGCCGGAGGCCGCGCCCTCGCGGTGGGCCACGACGCCCTCGTAGGCGAAGTCGACGCCCAGACCGCGCAGCCGCTCCTCGTACGCCCGGACCTCGTCGAGCGCCCCCGCCGCGAAGGCGAGGTGGTGCAGACCGGACGCGGTGGGCGCGTAGGGGCCGTCGGCCTGCTGCCAGAGCGTGAGGACGAGCTCGCCGTCCTGGCCGAGGAAGGCGAAGCGACGCCCCTCCTCCTTGCCCTCGCCGAGCACGGCGAAGTCGAGCGCGTCCCGGTAGAAGACGAGCGAACGGTCCATGTCGGTGACGTTCAGGCCCACGTGCCCGGTGCGGAGCGCGCTGATGGCGATGGTCATGAGGGTTCCCTTCCCCGGAGGAACGATCCCGGAGGCCCCGGAATCTCTAACCTTCTAATTCGAGATTAAGAGTTAGAGACGAACCCGTCAACCGGTCACGTACTCTTGAGGGGTTAGCGGCACGAGGAGACGGACATGACGGCAGGCCCCACGGACCCCCGCCCCCTGGTGGGCGAGCCGATCTCGCTCGACCTGCTGAACACGCGCTGGATGCGTGAGGGCGAGCCGGTCGACCTCTTCGCGGGCGCCTTCGGGCTGACCCGGCTGGAGGGGCTGGGCCTGTGGCTGGCGAGCGTCGGCCTGGCCGACCGGTTCCGCGCCGACGCCGCGACCCTCGTCCACCTGCTGACCGCGCGCGAGTCGCTGGCCCGCGCGGTGGCCGACCCGACGGACGCGGGCGCGCGCGCCCTGGTCGACGCCGTCCTGGAGCACGGCCGGATCCGGGCCACCCTCACCGCCGAAGGGCCGGGCGAGCGCGCCGAGTTCGCCGATCCCGCCTGGGGGCCGGCCTGGACGGCGGCCCGCGACTACCTGGAACTGCTGAGCGGCTCGCCCGACCGGATCCGCAAGTGCGCCTCGGAGAGCTGCGTACTGCACTTCCACGACACCTCGCGCAACGGCACCCGACGGTGGTGCTCGATGGCCGTGTGCGGCAACCGCGCGAAGGCCTCCCGGCACTACGCGCGCACGCGCGTGCGCTGAACGATCGGAATGTGTCACACCCGTGGTGAGACGGGTCCCCACTCCGGCCGGAACCTGAGGCCGCGTTGTCGATAAATCGACTCGGATAACCCTTCACTTCGCCCCGGGCTGCCCGGATATCTCCCCGCCGGCGCTTTCTACGCATCGGCGGGTTTCCGCCATGTCAGGTATCGGTCAATGACAACCGTCCCCAAACAGCTGTCACTTGCGCAAAGCTGACCGGTCATCCGGCACCGAAATCCGGACCGTATCTTTCACTTAGCCAGGGATGCTGATGACCCTCGACTCCACCGGCTCCACTACCGGGGCGATACCCGCCACCAGGCGCGTGGCCCGCGTCGCGGCGGCGGCCGGCCTCGTGGCGGCGCTCTGCGCCACCGGCGCCATGCCCGTCTTCGCGGCGGACGGCACCACCGCCCCCGCCACCCCGCCGGTCAAGTCGGCCGACCAGAAGCTCGGTTCGGCCGACGTCGAACTGCTCCAGGAGGCCAAGGCCAAGGGTGACGCGACCGTCACCGTCATGGTCGCGACCGCCCCCGGACAGACCAAGCAGGTCGCCGACCAGCTGGGCACCGTCCAGGGCGCCTCGGTCGGCCGGACGTACGACCGGATCGGTTACGTCCGCGCCACCCTGCCGACCGACAAGGCCGAAGCCGCGCTGAAGTCGGCCGTCAAGCTCGACTCCGTCCGCGGTGTCGACCTGCGCCACGAGGTCCGGCTTCCGGACCCCCGTCCGGACGCGGACCGCGAGAGCGGCACGGTCAAGAAGACCGCCGCCGAGACGTACGCG
Organism: Streptomyces sp. RerS4; assembly: GCF_023515955.1. Taxonomy (GTDB): domain Bacteria; phylum Actinomycetota; class Actinomycetes; order Streptomycetales; family Streptomycetaceae; genus Streptomyces. The sequence goes on from NZ_CP097322.1 coordinate 2,628,307, forward strand.
GCGCCGGACAAGAACACCCCGGCGAAGAACCCGTACAACCCGTCGTTCGAGACCGGCTCGGTGGACTTCGTCGCGAAGAACCCGAACGCCGACGGGCGCGGCGTGACCATCGGCATCATGGACTCGGGCGTCGACGTGGGCCACCCGGCGCTGCAGAAGACCACCACCGGCGAGCGCAAGATCGTCGACTGGGTCACGGCGACCGACCCCATCACGGACAACGACGGCACCTGGCGCGCCCAGGTCACCCCCGTGACCTCCGCCGGCGGCTCCTTCACCGCCGGTGGTGCGAGCTGGAAGGCGCCCGAGGGCAGCTTCCAGTGGAGCCGCTTCACCGAGTCGATCACCGCCAACGGTGACATGAAGGGCGACGTCAACCGCGACGGCGACACCAGCGACCGGTTCGGCATGCTCTACGACGCGGTCGCCGGGACCGTCCGCGTCGACACCGACCAGGACAACGACTTCACGAACAACGAGCCGATGAAGCCGTACAAGGACGGCTATCAGATCGGTTACTTCGGCTCGGACAACCCGGCGACCGAGGTCGCCGAGCGCATCCCGTTCGTGATCGAGATCCGCAAGGACGTCCCGATGGACCCGCTGGGCGGGGACTGGGTCGGCAAGAAGGTCGACTTCGTCAACATCGGCATCATCGAGTCCGAGCACGGCACGCACGTCGCGGGCATCACCGCCGCCAACGGCCTCTTCGGCGGCCGGATGAACGGTCAGGCCCCGGGCGCCAAGCTGGTCTCCTCGCGCGCCTGCTCCTGGTCCGGCGGCTGCACCAACGTCGCGCTGACCGAGGGCATGATCGACCTCGTCGTCAACCGCGGCGTCGACATCGTCAACATGTCGATCGGTGGCCTGCCGGCGCTCAACGACGGCAACAACGCCCGTTCCGAGCTCTACAGGAACCTCATCGACACCTACGGTGTCCAGCTCGTCATCTCGGCGGGCAACGAGGGTCCCGGCGTCAACACCATCGGTGACCCCGCTCTGGCCGACAAGGTCATCTCGGTCGGCGCCGCGGTCTCCAAGGAGACCTGGGCCGCCAACTACGGCTCCGGCGTGAGCAAGAAGTACAACATGTTCCCCTTCTCCTCGCGCGGTCCGCGTGAGGACGGCGGCTTCACGCCGACCATCACCGCCCCCGGCGCGGCCATCAACACCATCCAGACCTGGCTGCCCGGCGCCCCGGTGAAGGAGGCCGGCTACAACCTGCCGGCCGGTTACGGCATGCTCCAGGGCACCTCGATGTCCTCGCCGCAGGCCGCGGGCGCGAGCGCCCTGCTGATCTCCGCCGCGAAGCAGAACAACATCGCGCTGAAGCCGGCGAACCTGCGCGTCGCGCTCACCAGCTCCGCCAAGAAGATCGACGACGTACCGGCCCACGCACAGGGGTCCGGTCTGCTCAACGTCCCCGCCGCCTGGGAGGCCATCCAGCGTGGCGCCAAGGCCGAGGAGTTCACCGTCAAGGCGCCGGTCGACACCGCGATCGACCAGTTCCTGAAGACCCCGGGCTTCGGCACCGGCGTCTACGACCGCGAGGGCGGCCTGAAGGTCGGCCAGAAGAAGGTCTACGACGTCGTCGTCACCCGCACCACCGGCGTCAAGTACGGCACCCGCCACAACCTGAGCTGGCGCACCAACGACGGCACCTTCAAGGTCATCGGCGGCTACGACTACGTCACGCTGCCGCTGAACAAGCCCGTCACCATCAAGGTCGAGGCCAACGCCAAGTCGGCCGGCGTCCACAGCGGCATCCTCCAGCTCGACGACCCGACCACCGAGGGCATCGACAAGCAGGTCCTGTCCACGGTCGTCGCCGCCGCGCCGCTGGCGAAGCCGTCGTTCAAGATGTCGGACACCTCCTCCGTCCAGCGCAACAGCCACAAGTCGTACTTCGTGACCGTCCCGCAGGGCGCCAAGACCCTTGAGGTCGCCCTCGGCGGTCTGAAGCCGGGCAGCCAGACGCGCTTCATCTCGATCCACCCGTACGGCGTGGGCGTCGAGGACAGCGCGACCACCCAGTGCTACCCGAACTACGACAACCCGGCGAACGCCTGCCGCCCCGACCTGCGCTCGTACAACGAGCCCACCCCGGGCGTCTGGGAGATCGAGGTCGAGTCGCGCCGTACGTCGCCGCTGCTCGACAACCCGTTCACGCTGGACATCTCGGTGCTCGGCGCGAACTTCGACCCGGCCGTCAAGGTCCTGCCCGAGGTCAAGCAGGGCACGCCGGCGCCGGTCCAGTGGACCATCAAGAACGACGCCGCGACCATCGCCGGCGGCAAGCTCCAGGGCGGCCCGCTCGGCAGCGCGAAGGTCGCCAAGCCGACCATCGCCAACGGTGAGACCCACACCTCCGAGGTCACGATCGGCGAGGGCGTCTCGCGCCTCGACGTCGCCATCGGCAAGGTCTCCGACACGGGCGCGGACCTCGACCTGGAGGTCTACAAGGACGGCGTCAAGGTCGGCTCCGCCGCCGACGGCGACTCCGAGGAGGCCGTGAGCCTCGTCAAGCCGGCCGCGGGCACCTACACCGTCAAGGTGATCGGCTACGCGGTTCCGGCCGGCACCACCACGTACGACTACCGCGACGTGTTCTTCTCGGCGGCCCTGGGCTCCGTCCAGGTCGACGAGGCCGCCGCGGTGAACCTCGCCACCGGCGCCTCGACGCAGGTCTCGGCGAACGTCCTGGTCAACAGCGCGGCCCCCGAGGGTCGCCAGTTCTTCGGCCAGGTCCAGCTGCTCAACGGCCGCGGCACCGCCGCCGGCACCGGCAGCGTGCAGATCGAGAAGGTCCTCCCGTAAGGGTGTGATCGCATGACGGAGGGGCGGGCGCCACACCGGCGCCCGCCCCTTCGTCGTTCCCCCGCCCCCCTCGGAGTTCCCCGCCCCCTCGGACCGGGCCGGCCTACGTCACTTCCCGAGCGAGCTCAGGTCCCGGGCGTAGGTGCCCACCGCGTGGGCGATCACGTCGAGGTTGGTGTCGAAGGCCTTGAGGTCGAGGTTCCTCAGGTCGTCCCCGGCCCCGTGGTAGTTCGGGTCGTACGCCGCCCCGGCCGTGCCGCCGTAACGCTTCGCCTGCTCCGGGGTCTTGATGCCCTCGGCGCCCGTGAAGGTGCCGCCGGCCGGGATGCCGTTCGCGATGAACGGGCCGTAGTCGGAGCGGCCGTCGAAGTCGCTGCCCTCGTGCGGAATGCCCTTGCGGTCGAGGAAGCCGTTGATCAGCGCCTCGATCTGCGCCGAGCCGGCCGGGCCCGCGCCCTCGCCGGTCTTGTCGGAGTCGTCGCCGTCGTAGACGAACTGCGCCGGGTTCGGCGAGGCGATCATGTCGAAGTTCAGGTAGAGCGCGATGTCCTTCTTCTGCCGGTCGGACAGCTGAGCGACATAGTGCTCGGAGCCCAGCAGGCCCAGCTCCTCAGCCGACCACCAGGCGAAGCGGACCTTGTTGGCGGGCTGCTTGCCCTTGTCCTTCTTGTTGGCGTCCTTCTTGTTCGCGCCCTCGTCCGCGAGCTTGAGGGCCACCTCCAGCAGGCCCGCCGAGCCCGAGCCGTTGTCGTTGATGCCCGGTCCCTCGGGAACCGAGTCCAGGTGGGCCCCCACGGTCACCACCCGGTCGGCGCGACCGCCTCGGGTCTCGGCGATGACGTTGCGGGTGGTCTTCTTCACGTGCTCCTGGTCGAGGTCCAGGCGCACCTTCACCTCGCCCTTCGCGGCGGCCCCGGCCAGCGCCTCCCCGTCGGCCAGGGTGATGCCGGCGCTCGGGATGACCGCCTCGGCCGGGGAGGAGAAGCCGCCGCGCACCGGGGTGGTGCCGCTGTGGTTGTAGACGATCACGCCGAGGGCGCCGGCCGCGGCGGCGGCCCTCTCCTTCTCCACGAAGGTGCAGGCACCGCGCTTGACCAGGGCGATCTTCCCGGCGAAGGCGCCGGCCGGGTAGTCGTCGGCGGTGCAACCCGGGGTGTCGTCCACCCGGGCGAGGGCGAGCGGGGCGCTCAGGCCGCCGGCCGGGGTGGACGGCGTGAAGGTGAAGGCTGCGGTGGCGAGCTCGCGCCCGCCGTCGCCGAGGACGGTGGTCCTCTCCGTCCGCGTGTGCGCCTCGAAGATGTCGAAGTCCTGGTAGGAGACCTGGTAGCCGGCCTTCTTCAGGGTGTCGTGGACGTACGCGGCGGAGGCGGCGTGGCCGGGGGTGCCGGCGGCGCGGTTGCCGCCGTTGGCGTCGGCGATCTTCTGGAACTTCTCCAGGTGGCGGTAGGCGCCGCGCGCGGTGACCTCCTCGACCAGCTCCTTGGCGAGCCTGCCCTCGCGCGGACCGCGCTCGTGGGCCGACGCCGGCGCGGCGGCGATCAGGACGGGTGCGGCGACGGCGGCGGCCGCGAGGGCGGCGAGGGCCGGTATGGACCGGCGGTGGTGGCGGATGTCCCGCACGGTGGTTCTCCCCGAGGTGTCGGCATGTCGATCTCTGGTACGCCGCATCCGGATTCCGGACGCGACAGAACGGACGCTAACCGGCCCTGACCAGGCAAAACGGTCGTCCGGGGGTCCTGCAACACGGCTGTCACGCACTCGTCACGGGGGTTCACACCCGGGACACCGTCCGTACCTCGGACAATGGATTGGACAAGCCTCGTGGGGTCGAACGCATGATGGCTTCACGCGCGCCCGCGTCGTACGTACCAAAAGGAGTCACCGTGAGGGTCGGAATCGTCGGAGCCACCGGACAGGTCGGCGGAGTCATGCGCGGCATCCTGGCCGAGCGGAAGTTCCCGGTGGACGAGCTGCGGCTGTTCGCCTCGGCCCGTTCGGCGGGCTCCACCGTGGAGTGGCAGGGCCGGGAGATCACCATCGAGGACGCCTCCACGGCCGACTACTCCGGGCTGGACATCGTGCTGTTCTCGGCGGGCGGTGCCACCTCGCGCGCCCTCGCGGAGAAGGTCGCCTCGCAGGGCGCCGTCGTGATCGACAACTCCTCCGCCTGGCGCGGCGACCCCGAGGTGCCGCTGGTCGTCTCCGAGGTGAACCCGCACGCGATCAAGAACCGCCCCAAGGGCATCATCGCGAACCCGAACTGCACCACCATGGCCGCGATGCCGGTGCTGCGTCCGCTGCACGAAGAGGCCGGCCTGACCGCGATGGTCGCCACCACCTACCAGGCCGTGTCCGGCTCGGGCCTGGCGGGCGTCGCCGAGCTCAAGGGCCAGGCCTGCGCGCTCTCCGAGACGGCCGACCAGCTGACCTTCGACGGCGAGGCCCTCGACTTCCCCGAGCCGCAGGTCTACAAGCGCCCGATCGCGTACAACGTGGTCCCGCTGGCGGGCAACCTGGTCGACGACGGCTCCTTCGAGACGGACGAGGAGCAGAAGCTCCGCAACGAGTCCCGCAAGATCCTGGAGATCCCGGAGCTGAAGGTCTCCGGCACCTGCGTGCGCGTGCCCGTCTTCTCGGGCCACTCCCTCCAGGTCAACGCCCGCTTCGCGCGTCCGCTCTCCGTCGAGCGCGCCTACGAGCTCCTCGCGGACGCCCCGGGCGTCGAGCTGTCCGAGATCCCGACCCCGCTCCAGGCGGCCGGCAAGGACGCCTCGTACGTGGGCCGCATCCGCGCGGACGAGACCGTGGACAACGGCCTCGCCCTGTTCCTCTCGAACGACAACCTCCGCAAGGGCGCCGCCCTGAACGCGGTCCAGATCGCCGAACTCGTCGCCGACGAGCTGCGCCAGGGCTGATCCCGCCCGAGGTCTCACGCCCGTGGGGCGGCGCCGCGACGGCGCCGCCCCTCGGTGTGTTCGGGACGGGCGGTGTGTTCGGGCCCGGCGGTCAGGGCCTGCGGACCTCGAAGAGGAAGCAACCGAACTCGACCGCCCGCACGTGGACGAGAGCGGTCGCCGGGTCGGCGAAGGCCTCGGCGAGGGCGTCCTCGATCACCGCGGCCCCATCCTCGCCGAGCGTGAGGACCCGACCACCGAGGATCCGTCCCCCCGTGTCGTAGCGGCGGGCGGCGCGCAACGCGCCCGGGTGGGCGAAGGGCGGGCCGGCTGCCTCGGCCGGGCCGCCGCAGTCCGTGCCGTGGATGAACACCGGGCCCTGTTCGTCGTAGGCGCCCGGATCGACGCCCGCGCCGGCGGCCCAGCGGCGCAGCGGTGCGTACGAGACCAGCGCGATCCGCTCGCCGGCCCGGCCGCGCCGCAGACAGCAGCGCAGCGGAGCGCCGCCCTCCGGATCGGTGTACGGGTGGCAGGGGCGGCCGGCGTCGTCGCGCGAGCGCAGTTCGGCGAGCGCGTCGGGGGCGATGGGGAGCGGGATGTACGGGTTCACGCACCTCAGGGTGGGTGCCGGGGCGTGGAGGAGCCGGCGGGAATCGGACGCGGCGTTCGCCCGTGGATTACTCCGGCGCGGTGGCGCGGGCCGCGTGGAAGGATGGCGGGGCAACGTCACCATCAAAGGAGATGACCGCGTGCCTGGCACGAATCTCACCCGTGAAGAGGCTCAGCAGCGGGCGAAGCTGCTCACCGTCGACTCGTACGAGATCGAACTCGATCTCAGCGGTGCGCAGGAGGGCGGCACGTACCCGTCCGTGACCACCGTGCGCTTCCAGTCGGCCGAGGCCGGCGCCGAGACCTTCATCGACCTGGTCGCGCCGGCCGTGCACGAGGTCGTCCTGAACGGCAAGTCGCTCGACGTGGCCGCCGTCTTCCGCGACTCGCGGATCGCGCTGAAGCACCTCGCCGCCGGGCCCAACGAGCTGCGCGTCGTCGCGGACTGCGCGTACACGAACACCGGTGAGGGCCTGCACCGCTTCGTCGACCCGGTCGACCAGCAGGCCTACCTGTACACCCAGTTCGAGGTGCCGGACGCGCGCCGCGTCTTCGCGAGCTTCGAGCAGCCCGACCTGAAGGCGACGTTCCGGTTCACGGTGACGGCCCCCGAGGGCTGGACGGTCATCTCGAACTCCCCGACGCCCACCCCCAAGGACCGCGTCTGGGCCTTCGAGCCCACCCCGCGCATCTCCTCGTACATCACCGCGCTGATCGTCGGCCCGTACCACGCGGTGCACAGCTCCTACGAGGGCCCGGACGGGCAGTCCGTCCCGCTCGGCATCTACTGCCGGCCCTCGCTGGCCGAGTTCCTCGACGCGGACGCGATCTTCGACGTGACCCGCCAGGGCTTCGACTGGTTCCAGGAGAAGTTCGCGTACGACTACCCGTTCGCCAAGTACGACCAGCTCTTCGTCCCGGAGTTCAACGCGGGCGCGATGGAGAACGCGGGCGCGGTCACCATCCGCGACCAGTACGTCTTCCGCTCGAAGGTGACGGACGCGGCGTACGAGGTGCGTGCCGAGACCATCCTCCACGAGCTCGCCCACATGTGGTTCGGCGACCTGGTCACCATGGAGTGGTGGAACGACCTGTGGCTGAACGAGTCCTTCGCCACGTACACGTCGATCGCCTGCCAGGCGTACGCCGAGGGCTCGAAGTGGCCGCACGCGTGGACCACCTTCGCCAACTCGATGAAGACCTGGGCGTACCGGCAGGACCAGCTGCCCTCCACGCACCCGATCATGGCCGACATCCGTGACCTGGACGACGTCCTCGTCAACTTCGACGGCATCACCTACGCCAAGGGCGCCTCGGTGCTCAAGCAGCTGGTGGCCTACGTCGGCCAGGACGCCTTCTTCAAGGGCGTGCAGGCGTACTTCAAGGCGCACGCCTTCGGCAACACGCGCCTGTCCGATCTGCTGGGCGCGCTGGAGGAGACCTCCGGCCGCGACCTGACCGCCTGGTCGAAGGCGTGGCTGGAGACGGCCGGCATCAACATCCTGCGCCCGGAGATCGACACCGACGAGAACGGCTCCGTCACCTCCTTCGCGATCCGCCAGGAGGCCCCGGCCCTGCCGGCGGGCGCCAAGGGCGAGCCGGTCCTTCGTCCGCACCGCATCGCGGTCGGCCTGTACGAGCTCCAGGACGGCAAGCTGGTCCGCACCGACCGGATCGAACTGGACATCGACGGCGAACTGACGGCGGTGCCGGAGCTCGTGGGCCGCGCCCGCCCGTCGGTCGTGCTGCTCAACGACGACGACCTGTCGTACGCCAAGGTCCGCCTGGACGAGGTGTCGCTCGCGAACGTCACCGCGCACCTGGGCGACTTCACCGAGTCGCTGCCGCGCGCCCTGTGCTGGGCCTCGGCGTGGGACATGACCCGTGACGGCGAGCTGGCGACCCGCGACTACCTGGCGCTGGTGCTGTCCGGCATCGGCAAGGAGTCGGACATCGGCGTCGTGCAGTCCCTGCAGCGTCAGGTGAAGCTGGCCGTGGACCTGTACGCCGACCCGGCGTGGCGGGAGCAGGGCCTGGCGACCTGGACCGAGGCCACGCGGGAGCACCTCCTCGCGGCCGAGCCGGGCGGCGACCACCAGCTGGCGTGGGCCCGCGCCTTCGCGGCGACGGCCCGGACCAAGGAGCAGCTCGCGTACCTGGCGGCGCTGCTGGACGGCTCCGAGACGATCGAGGGCCTGGTCGTGGACACCGAGCTGCGGTGGGCGTTCCTGGAGCGGCTCGCCGCGACCGGGACCGTCGACGAGCCGGCCATCGCGGCCGAGCTGGAGCGCGACGCCACGGCGGCGGGCGAGCGCCACGCGGCGACGGCGCGGGCCGCGCGTCCGACGGAGCGGGCCAAGGCGGAGGCGTGGGCCTCGGTGGTGGACTCCGGCGACCTGCCGAACGCGGTGCAGGAGGCGGTGATCGGCGGCTTCGTCCAGACCGACCAGCGCGAACTGCTCGCGCCGTACGCGCGGAAGTACTTCGAGCGGGTCAAGGAGGTCTGGGACACCCGCAGCCACGAGATCGCGCAGCAGGTGGCGGTGGGCCTGTACCCGTCGCTCCAGGTCTCGCAGGAGACCCTGGACGCCACGGACGCCTGGCTGGAGTCGGCCGAGCCGAACGCCGGTCTGCGCCGTCTGGTGTCGGAGGCCCGCGCGGGCGTGGAGCGCGCCCTGCGCGCCCAGGCCGCCGACGCGTCCGCCGCGACGCGCGCCTGATCCTCCCCGGGGTGGGGGCGCGGTCCGCGCCTCCACCCCCGCCTCCACCCCGGCTTCACGACAGCTTCGTGGCGGCCGTGCGCAGGGCGTCGAGGACCCGGGAGACCGCCGGGCCGGCCTCGGCGCCGCGCCGCAGGGCGGCGATCACGTGCCGGGTCGGCCGGTCGTACGTGAGGACCCGTACGGTCACCCCCGAGGCCCGGCTCGTCACCATGCGCGGCACGAGCGCCACCCCCATCCCCGCCTGCACCATCGCCAGGATCGCGGTCCACCCGGCCGCCTCGTGCGCCCGGCGCGGCACGAACCCCGCCGCCTCGCACGCCCCGCGCGTGATCTGCGACCAGGGCCCGCTGCCCCCGTAGATCCACCGGTCCCCCGCCAGGTCGGCCAGCCTGAGGTCGGGTACGCCGGCCAGCGGATGGTCGGGCGGCAGGGCCACGTCGAGCGGGTCCTCCAGCAGCGTGACCCGCGTGAAGCGGGGATCGCCGCCCACCGGCGCGTGCGCGGCCAGCGACAGCGCGAGGTCCACCGACCGGGCCGACAACAGCTCCCAGGACTCGGCGGCCTCCGTCTCGTGGACCCGTACCTCCAACCCCGGGTGGCTGCGCCGCAGGGCGGCCACGGCCGGGACGACCAGGACCGGTACGGCCGTGGAGAAGGCCCCGATCCGCACCTCGCCCGCCTCGCCCGCGAGGTAGCCGGACAGTTCGGCGTCGGCCCGCTCCAGCTGGGCGAACACGGCCTCGGTGTGCCGCAGCACGAGCCGGGCCGCGTCGGTGAGCCGCACCCGTCGCCCCTGGGCCTCCAGCAGCGGCACCCCGACCTGCCGGGCGAGGTTGGTCAGGGCCTGCGAAACGGCCGAGGGCGTCATGTGCAGCGCCTCGGCCGTCGCGGTCACGGTCCCCCGGTCGGCCAGGGTCCGCAGGATCCGGAGTTTCTTCAGGTCCCATTCGGTCACGGGACCGAAACTACCTCCGGGTGACACTCGACAGTCCGACACCGCCGAGGATCAGCGCCATGCACAGCAGTTGGGCCGGGCCGGTCTCCTCGCCGAGGAGCAGCAGGCCGAGGCCGGCGACGCAGACCGGCTGGAGGTAGTAGACGACGCCCGCGCGGGCCGCCCCGATGAGGGTGATGGCCTTGTTCCAGGCGAAGAAGGCGACGGCGGAGGAGAACACACCGATGTAGAGGAGCTGTCCGATCGTCCCCGGGGTGGGTGCGAAAGCGCCCTGGACGGTGAGGGAGACGGCGTAGGCGGGGGCCAGCATCAGGGCGCCGAGCACGAAGGTGGTGATCAGGAAGGCGAGACCGCCGATCTCGACGGGCTTGCGCTTCAGGAGCGCGCTGTAGGTGGCGAAGGAGAGGGCCGCGCCGAACATCCACAGGTCGCCGGCGCCGAAGTCGAAGCCGATCGACCCGTCACCGACCAGCAGCAGGACGCCGAAGGCGGCGATCAGCATCCCGAAGGTGCGGCGGGCGCCGAGCCGTTCGCCGCCGAGGCGGGCGTAGCAGGCCATGATGACCGGCGAGGCGGCCATGATCATGCCCATGTTGGAGGCGGAGGTGGTCAGGCCGGCCTGGTGGACGAGGGTGTTGTAGAGGGTGACGCCGAAGAAGGTGGCGAGGGCGACGTAGCCGAAGTGGCGGCGGATCAGGGCCCGCTGGCGCCAGGCCTGCCGGGCGGCGAACGGGGAGACGGCGACGGCGGCGATGACCCAGCGCCAGAAGACGGCCTGGACGGGCGGGACGGTGTCCGCCATGCCCCGGGTGGCGACGAAGCTGCCGGACCAGACGACCGTCGCGACGAGGGCGAGCAGTACGCCGAGCCCGGCGGCCCCCGTGACCTTCCCCGTACCGGCGCGCGCGGGCCGGCGCTCCTGTCGCGGTTCTTGTGTGACGGTACGGGCGTCCTGGACGGCCACGGGCGGTGTCCCCCTCGGGGTGGGCGGTGGGCTTGGCCGGACTACCGTCGCACCTTCGCAATGCCCAGGTCCATCGAAACATTTCGATTGATTTCTTCAGTTGAACTGAACGATTCCTTGGCGGGCCGGCCCGGCAGCTGTCCGACGACGGTGGCGCCGAAGGCGATCGCCATGCCCACCAGCTGGACCGGGGTCAGGGCCTGGCCGAGCGCCGCCCACCCGATGACGGCGGCGGTCAGCGGGGACAGCGGGCCGAGCAGGGTGACGGAGGTGGCGGTGAGCCGGCCGAGGCCGCGGAACCAGAGCCAGTAGGCGATGCCGGTGTTGATCAGCATCATGTAGCCGTAGCCGAGGAAGGCCTCGCCGTCGAGCGCGGGCGGTGCCCCCTCGATGACTGCGGCGACCGGGATGATGACCAGCCCGCCCGCGGTGAGCTGCCAGCCGGTCACGGCCAGCGGGCCGACGCCCTCGGGCCGCCCCCACCGCTTGGTCATCACGGTGCCGGCGGCCATGGAGGCGGAGGAGACCACACCGGCGATCACCCCGACGAGATCGAGCGCGGCCTCGGCCTTCAGCACCACCATGCTCACGCCGAACGCCCCGGCGACGGCGGCGAGTACGGTGCGCGCCTTGGCCCGCTCCCCCAGGAGCAGGGCGGCGAGCCCTACGACGAACAGCGGCCCGGCGGCGCCCAGTACGGCGGCGACCCCGCCGGGGAGGCGGTAGGCGGAGAGGAACAGGAGCGGCATGAACGCGCCGATGTTGAGGGTGCCGAGCACGGCCGACTTCCACCACCACTCGCCCTTGGGCAGGGTCCGGGAGAGGGCGACCAGCAGCAGTCCGGCGGGCAGGGCGCGCATGGCCGCGGTGAACAGGGGGCGGTCGGCCGGCAGGAGTTCGGTGGCGACGAAGTAGGTGGATCCCCAGGAGATCGGGGCGAGCGCGGTCAGGGCGACGGTGGCGAGGCGGTTCACGGTGACTCCTCGTACGGCTCGGAAGGGGAGGGCGGGCTCAGGCGGTGACCGCGGCGGGCCGGGCGGGCCGGGCGGGCGTCGGCTTCGGCGCTTCGGCGTACACGGCCTCGGCGGGCAGGTGCCGCTCCAGCCGGAGCAGGGCGCAGGCGGCGCCGAGGGCGGCCACTGCGAGGACGGCCCACGGCAGCCGGCCGTCGACGGCGAGCAGCGCCGTGAACAGGGACGGGGCGAGGGCGGTGGCCAGGGAGTACGACAGCTGGTAGGTGGCGAGGTAGCGGCCGCGGACGGCTTCGGGGGCGGCCGAGACCGACAGGGCGCCGCCGGACGGGCTGTGGATCAGTTCGCCGAGGGTGTAGACGACCACGATGGCCAGGAGGGCGACGAGGGTGACGGTCTGTCCGGGGCGCAGGGTGCCCAGGACGATCTGGGCGACGAAGGCGGCGGCGAACAGCAGCGAGCCGAGGGCGGCGGAGCGGGTGCGGCGGGCGCCGGAGCGGCGGACCCGGCCGGCCACGAGGACGCCGATCCCGGCGCACAGGGCGGTGTTGACGGTGAAGGCGGCGCCGGTGAGGGAGTCGGGGCCGCGCAGCCAGGTGGCGATGTAGAGCGGGAAGAGGACGGACAGGGCGGCGTAACCCAGCGCGGTGAGGAAGTTGGCGGCGGTCAGGCCGAGGAAGGGGCGGTCGCGCAGCACCATCCGGTAGCCGGCGGGCTGCCGCCGGGCGGAAGCGGAAGCGGAAGCGGTAGCAGGAGCAGGAGCGGCGGAGTCGTCGCGGACCGGGCGGACCCGAGCGACGAGCACTCCGGCGAGGGCGAAGGCCACGGCGTTGCCCCAGGCGGTGTAGTGGAATCCGCCCGTGCCCCACAGGGCGAGGACCCCGGAGACGAGGAGGGCGCCCGCGCCCATCCCGGCGTTCTGCAGGGCCCGCAGGGACGCCTGGAGCCGGTCGCGGGCGGCGCCGCGCGCCACTTCCCCGATCAGCGACTGCTGAACGACGGGGAAGGAGCGGTCGGCGAGCGCGGTGAACAGTGCGACGGCGGCGAAGGCCGGCAGGGAGCCCGCGAAGGGGTACAGGGCGAAGCCGAGGGCGCGTATCGCGTAGAGGACCAGGTTGACCCGGCGGGCGCCGAACCGGTCGACGGCGGAGCCGGCGAGCGGCATGAAGGCCAGCCCGGCCAGGCCGGTCGCGGTGAGGACCAGTCCGACGAGGGCGAAGGAGAGGCCGGTGACGTGGTGGAAGAAGACCAGCGAGAAGGGGATGTACATGCCGATCCCGATCGAACTGATCCCGACGCCGACGAGCAGGGACCTTTCCCCGGCCACGCGCGGCTCCCGCGACTTCGCGAACACCTTCATCACTCACTCCCCCAAGTAGATCACTTGTAAGTAGCTTACCGCTAAGCTACTTACCGTCAAGCAACTTTCTTGCGAACAAGGAAGTGGAACCCGGATACTTCCGCCATGACCGAGGCAGAGGCACACCAGGCAGAGGTACACCAGGCAGAGGCACCCAAGGACGCCGTCGACGCGATCATCGACCAGTGGTACGCGGTGCGACCGGAGCTGGAGACCGCACCCATGGCCGTCTTCGGCCGGATCTATCGGATCTCCAAGGCCATGGGCGACGCGATGGAGGCCGCCTACGCCCGCTACGGGCTCACCCGCGGCGAGTTCGACGTCGTCGGCACCTTGCGCCGGTCGGGAGCCCCGTACACCCTCTCGCCCCGCCAGCTGTCCGCCACGCTCATGCTCACCACGGGCGGCATGACGGGACGCCTGGACAAGCTGGAGAAGGCCGGGCTCCTCACCCGCAGCCCCGATCCGCACGACCGGCGCGGGCTCCAGGTGACGATCACCGAGCGCGGCCTCGCCCTCATCGACGAGGCGGTCACGGCGGGCCTGGAGGTGCAGCGCTCCGCGCTCACCGGCTTCGAGCCCGCGGAGATCGAGCTGCTGACGGGCCTGCTCCGCAGACTGCTGGCCGACGTCCCGGCGTAACGCGGCACGCGTCCGGGCCTGACGCGGCACGCGTCCGGGCACGACAAGGCGCCGGAGGTCACGCGAGCACGGACGGCGCCGGCTCCGCGGACCTCCGGCGCCCGGAAGTCTGGGAAGGAGGGACCGTCCGGCCGGACGGTCCCCGAGGGGGCTGGGTCAGCCCGCGTTCTGCTGCTTGCGCGACTTGTCGCCGACCATCACGAGACCCGCGATGACCAGGAACAGCACGATCGGCGCGGCCACGTACAGGCCGAGCGTCTCGCCAATGCTCAGGCCCGGACCCGGGTCGTCGCCGTCGTCGCGGGTGACCGCGAGGGCGGGAGACGTCATCAGCAGCATCATCAGCGTCGATCCGGCCGTGACGGCGCCGGCGCGCAGAGCGTTCTTCTTGTCCACGGTGCAAACGTAGCGAACACCTAAAGCGGGCGCGCGCCCGGGGGTGCCGTACGGGGACGCGCACCCTCCCGCACCGCGCTCAACAGGGCGTTCGCCCGGGGCGAGGCGGTCAGCGCCTCCAGCGTCAGGGGCCGGCCCGCCGCGTCGGCGAGCGGCAGCCGCCAGTTGGGGTACTGGTCCCAGGTGCCCGGCAGGTTCTGCGGCCGCCGGTCCCCCACCGCGTCCGGCAGCCATACGCCGACCAACCGGGCGGGCGTGCGCAGCAGGAAGGCGTACAGGGCTCGTACGGCGGCCTCCTCGGTCTTGGTCTCCAGCCCGAGCCCGTCCAGCCGGGTCAGCCAGCCCGCCGTGTCGGCCGCGTCCTCGGCCCGCTCCGCGTCCAGGGGGCGGGTCAGCAGCCCGAGCCGGTCGCGCAGTTCGACGTGGGCCCCGGCCAGCTTCGCGGCGGTGGGCGGCAGGTCGTGGGTGGTGACCGTGGCCAGACAGTCGCGCCGCCAGTCGGCGGGCGCGAGCGGTTCTCCGTCGCCCGCCCAGTCCCGCTCGAACCACAGGACGGACGTGCCGAGGATCCCGCGCCTGGCCAGCGCCCGGCGCACCTGCGGCTCGACCGTCCCCAGGTCCTCGCCCACGACCACGGCCCCGGCCCGGTGGGCCTCCAGGACGAGGACGGCCAGCATCGCCTCGCCGTCGTAGGAGACGTACGTGCCCTGCGCGGGCGGGGTCCCCTCCGGGATCCACCAGAGCCGGAACAGGCCCATGACGTGGTCGATGCGCAACGCCCCCGCGTACCGGAACACCCCGCGCAGCAGTTCCCGGAAGGGGGCGTACGCCGCCCGCTCCAGGGCGTCGGGCCGCCAGGGCGGCAGTCCCCAGTCCTGGCCGCGGGCGTTGAAGGCGTCCGGCGGGGCGCCGACGTCGACGTGCCGGGCGTGGAAGCCCGTACGGGCGTCCGAGCCCTCGGGGTGCACGCCGACGGCCAGGTCGTGCACGATGCCGACGCTCATCCCGGCCTCGCGCGCGGCCCGCTGGGCGGACGTCAGCTGGGTGTCCGTCAGCCACACCAGCCACGCGTGGAACTCGGCCCGCCGCACCGGGTCCTCCCCGGCGGCGGTCGCGCACCACGCGGCATGCCGCTCCAGCGGCTCGCCCTGCGCGGCGCGGAACTCCCGCCAGGCGGCCTCCCTGACGGGTGAACGCGGGACGGCGTACAACAGTTCCAGGGCGGCCCGCTTGAGCTCCCACACCGCGTCCCGGTCGATGAGGGCGCCCTTCTCCAGCACCTCGCGGCGCAGCCCGGCGCCCCGTTCGGCCAGTTCGGCGAGGGCTTCGCGGTCGGGGCAGTCGGCGTACTCGGGGACGTCCTCGATCCGCAGGTGCACCGGGTCCGGGAAGCGGCGCGAGGCCGGCCGGTAGGGGGAGGGGTCGGTCGGAGTGCCGGGGACGGCGGCGTGCAGCGGGTTGACCTGGACGAAGTCGGCGCCGTGGGTACGGGCCGCCCAGCGGGCCAGCTCCGCCAGGTCGCCGAGGTCCCCCATGCCCCAGGAGCGCTCCGAGAGCAGCGAGTACAGCTGGACGAGCAGCCCGTGGGCCCGCGGCGGCGCGGCCGGGGCCCGCTCCGGGGCCACGATCAGGGTGGCCCCGGCGGTGCGCCCGTCGGGGGTCTCGGCGGTCAGGCGGTGCACCCCGAGCGGCAGTTCGGGGCCCCATGCCACCTCCCCGCCCCCCTCCAGGGCCACCCGCAGCCGGGTCCCGGGCGGCAGCGCGGTCACCGCCGCCGGGGTGTCCTCCCCGCGCCACCGCACCACCGTCGGCGGCAACGGCCGCGCGGCCCGCTCCCGCTCGGCGGCGTCGGCCGACGCCCTGACCTCCGCGTCGGTGTCGACGGGGACCCCGAGCAGGGCGAGGACCGTCCGGACGGTGGCGTCGGGCACCCGGATGGTGACCTCCTCGGCGGGCCGGTAGCTGGTGGCGACGCCGTGGTGGGCCGCGAGCCGGGCGAGGTGGTCCATCGGGGGTCCCTGTCTAGAAGCCCGCGGCGGCTGCGGCGGGGAGGGTGGGCTCGCTGGTCAGCGGGGCCTCGTCCGCGAGCGGGGGTTCGCTGGTCAGCGGCGCGTACGCGGAGCCGGGCAGCGGGGGCTCACTGGTGAGGGGCCCCTCCGCCGGCCCGGACTGGGCGGGCAGGTGCGCGAGCGGGGCGTGGGCACGGGTGGCGGGGACGGGGGGTTCGAGGGTGCGGGCGGAAGAGGCGGCGGTACGGGCATTCATGGGAGCACTCCTTCGTGCGCGAAGACCGGACCCGCCCATGCAACACCGCCGGGGAACACCGCAGCCATACCCAGTCGGAGGCACCGCATTCCTGACGGTTCCGGGTCGGATCCCCCCACCGCGCCCACACCCCCGGCGACGGGGGCGGCGGCTCGGGAGCATGCGTACGCCCGGCGCCGCCCCCCTCGGGTCGGTCCTCGATCCGTCCTCGTTCTGTTGTTCCCGGCCGTTCGTCCGGTCCTCGTCCGGCCCGGCCGCTACGACGCGGCGGCCCCGATGCGCGTCAGCGCGTCGTCGGCCCCGTACGGCTGGAGGTAGGGCATCCAGCGGGGGTCTCGGTGACCCGTTCCGATGATCCGCCACGCCAGGCCGGACGGCGGGGCCGGCTGGTGGCGCAGCCGCCAGCCCAGCTCCAGCAGGTGCCGGTCGGCCTTCACGTGGTTGCAGCGGCGGCACGCGGCGACGACGTTGTCCCAGACGTGCTGGCCGCCCCGACTGCGCGGGATGACGTGGTCGACGCTGGTGGCGACGGCCCCGCAGTACATGCAGCGGCCCCCGTCGCGGGCGAAGAGGGCGCGGCGGGTGAGGGGAACGGGCCCCCGGTAGGGGACCCGCACGAAACGCTTGAGCCGGACCACGCTGGGCGCGGGGACGGCTCTGGTCGCGCTGTGCAGGAAGGCGCCGGATTCCTCCAGGGAGATCGCTTTGTTCTCCAGGACGAGGACGAGCGCGCGGCGGAGCGGTACGACGCCGAGTGGCTCGTACGACGCGTTGAGGACCAGGACGTGCGGCACGGACTGCCTCCTTGTACGCCGGCGGCGCGTGGCTCGCGCCGGGACGATCTGCCTTCCAGTCTCCCCTTACGGTCGGTCGAAACGCCACCACTCGCCCGTAACGGGTCCGGGGTGTTTTCAACCACACCCCCCTCATCCCCGCGTGAGTCCCGTCTCTCCCTCGAACACGGCGACAAGCTCGGGGTCCGTGCCCCGTTAGTGTGGTTGGCCTGCCCGCGCATCCCTTCCGGCGGGCAGACCGCTATGCCTGGAGGTTCCCGCCGTGCCCTCGCCCGCCACTCTGCTCCCCTTGGCAGCGACGACCACCGACGACGCCGCCGAGAGCGTGACGAACGCCGCGAGCTTCATCGAGGAGAACTGGGCCACCTGGCTGAGCGTCGGCCTGCGGATCCTGCTGATCATCGTGATCGCGGCGGCGCTGCGTTCGGTGGTCCGCAAGGCGCTGACGAAGCTGATAAACCGGATGAACTCCGGCGCGGAGGCCGTCGAGGGCACGGCACTGGGCGGTCTGCTGGTCAACGCGGAGCGACGCCGGCAGCGTTCGGAGGCGATCGGCTCGGTGCTGCGTTCGGTGGCCTCGTTCCTGATCCTGGGCACGGCCGCGCTGATGGTGCTGGCGGCGCTGAAGATCGACCTGGCGCCGCTGCTGGCGAGTGCCGGTGTGGCCGGTGTGGCGATCGGTTTCGGCGCCCGGAACCTGGTGACGGACTTCCTCTCCGGCGTGTTCATGATCATGGAGGACCAGTACGGCGTCGGCGACAAGATCGACGCGGGGGTGGCCTCCGGCGAGGTGATCGAGGTCGGTCTGCGCGTGACGAAGCTGCGCGGCGACAACGGTGAGATCTGGTACGTGCGCAACGGCGAGATCAAGCGGATCGGCAACCTCAGCCAGGGCTGGGCGACCGCCGGTGTGGACGTGCAGGTCAAGCCGACGGAGAACCTGAAGCGGATCCGCGAGGTGGTCCAGGGCGTCGCCGACACGCTGGCGAAGGAGTCCCCGTGGGACGAGCGCCTGTGGGGTCCGGTGGAGGTGCTGGGTCTGGACGAGGTGCTGCTGGCCTCGATGACCGTGAAGGTGTCGGCCAAGACCATGCCGGGTCAGCAGTTCGCCGTGGAGCGCGAGCTGCGCTGGCGGATCAAGGAGGCCTTCGACGCGGCGGGCATCCGGATCATCGGCGGACTGCCGGCGGGCGACGAGGAGGACGAGGCGCAGCCCGCGGACCCGGCGGCCGCCGTGGCCCCGCCGTCGGCGCTCGCCAACCCGACCTCGCCGCAGTCCCTGGCCACCGCCCCGATCCCGGCGCCGCAGCCGCCCCGGATCACCAAGTAGGCCTCACGTCGCGCCCGTCACCCTGCCCCATCGCGCTGCCCCGTCGGTCACATCCGGCGGGGCAGCGCCATTGACAGGCCTCGGAACGCGACAGGAAACTTACCTAACAATTCTTCCGGCGAGAGAGAGACCGCTCCATGCCCGCCGCAACACCCGGAACGCCCAGCCTGCTGCGCGCCATGAACGACCGCGCCGCGCTGGAGCTGCTGCTCGCGCACGGCCCGCTGTCCCGGACCCGGATCGGGCACCTGACCGGCCTGTCCAAGCCGACCGCCTCGCAGCTGCTGGCCCGACTGGAGGCCGCCGGACTCGTCGTGGCCACCGGCACCGACGAGGGCCGCCCCGGCCCCAACGCCCAGTTGTACACGCTCAACGCCCGCGCCGCGCACGTCGGCGCCCTGGACGTCACCCCCGAGCGGGTCCTCGCGGCCGTCGCCGACCTGGCCGGGACGATCGTCGGCAGCTTCGAGCTCCCCTACGCGGAGGGCGCCGAAGCCGTCGCGCAGGTCACCGGAGCCCTCGACGGGGCCCTGGAGGCCGCGGGCCTCGGCCGCGCCGACCTGCACCGGGTGGTCATCGCCACCCCCGGCGCCTTCGACCCCCGCACCGGCCGGCTGCGCTACGCCAGCCACCTGCCCGGCTGGCACTCGCCGACCCTGCTCGACGAAATGGCGGCCGCCCTGCCCCTGCCGGTCGAGTACGAGAACGACGTCAACCTGGCGGCCGTGGCCGAACAGCGGCTCGGCGCGGCCCGGGGCCACGAGGACTTCGTCCTGCTGTGGAACGAGGAGGGCCTCGGCGCCGCCCTGGTGCTCGGCGGGCGCCTCCACCGCGGCTGGACCGGCGGCGCCGGCGAGGTCGGCTTCCTGCCCGTACCGGGACACCCCCTGGTGCGGGAGGTCACCCGGGCCAACACCGGCGGCTATCAGGAGCTGGCCGGCGTACAGGTCCTGCCGCGACTGGCCGCCGAACTCGGCATCGAGCCCCCGCCGGCGGCCACCGGCGAGGACTCCGGATACGCCGCAGCGGAGGTGGCGGCGGGCGTCGCCCTGCTGCGGCTGGCCGCCGACCGACCCGAGGGCGCGCACCTGCGCTTCCTCCACTCCTACGCCACCCTCCTCGCGACCGGTCTGGCCTCGCTGGTCTCCGTCCTCGACCCGGAGATCGTGGTGCTGTCCGGGGCCGCGATCACCGCGGGCGGCGAGCCGCTGCGCGCCCTGTTGGAGACCGAACTCGGCGAACTGGCCCCTTCCCGGCCCCGGCTGGTCGCCGGCGAGGTGAGCGAACGGCCCGTGCTGCGGGGCGCTCTGGAAAGCGCCCTGGCCGCCGCCCGCGAGGAAGTCTTCGACACCTCCCGCTGAGCCCTTCCCCGTCCGTACCCCCACGCCCCATCGACCATGCCCCATCGACGCATCGGCACCCCCACCGGAAGTTCCTCCAGCAGAGAGCGAGCACCGCCATGCCCAGAACCGGACGCCTGACCACCGCGGCCGGCCTCGTGGCCGCGATATCCGTCCTCGCCACGGCCTGTACGGGCCAGAGCGGCACCGCCGCGGCCGACGACCCGAAGGCCGACGTCACCATCGGCTTCTGGCACGGCTGGTCCGCTCCCGGCGAGGCCAAGGCCATCGAGGAGAACATCGCGCGGTTCGAGAAGGCGCACCCGAACATCAAGGTCAAGGTCACCGGCAACATGACCGACGACAAGATCAACCAGGCGCTCCGGGCGGGCGGGGACAAGGCCCCCGACGTGGTCTCCTCGTTCACCACCGACAGCGTGGGCAAGTTCTGCAACTCCGGCGCCTTCGCCGACCTGAACCCCTTCCTGCGGAAGTCCGGGATCGACAAGGCGAAGGTCTTCCCCAAGACGCTGATGGAGTACACGCAGTTCCAGGGCAACCAGTGCACGCTGCCGCTGCTGAACGACGCGTACGGCCTCGTCTACAACAAGGACGCCTTCAAGGCCGCCGGCATCACGGAACCGCCCAAGACCTGGAGCCAATTCACCGAGGTCGCGCAGAAGTTGACGAAGGCCAACGGGGACTCGTACGACCAGCTGGGCATCATGCCGACCTTCCACGGCTACGAGACCACCCCGATGCGCCTGGTCGCGCAGTGGGGCCCGACCTACTTCACCGCCGACGGCAAAGCCAACCTGGCCAAGGACCCGGCCTTCGCGAACATGCTGACGGCGCAGAAGGACCTGGTCGCCAAGCTCGGGGGCTACGAGAAGTTGGAGAGGTTCCGCAGCACCTTCGGCGACGAGTGGAGCGCCGAGCACCCCTTCCACAAGGGGCTGGTCGCCATGCAGATCGACGGTGAGTGGCGGACCGACATGGCCAAGGAAGCCGGGGTCACGTTCGAGATCGGCACCGCGCCGCTGCCGGTGCCGGACGACCAGGTCGCCGACTACGGCAAGGGCTACCTGTCGGGCACGATCATGGGCATCGCCTCGGCGAGCAAGAAGCAGAACGCGGCTTGGGAGCTGGTCAAGTACATGACCACCGACACCGAGGCGGTCGTGGCGTTCGCCAACTCCATCCACAACGTGCCCTCCACGTTGGCGGCCCTGGAGTCCCCGAACCTGCGGGTGAGCCCGGAGTTCAAGACGTTCCTCGACATCGCCCGGCACCCGAAGTCGACCACCACCCCCGCCCGGGCCGACGGCGGCACCTACCAGCTGACCTTCCAGGACTTCGCGTACGCGGTCGAGAAGGGCGACGTGGCCGACATCCCGGCCGGTCTCGCCAAGATCGACCAGCAGATCGACACGGACATCGCGAAGGCGAAGTAACCTCCGATGACCGGCACGCATCCCCTGAGGGCGAAGCGCCGGCGGTCCGCGCTGCGGACCGCGGCCTTCATGTCGCCCTGGCTGATCGGGTTCTCGTTCTTCTTCGCCTACCCGCTCCTGTCGACCGTGTACTTCTCCTTCACCCGGTACGACGGCTTCCGCCCGCCCGTCTTCAACGGCCTGGGCAACTGGACGTACGTCTTCACGGACTATCCGCTGTTCTGGCCGGCCCTGTGGAACACGCTGTGGCTGGTCGTGGCGATGGTCGGCTGCCGGGTCGTGTTCGGCCTCGGCATCGGCCTGCTCATCACGAAGATCAAGACGGGGACCGGGATCTACCGGACCCTGTTCTCCCTGCCCTACCTGGCCCCACCCGTGGCCGGGACCCTGGCCTTCGTCTTCCTCCTGAACCCCGGCACCGGCCCGGTCAACGTCCTGCTGGACGCGGTCGGACTGCCCACGCCCGGCTGGTTCACGGACGCCGACTGGTCCAAGCCCGCGCTCACCGTGCTCGCCCTGTGGGGAGTGGGCGATCTGATGGTGATCTTCATGGCCGCCCTGCTCGACGTGCCCAAGGAGCAGTACGAGGCCGCCGAGCTGGACGGGGCCGGGGCCTGGAGCCGGTTCCGGCACATCACCCTGCCGAACATCTCCCCGATCATCCTGTTCGCGGTGGTCACCGGGGTCATCCAGGTCATGCAGTACTACACGCAGCCGCTGGTGGCGGGGAAGGTGTCGGCGGGCGTCATCGGCGGCTCGGGCCGGCAGTTCGAACCCGGATACCCGGACAAGTCGACGCTGACCCTGCCCCAGGTCGTCTACAACGCCGGCTTCCAGCGCTTCGACTACGGCGCCGCCTGCGTCGTCGCGCTGGTGCTGTTCGCCCTCTCCATGGCCGTCACCGCGCTGCTCATGCGCCGCCGCGGCGGACTGATCGAAGCGGGTGACTGAGGTGGCCGTCGTCGTCCACAAGCCGCGGGTCGTACGGCACAAGGCCGTCCTCCAGTGGATCGGCGTGCACTCCCTCGGGGTCGCCGCCGCCCTGTTCTTCGTCCTGCCCTTCGTGTTCCTCTTCCTCACGTCCGTGATGAGCGACCAACAGGCGCTGACCCGCGATCTGACCCCGGACACCTGGGAGTGGGGCAACTACGCGAAGGTGTGGAACACCCCCGGCTTCCTCACCTGGTGGCGCAACACCCTGCTGTACGCGGGCCTCGGGACGGTACTGACCGTGCTCTCCTCGGTCCCCGTCGCGTACGC
Organism: Streptomyces sp. RerS4; assembly: GCF_023515955.1. Lineage (GTDB taxonomy): Bacteria > Actinomycetota > Actinomycetes > Streptomycetales > Streptomycetaceae > Streptomyces. The sequence continues at coordinate 2,651,081 of NZ_CP097322.1, forward strand.
CCTCGCCAGGTTCCGCTTCCGCGGGCGGCGGCTGTCGCTGCTGCTGGTGATCTCCATGATGATGCTGCCGCCCCAGGTGGTGGTCATCCCCATGTACCTCTTCTGGGCGAAGCAGCTGGACCTGTCCGGCACGCTGTGGCCGCTGATCATCCCTATGGCCTTCGGCGACGCGTTCTCCATCTTCCTGCTGCGCCAGTTCCTGCTGACCATCCCCGAGGAGTACCTCGACGCCGCGCGCGTCGACGGCTGCGGCGAGGTGCGCACCCTGCTGAGGGTGGTCCTGCCGATGGCGAAGCCGGGGATCGCCGCCATCGCGCTGTTCCAGTTCTTCGCCGCCTGGAACGACTACTTCGGCCCCCAGATCTACGCCTCCGACAACCCGGCCGCCTGGACGCTCAGTTACGGACTGGAGTCCTTCAAGGGCGCGCACCACACCAACTGGAACCTCACCATGGCGGCGACCGTGCTCGTCATGGCCCCGGTGATCGTCCTCTTCTTCCTCGCCCAGAAGGCGTTCGTCGAAGGCGTCACCCTGACCGGAGTGAAAGGCTAGGCCCCGATGAAACTCGCAGTGGTGGGCGGCGGTTCCACCTACACCCCCGAGCTGATCGACGGCTTCGCGAGACTGCGCGACACCCTGCCGATCTCCGAACTGGTCCTGATCGACCCGGCCGCCGAACGCCTGGAGCTGATCGGTGGCCTCGCCCGGCGGATCTTCGCCCGCCAGGGCCACCCCGGACGGATCACCACCACCGCCGACCTCGACGCCGGCGTGGCCGGAGCCGACGCCGTGTTGATCCAGCTGCGCGTCGGCGGGCAGGCCGCCCGCCTCCAGGACGAGACCTGGCCGCTGGAGTGCGGTTGCGTCGGCCAGGAGACCACCGGCGCGGGCGGCCTGGCGAAGGCGCTGCGTACGGTCCCGGTCGTGCTGGACATCGCCGAGCGGATCCGGCGGGCCGCCCCCGACGCGTGGATCATCGACTTCACCAACCCCGTCGGGATCGTCACGCGGGCCCTGCTCCAGGCCGGGCACAAGGCGGTCGGGCTGTGCAACGTCGCCATCGGCTTGCAGCGAAGGTTCGCGGCGCTGCTGGAGGTGACCCCGGCCGAGATCCACCTCGACCACGTCGGCCTCAACCACCTGACCTGGGAATTCGGGGTGCGCCTGGGCGGCCCCGACGGGACCGACGTACTGCCCCGACTGCTCGCGGAGCACGCGGAGGCGATCGCCGACGACCTGCGGATGCCGCGCGTCGTCCTGGACCGGCTCGGCGTGGTGCCCTCGTACTACCTGCGCTACTTCTACGCCCACGACGAGGTGGTCCGCGAACTCGGCGAGAAGCCCTCGCGGGCCGCCGAGGTCGCCTCGATGGAACGCGAACTCCTCGCCCTCTACGCGGATCCCACGCTCGACGAGAAGCCGGCGCTGCTGGCCAAGCGGGGCGGGGCCTTCTACTCGGAGGCGGCCGTGGACCTCGCGGCGGCCCTGCTGGGCGGCGGCGAGCCGGCGGTGCAGGTGGTCAACACCCGCAACGACGGGACGCTGCCGTTCCTGCCCGACGACGCGGTGATCGAGGTCCAGGCCCGCGTCGACGGCTCCGGGCCCGTGCCCCTGGCCGCGCCCCGGCCGGACCCGTTGTACGCCGGGCTGCTGGCGCACGTCACGGCGTACGAGGACCTGGCGCTGGACGCGGCCCTGCGCGGCGGCCGCGAGCGGGTCTTCCGGGCGCTCCTCGCACACCCGCTGGTGGGGCAGTTCGACCTGGCGGACGGGCTGACGGACCGGCTGCTCGCGCACAACAAGGAGCACCTGCCGTGGGCGTAGCGGAGGCGGCCGTGCTGGCCGTCGACGCCGGCAACAGCAAGACGGACGTCGCCCTGATCGGCTACGACGGCACCGTCCTCGGCGCCGGCCGCTCGGGAGGCTTCCAGCCGACCCGGGTCGGCGTCGAGGCGGCGGTGGACGTGCTCGGGCAGGCCGTGGCGCAGGCCGTCGAGGCGGCGTGGCCGGCCGGGTCGGGGACGGGTGCGGGCTCGGGTGCGGGGGCGGGGGTTCCGTACGCGGCCCGGGTCTCGGCCTGTCTGGCCAACGCCGACCTGCCGGTGGAGGAACACCGCCTCGCGCGGGCGTTGGACGCGCGCGGCTGGGGCACGGCGACCGACGTGCGCAACGACACCTTCGCGATCCTGCGGGCCGGTCTGACCGAGCCCGGCCCGCCGCGCGGGGTCGCGGTCGTGTGCGGGGCGGGCATCAACTGCGTCGGCATGCTGCCCGACGGGCGCACCGCCCGCTTCCCCGCGCTCGGGGTGATCTCCGGCGACTGGGGCGGCGGGGGCGGCCTCGCGGAGGAGGCCCTGTGGTGGGCGGCGCGGGCCGAGGACGGCCGGGGCGGGCCGACCGAGCTGGCGGCGGCCCTGCCCGCCCACTTCGGGCTGGCCTCGATGGCGCGGCTGATCGAGGCACTGCACCTGGGCCCGGTCCCCCGGGGCCGGATCCACGAGTTGGTGCCGGTGCTGTTCGCGGTGGCGGCGGCGGGCGACTCGGTGGCCTCGGCGATCGTGGAGCGGCAGGCCGAGGAGGTGGTGGCGATGGCATCGGTGGCGCTGGGCCGGCTCGGGCTGCTGGAGGAGGACGTACCGGTCCTGCTGGGCGGGAGCGTGCTCGCGGCCCGGCATCCGCAACTCGACGACCGGATCGGGGAACTGCTGGCCCTGCGGGCCCCGCGCGCCCGCGTGTCGGTGGTGACCGCACCGCCTGTCCTGGGGGCGGGGCTGCTGGGGTTGGACGCCCTGCGGTCCGACGCGGCGGGGTTGGACGCCCTGGGGCTGGACGGGTGCCCGCCCGCCGCCGGGGCCGAGGCGAAACTCCGTGCCCATTTCGGGTGAACCGGGGCCGGTTGCGGACCGGAAAGGAACCATGAGGCCGCGCCCCGCGTATTGACGATGAAGGGGTGACGGGGGCGGTCTCGGGGGAGGTACGGGGGCGGCGCCGGGTGACGGTTCGGGGTGGATCACCCGGGATCCGGCACCGGGTGCTGTGGCCGGACTCCACTACGGCCATACTGCTCCGGAACAGCAGGGACCGAGGGGGAGGTCACGGTGGCCATCACGACACGCGCGTCCGCGCCCGGGAGCGGTTCCCCCGGGGCGCGGGGCGGGCTGCCCGCGGGGCCCGAGCCGGGGCCGCCCGGCCGCCGTACGGCCTGGGCGGAGGGCGTGGAGCGGTTGCGCGCCGCCGCGACGACCGAGCCGGGCCGGCTGCGGATCATCGGGGCCGTACTGGCCGCGCTGGTCCTGCTGTTCGGGGCGGTGGCGGTGTGGGAGGTCTCCGACCGGACCACGGCGGCGGACGACGTGGTGGGCCGCAGCCAGCCGCTGAGCGCGGACGCGGCGAGCATCTACCGTTCCCTGGCCGACGCGGACACGGCCTCCTCCAGCGGGTTCCTCGCCGGCGCCCAGGAGCCGCACGATGTCCGGATGCGCTACGAGAAGGACATCGCCAACGCCTCGCGCCTGCTGGTCAGCGCCGCGGCCAACACGGGGGCCGGCGGGGAGTCCCGCAAGGAGATAGCCCTCCTCGGGGAGCAACTGCCGCGCTACACCGGCCTCATCGAACAGGCCCGCGCCAACAACCGGCAGGGCCTGCCGCTGGGCGGCGCCTACCTGCGCTATGCCAACGAGCAGATGAGCACCGTCCTGTTGCCCGCCGCCCAGCGGCTGTACGAGGCGGAGACCGGCCGACTGTACACGGACTACGACGAGGCGCGGGCCTGGCCCGCGGTCTCGACGGCGGCCGGCGTGCTCGCCCTCGGCGCCCTGGTGTGGGCCCAGCGCCGCAACTACCTGCGGACGAACCGCGTGTTCAACCACGGGCTGCTGGTCGCGACGGCCGCGTCGGTGGTGGTGTTGCTGTGGCTGACGGTGGGGCAGTCGATCGCGCGGGCCGGGCTGGGCGAGGCCCGCTCGGACGGACAGGAGTCGCTGAAGGTGCTCAACGACGCCCGGATCGCCTCGCTCCAGGCCAGAGCCAACGAGAACCTGACGCTGATCGCGCGGGGCGCCGTACTGGCCGAGGACAACAAGTCGGACAAGTACGACGTGGACTACGGCAAGAACATGCGGCAGCTCGACGACGGTCTGGCGCTGGCCCTGCGGCTGGCCGACGACACCCGCGGCCGGGAGCCCGTGAAGGAGGCCGTGGAAGGCGTGGCCCAGTGGAAGCAACGGCACGCCGCCGCCCGGGAGGCGGACATGAAGGGCGGGTACGAGGAGGCGCTGCCCCAGGTCATCGGGGACAAGAACAGCAGCGGGGCCTCCTTCGACCGGGTGGACGCCTCCCTGGAGCGGGCCGTCGCCCATGAGCAGCGGGAGTTCACCGAGGCCGCCCGGGGCGGTCGGGGCGCGATGGGCGGACTGTTCATCGGCTCGGCGGCGCTGGCGGTCCTCGGCGCGGTGGCGGCCCTCCTCGGCATCGGCCGCAGGCTTTCGGAGTACAGGTGAGGTCGATGCGGATAGGACGGGCACGGGCGGAGCAGGGCGAGGGAGCGGCGGATCCCGTGGCTTCCGGAGGTCGCGTACGCCGTTCCGCAGGTCGCGTACGCCGCCACGGCGGTCGGTTGCGCGGCTGGGGCGGGGTGAGCGCGATGGCCGCCGCCTGCGCGATGACGGCCGCCGCCGTACTGGTGCCGCTGACCCGGTCCTCCCCGGGGCCGGGTCGACCGGACGTGGTCCGCGAGCCCGCGTCGATGGCGGCGGCCCCCGCCGCCCCGGCCGACACCTGCCCGAATCCGGAGGCGAGCCTGCGCCCCTCCGACCTGGACGGGCCGGCCATCCAGCGCATCCGCGCCGCCGGCAAGCTCGTCGCGGGCGTCGACCAGAACAGCTTCAAGTGGGGCTACCGCAAGGCGGACGGCTCCCTCGCCGGCTTCGACATCGACCTGGTCAAGGCCATCGCCAAGGACATCCTCGGCAGCGAGGACAAGGTGATCTACCGCGCCATCCCCACCAACCAGCGGATCCCCGCGCTCCAGGAGGGCCGCGTCGACATCGTCGTCCGGACGATGACGATCAACTGCAAGCGGCTGGAGGACGTCGCCTTCTCCACCGCCTACTTCGAGGCCGGACAGCAGGTGCTCGCGCCCTCCGGCTCGACGATCACCGGGTACGACGCCTCGCTCAACGGCCGCCGCGTCTGCACGGCCGCCGGTTCCACGGCGGAGGCGGCCCTGAAGAACCGTTCGTACGGCGCCGTGCCCGTCTCCGTCCCGAACCAGTTGGACTGTCTGGTGCGGCTCCAGCTCGGACAGGTGGACGGCATCATCACGGACAACGCCCTCGCCGCCGGCCAGGCGGCGCAGGACCCGTCGCTGAAGCTGGTCGGGGCGCCGTTCACCCGCGAGTTCTACGGAGTGGCCATGAACAAGGACGCCACCGACCTGGTGCGCCGGGTGAACAAGGTGCTGGAGAACTACCGCGCGGGCGGTGAGAACGGCCCGTGGGAGAAGGCCTACCGGGACCACTTCGCGAACGTCCTGCCCCAGGGCGCCAAGCCGCCCGCGCCCAAGTACCGGGACGGCTGAGGCCGGTGACGGATGCGGAGCCCCACGTGAATCGTCCGGTGACGGGATCGGCCCTGATGGACCGCGACGACGTCGACCGCGCCCTCGCACGCCTCGCCGCCGAGCACGAGGCCGTCGAGACCTCCCTGCTCGCCCTCCAGGACCACGCCGGACGCCGGCTGTTGGAGGGGGCCGCGTTGAGCGGCTTCACCAAGGAGCGGTGGGCCGCGACCGACGCGGCGATCACCCGGCTGTGGACGTACTTCGACGCCTACAGCGGGGCGCTCGCGGCCGCCCGCGAGATCCGAGAGCGCAGCCGCTGGCCCGGCGTCAAGGACCTGTCCGAGCTGACCGAGCGGCTACGCGGACCCGGCGTGGTGATCGCCGGCGCCGGGGTGGAGGGCGCCGCGCTGACGGAGCGGTTCTCCCTGGCCGAGCTGGTGGCCCGGATGAACGAGCTGTACGCGGCCTCCCTGGACGTGGTGGTCGCCGCCGACGCCGTCTGGTCGGCGCTGCCCGCGCGGATCGACCTGCTCGCCGCCGAACTTCACCGGACGCGCTCGTTGGCGCACTCGGTGGGGGTACGGCCGGGCGAGCACCCGTCGGGGGACGACCTGGAGGCGATCACCGCCGAGTTGGCGCAGCTGCGGGAGGAGGTCATCGCCGACCCGTTGGCCTTCTGGGTCTCCCCGGCGGGCAGTTCCGCCCCGGGGGGCGGCCGGCCCGACACCGAGCGCTATGACCGGGCGGCCCGCGCGCTGGAGGACGTACGCCGCGAGGTCGAGGCGGTCCTGACCGTACGGCAGGACGCCGAGCAGCGGCTGATCGCCCTGCGCGACGTGCTCTCGCGGGCCGATCGGACCCTGGCGGAGGCGCGCACGGCGCGCGTCGAGGTCCTCGCGAAGATCGCGGCCTCCGAGGTCCCGGCGGTCAGCGGTCCGCCGACGGCGCTCCAGGAACAGCTCGCGGCGGCGGCCGAGTACCGGCGGCGCTCGCAGTGGCACCGGCTCTCGCCGCTGCTGGACGCGTTGGAGGACCGGGCCGCGGAGGAACTGGAGCGGGCCCGCGCCTCGTTGACCGCGGTGACGGCGCCGCTCGCGGTCCGGGCGGAGCTGCGCGGCCGGCTGGACGCGTACCGGGCGAAGGTGGCCCGGCTGGGTCTGGCGGAGGATCCGCTGCTGATCGAGCGCTACGACGCGGCCCGGCGGATGCTGTGGAGCGCGCCCTGTGATCTGCGGGTCGCGGAGGAGGCGGTGCTGCGCTACCAGCGGGCGACGGCCGAGGCCCTGGCCCCGGCGCAGTCGGATACGCGGTCGGATTCAGCACACCAGAGGCCCGACGGGCCGGGAGGGGAGCACGCATGAGCCTGATAGGAACGCCGTGCCTGCGCCCCGGCTGCCCGGGGACGTACGAGGACATGGGCGGCGGGGAGGTGTACTGCGACACCTGCGGGCTCGCCCCGATCGGCGCGGTCGCGGCCGGCGCCGAGGAGCTGGTGTCCCCGCCGACGGGGATGACGAGCGCCGCCCGACACGGGGACTCCCGGGGCTCGGCCGGCTCGGGGGGCTCCGGCCGGTCCTCGGCCTCGGCCCGTTCCTCGCGCTCGTCGCGCTCCTCGTCCTCCCGCCGTTCGGTGTCGGGGCGGCTGTCGCGTGCGCTGCCGGGCAGCGCGTCCAGCCGTTCGGTGTCGGTGCGCAGTTCGGGCTCGGCGGCCGGTGCCTCGGGGCGCAGCCGGCTGGGCGCCGGGCTGGTCAGCGTCCCGGAGGTGCCGCGTCCGGATCCTTCGGCGGCGGTGCTGGAGAACCCGGAGGTCCCGGAGCGCAAGCGGTTCTGCTCGCGCTCGGAGTGCGGGTCCCCGGTGGGCCGCGCGCGCGGGGACCGGCCCGGCCGGACGGAGGGGTTCTGCACCAAGTGCGGGCACCCGTACTCCTTCGTGCCGAAGCTGCGCGCCGGTGACGTGGTGCGCGGCCAGTACGAGGTGTCGGGCTGCCTCGCGCACGGCGGCCTGGGCTGGGTGTACCTGGCGGTGGACCGGGCGGTCGCGGACCGGTGGGTGGTGCTCAAGGGCCTCCTCGACACCGGGGACCAGGACGCGATGGAGGCGGCGATCTCCGAGCGGCGCTTCCTCGCGGAGATCGAGCACTCCAACATCGTGCGGATCTACAACTTCGTGGAGCACCTGGACCAGCGGACGGGCTCGCTCGACGGCTACATCGTCATGGAGTACGTCGGCGGCAAGTCCCTGAAGGAGATCGCGAACGAGCGGCGCCGGCCCGACGGGCGGCGCGATCCGCTGCCCGTGGAGCAGGCCTGCGCGTACGGGATCGAGGCCCTGGAGGCCCTCGGACACCTGCACAGCCGCAACCTCCTGTACTGCGACTTCAAGGTCGACAACGCGATCCAGCAGCAGGACCAGCTGAAGCTGATCGACATGGGCGCGGTCCGGCGGATGGACGACGAGGAGTCGGCCATATACGGCACGGTGGGCTATCAGGCCCCCGAGGTCGCGGAGGCCGGTCCGTCGGTGGCCTCCGACCTGTACACGGTGGCCCGCACCCTCGCGGTGCTGACCTTCGACTTCCAGGGCTACACGAACGTGTTCGTGGACTCCCTGCCGGATCCGGAGCACATCGAGGTCTTCCAGCGGTACGAGTCCTTCTACCGGCTGCTCGTACGGGCCACCGACCCGGATCCGGGTCGGCGGTTCGCGTCGGCGCAGGAGATGGCCGACCAGCTCACGGGCGTGCTGCGGGAGGTCGTCGCGCTCCAGACGGGCAAGCCCAGGCCGCAGCTGTCGACGCTGTTCGGGCCGGAACTGCGCGTTCCGGACACCCGGCTGTACGCGGACGCGCCCGGGGCGGAGGTGTCCCTCCTCGGGGCCCGACCCGCTTCGGAGCGGACGGGCCTGACGGGGCGGCTCCGGAGGCGGCGGAGGGGGTCCGAGGCGACGCCGGGGCTCGGTACGGCGGTGGCGCCGGAGGCGTACGGGGCCGGTGGGACCGCAGCGGCTGGTGCGGCCGGTGGGATCGGAGTGGCCGGTGGGACCGGAGTCGCCGGTGCGGCCGGGTTGACGGCCGGGCACGGCAGCGGGCCCTGGGTGGGCGGGTCGGCCGCCGGCGGGGTTCCCTCGCTCGGCAGCACCGCCACGCACCAGGCCGGAGCAGCGGTCCCGGCGCCCCGGCCGGGCAGCCCGGCGGCGCCCGCCGCGCAGGTCAGACCCCTGTCGCCGCCCTCGTGGCCGGGGCCGGTCCCGCGCCGGCTCCGGCTGCGGGTCTGGCCGGGCTCGACGCGCGGGACACCGCGCTGGCGCTGCCCGTACCGCTCGTGGACGCGACCGACCCCAACGCCGGTTTCCTGGCCGGGCTCCTCGCCTCCGCGCCCGCCGACCTGATCGGCGCGCTCGGCACCGCCCCGGCGGACTCCGCCGAGCTGCGGCTGCGCGAGCTGCGCGCCCGGCTGGAGCTCGGCGAACCGGCCGTCGCCGGCGCGGCGCTCACCGAACTGGAGTCCCGCTACCCGGACGACTGGCGCGTGGTGTGGGCGCGCGGCATCGCCGCCCTGGCCGGCGGGGACGACGAGACGGCGGCGCTGTCCTTCGACGCGATCTACGACGCCTTCCCCGGCGAGCCCGCGCCCAAGCTGGCGCTCGGGCTGTGCGCCGAGGTCCTGGGCCAGTTGGACAACGCCGCCGAGTACTACCGCCTGGTGTGGATCACCGACCCGAACTTCGTGAGCGCCGCCTTCGGGCTGGCCCGGGTCCAGCTCGCCTCGGGCGACCGCGAGGGCGCGGTGCGGACGCTGGAGTCCGTACCGGAGTCCTCGATCCACTACACCGCCGCACGGGTGGCGGCCGTACGGGCACGCCTGCGCGACCGGTCCCCGCAGGAGGCGCTGCTGCCCGATCTGGCGGCGGCGTCCGACCAGGTGGAGGCACTGCGGCGGTTCGGCCTGGATCCGGAACGCCAGGAGCGGCTGGCGACGGAGGTTCTGGGCTCGGCCCTGGACTGGGTACTGTCGGGTAGCCGGGGTGCCGACCCCGGCCGGACCTCGCTGCTCGGCAGTCAACTGGACGAGCGTGGGCTGCGCTTCGGCCTGGAGCGCTCCTACCGCGTCCTCGCCCGGCTGGCACAGCGGGGCGAGGAGAGGATCGAACTGGTGGAGCGGGCAAACCGTTTCCGTCCCCGGACGTGGGTGTGAGTGATGTCGATGCATCGGCTGTCGGGCTGCCCCAGCTGCGCGGAGCCCCTGGAGGAGGGTGACCGTTTCTGCGGGGTGTGCGGGTACGCCCTCTCCTCCCCGTATCCGTCCCCGTCCTCGGAGGACCCGTCCTCGCAGGACCCGTCGGCGGCCCGCCCGGCGACGCCGCCACCGCCGCCTCCGCTCCCGGCGCCCCCGGTGGCTCCCCCCGTGGCCCCGCCGGCCCCGCCGTCGGTCGCGGGCCGGTACGCGGAACCCGACCCCGCCGCGCCGGCGGAGCCGATCCCGGCGGGGTGCCCGCGCCCGGGTGGGTGGACTCCGCCGAGGGCGCCGCGACCCCGGCCGGGCACGAAGGCCCGTACGGTCACGCCGCCGCCCGCTACGACCTGCCGGGCGGCGGCGTGCCGCCCGAGGGCAACCCCGAGGGCTTCCCCCGGGAGCCCGACGACCACGGGACCCCGTACGGCGGCGGCCCGCAGGAGCCCGCGCAGCCGGCCGCCGCGCCCCGGGCGGACGGTGGCCGGACCTGCGTCGCCTGCCGCTCCGGACATGTGGACCCCGACGGCTACTGCGAGCACTGCGGCCACGCCCAGCCCCGCGAACGCGACCACCTGGAGGAGGAGCTCGGCAGCGTCGCCGCCGTCAGCGACCGGGGCCTGCGCCACCACCGCAACGAGGACTCCTTCGCCGTCTCCGCCACCGCCCTGCCCGACGGCTCGGCCGCCACCGTGGCGATCGTCTGCGACGGCGTCTCCTCCGCGAGCCGCCCCGACGAGGCCTCGGCCGCCGCCGCCGGCGCCGCCAACGAGGCCCTGTTGGAGGCCCTGCCCCGGGGCGCCCACGCCCAGGAGGCCATGCACGAGGCGATCCTCGCCGCCGGCGCCGCCGTCAGCGCCCTCGCCCCGCCGAGCCCCGGCGCCCAGAACGCCCCCGCCTGCACCCTCGTCGGAGCGGTCGTCGGCGGCGGGCTGCTGACCATCGGCTGGGTCGGCGACAGCCGCGCCTACTGGGTGCCCGACGACCGCGCCGCCCTCCCCCGCCGGCTCACCGAGGACGACTCCTGGGCCGCCCAGATGGTCGCGGCGGGGCTGATGGGCGAGGCCGAGGCCTACGCCGACGCGCGCGCCCACGCCATCACCGGCTGGCTCGGCGCGGACGCGTACGACCTCGAACCGCACACCGCCAGCTTCCGCCCCGACCACCCCGGGGTCGTCGTCGTCTGCACCGACGGCCTGTGGAACTATGCCGAGTCCGCGCGGGAGTTGGCGCGGATCCTGCCCCCCGACGCCGCCGAGCGGCCGCTGCACAGCGCGCAGGTGCTGGTGGGGCACGCCCTCGACGGCGGCGGCCACGACAACATCACCGTGGCCATCGTGCCGTTCGGCGCGCCGGCCGAATCCGGTCCGGCGACGGAAGCGGAACCCGGAGCGGAACCGCACCCGGAGGTCTGACCACCGCAGGGCCGCCGCCCGTCGCATGTCGCCCGTCGTATGTCGCCCGTCACCCGCCGTCCGTCATCCGTCGCCCCGAGGAGGAGTCCCACCGTGGCGAACTTCGCCAAGCCGAGCGCCCCGCGTTTCAGCGTGGAGGTGTACCAGAACGAGTTCCTCCCCGAGGGCGGGCGGGACGTGCACGCCATCGTGACGGTCACCTCCACCGGCGGTGCCACCGCCGGCCGCGTCCTCGGCCGGGACGCGGCGGTCGTGATCATGGTCGACTGTTCGGGTTCGATGGAGTACCCGCCCGCCAAGATGCGCGGGGCCCGCGAGGCGACGGCCGCCGCGATCGACACGCTGCGCGACGGCACCTCGTTCGCGGTGATCGCCGGCACCCACGTGGCCAAGGAGGTCTACCCCGGCCAGGGCCGCCTCGCCACCGCCGACCCCGCCACCCGCGCGCAGGCCAAGGAAGCCCTGCGCGGCCTGTCCTCCGGCGGCGGCACCGCCATCGGCACCTGGCTCCGCCTCGCCGACGGTCTGCTGCGCCGCTCCCCCGCCGCCATCCGGCACGGCATCCTGCTCACCGACGGCCGCAACGAGCACGAGGATCCGGCCGTGCTGCGGGCCACCCTCGACGCCTGCGCGGGCCGCTTCACCTGCGACGCCCGAGGCGTGGGCACCGACTGGGAGGTGAAGGAGGTCACCGGGATCGCGAGCGCGCTGCTCGGCTCCGCCGACATCGTCGCCGACCCCGCCCACCTCGCCGAGGACTTCACGCGCATGATGGAGAACGTCATGGGCAAGGAGGTCGCGGACGTGGCGCTGCGCCTGTGGACCCCCGTCGGGGCGGAGATCCAGTACGTCAAGCAGGTCTCGCCCACGATGCTCGACCTGACCGACCGGCGCGTCGAGGCGGGCCCGCGCGCCGGGGACTACCCGACCGGATCGTGGGGCGACGAGTCCCGCGAGTACCACGTGTGCGTCCGGGTGCCGGGGGCCGCCGTCGGCCAGGAGATGTTGGCCGCCCGTGCCTCGCTCCTGCTGCCCGGCCCGGCCGGCGAAGCGGGCACCCCGCTCGCCCAGGGGCTCGTCCGGGCGGTGTGGACGAACGATCCGGCCGCTTCGACCGCCATCAACCCGCAGGTGGCGCACTACACCGGACAGGCGGAGCTCGCGCAGGCTATCCAGCAGGGCCTGGAAGCCCGCAAAATGGGCGATGTCGACGGCGCCACGGCCAAACTCGGGCGTGCCGTTCAGCTGGCGAGCGTTTCGGGGAACGCCGACACTGCCAGACTTCTGGCGAAGGTGGTGGATGTCGTGGACGCCGTGGCGGGTACTGTGCGGCTCAAAGCGAAGGTCGCCGATGCCGACGAGATGACCCTTGAAACGCGTTCGACGAAGACCGTCCGAGTGAAGAAGACCTAGCAGAACCTGACGCGATGACGCAGGGAGAAGGGGGAAGCGCCGCGATGCCGACCTGCCCGAACGGGCACCAGTCCGCCTCCGACGACTGGTGCGAGGTCTGCGGTCACCGCATGGCTGCCCCGACGGGCGCCCCCGCGGCGCCCTCCTACGGCTACGGCTACCCTCCCACCGCCGGAGAGCCGACCGCCCAGGCGGAGCTGTGCCCGCAGTGCCGGACCCCGCGCGAGGCCATGGCGCCGTTCTGCGAGGAGTGCCGGTACAACTTCCTGACCCGCGCGGCCACGCCGGTGACGGGTGCGGGCACCGCCGTGCCGCCCCCGGCCCCGCCCGCCCCGCCGGCCCCGCCCGCTCCGCCGGCCCCGCCCGCCCCGCCTCAGCCCGTGTACTCCCAGGACCACTTCGACTACCAGGGCTCCCGCCCGTCGCGGGTCAACCGCCCCGCCGAGTCGCTGGAGCGCGAGGACGACTGGCTGCTGCCGCCGCCCGCGCCCGAGCCGCACGTACAGGCCGCGGCGCACGCACAGCTCACAGCGCCCGTACAGCCCGCAGCGCCCGTACAGCAGCAGCCCCCGGCGCCGCCGGAGTACCGGCAGCCACAGGGCTGGTCGGCGACGATCGGGCCCGACCGCTCGTACTTCACGGCGATGATGCGGCGCAGCGGCCCCGAGGCGGCCGGGCTCAACCTGCCCGCGTACTCCCCCGAACAGCACCTTCCGCTCTCCGGCGGCCAGATCACCATCGGCCGCCGCCGCGCCTCGACCGGCGAGTCCCCCGACATCGACCTGTCGGTGCCGCCGGAGGACCCGGGCGTCTCCCACCAGCACGCGGTGCTCGTCCAGCAGCCGGACCAGAGCTGGGCCGTGGTCGACCAGAACTCCACGAACGGCACCACCATCAACGGCGGTGAGGAACCGATCCAGCCGTACGTGCCCGTCCCGCTGGGCGACGGCGACCGCGTCCACGTGGGCGCCTGGACCACGATCACCATCCGGCGGGGCTAGGGTTCTTCCTCCCCCAGGGACCACACGTAGGGCCCCTGGGGGTCGTCCAGCCAGGCCCATTGGCCCTCGGGCGTGACGGTGACGCCGAAGCGTTCGCGCGCCGGCCGGCCTTCGCGCCGCCACAGGTCGAGCGCCTCGCGCGGGTGCAGTACCCCCGCCGTCAGGATCAGCAGGAACTGGAAGCGCTCGTTCTCCACCAGCTCGTACGGGACCCCGTGCAGCGGCCCCGTCGTCCCGACGGGGTGCGGGGAGGCGGTGGCCCCGCGCAGGGGGACGAAGTAGGCGGACGTGTGGAGGAACCGGCCCTCCGCGAAGTCGGGGCCCTCGACCGTGAGGGCGATCAGGCCGGTCGACAGGGGGGCCAGGATCCGCGCGCCCGGCCGGCACTGGGCGAGCCAGGCGGGCGGGATCAGCGGCAGGGTGCAGGTCACCAGGATCCGGTCGAAGGGCGCGCGTGAGGGGCAGCCGCGCGCCCCGTCGCCGGTGACGACCGTCGGTCGGTAGCCGAGGAGTGCCAGATGGGCCCGCGCCGACTCGGTGATCTCCTCGTCCAGGTCGACCGTGGTGACGTGCTCGTCGCCGAGCCGGTGGCAGAGCAGGGCCGCGTTGTAACCGGTCCCGGTGCCGATCTCCAGCACGTCGTCCCCGTCGCGTACCTCCAGCGCCTCCAACATCTTCGCCATCAGGGAGGGCTGGCTGCTGGAGGAGACCAGCTCGCCGTCGCGCAGTCGGGTGGCGAGCGGGGCGTCCGTGTACACGCCGCGCAGCCAGCGGGCGCGTTGTTCCGGGTCCGGATCCTCGCCCCAGAGCCGCTCGTGGCCGGCGCCGCGGCCGGTCCAGAAGTACGGCACGAACAGGTGGCGGGGCACGGCGCTGAACGCCGCCCGCCAGGCCGGGTCCGCCAGCACCCCGGCGGCGACCAGCTCCCGTACCTGGGCGGCGTGCGCGGCCTCGCGCAGGTCCCGTCCGGTGCCGTCCGTGCCCATGTCTCCACTTTCCTGCGCCCGGCCCGCGCGTGCGACCGCGCGCGGGGGGCGGGATCGGTCCGGGAGCCGGGCGGGATCGGTCCTAGGACCGGGGTCCTCCGTCCGGGCGTCTGAGACGATGGTCGGGTGAATGACGATCCGCAGAGCACCGTCCAGGAGATGACCTTCTACGAGCAGGTGGGCGGCGAGGAGACGTTCCGCCGTCTGGTCCACCGCTTCTACCAGGGCGTCGCGGAGGACCCGCTGCTGCGTCCGATGTACCCGGAAGGGGACCTCGGGCCCGCCGAGGAGCGGTTCGCGCTGTTCCTGATGCAGTACTGGGGCGGCCCGACGACGTACAGCGACCACCGCGGGCACCCGCGCCTGCGCATGCGGCACGCGCCGTTCCAGGTGGACGCGGCCGCGCACGACGCGTGGCTGCGGCACATGCGGGTGGCGGTGGACGAGCTGGGCCTCGCGCCGGAGCACGAGGCGCAGCTGTGGAAGTACCTGACCTACGCGGCCGCCTCGATGATCAACACCGCCTGAGCGGCGGCGGCGTCAGACCGGCCGGACCTGGAGGGCGCCGAGCCCGCCGGTCCGTCCGGGGCGCCGGGTGGCGACGGACCCGTACGGGGTGCTGAGGCGCAGCCAGCCGGCGGAGGCGAAGAGCGCGACGGGGGCCGGGGTGGCCTCGGCGGCGGCCCCGCCGGAGCCGTTCGACGCGGCGGGCACGGGGGAGCGTACGGGGCGCAGGAAGCCGAGGGACTGCGCGGCGTGCACGGCGCGCAGCGGCAGTTCGGTGTCTCCCAGGGTGCGCGACCAGATCTCCCGGCCGATGCGGTCCCGCTCGGAGCGGGTGCGGTGCTGCGGGGGCAGGGCCTCGTCACGGGCCCGGAACTCGGTGACGGCGGCGGCCACGGCCGCCCGTACCGCCTCGGGAGCCGGCAGACCCGCCACGGGCTGCCAGCCGCCGCGCGGGGGCAGCACCCCGGCCCAGGGCGGGCCGGTGACGGCGGCGGGCACCGGGAGGGTGGCGGCGTCCTCGTCGATCGCCTCCAGCAGTTCCCCGGCGGACACCGTCACGTCCAGCGGCGTCGCGAGCGGCTCGGCGAGGCGGGCCGTACGGATCGCCAGGACGTCGAAGGACGGCGGCCGCCCGAAGACGGCGAGCGCGCCGCCGCCGGCCGACGCCTGGAGGCGTACGGCGGCGGCGCGGTCGTAGTGGACCAGCCGGCCCAGGAAGGCGGCGAGGTCCGCCGCCTCCCCGGAGTCGGCCAGCCGCAACTGCTCGTTCATGCCGCGAGGCGACCTTCCGCACGCTTGGCCGCGACTCGTTCCTTCGGCTCGTCGAGGTACTCCTCCAGGAAGAGCCGTTCCTCGGCCGTGATGCGGCGGGGCCGCCCCTCGGCGAGGTTGTAGGGCACGACCACGGTCTCGGCCCGGACGTAGACCGTCTCGGGCCTGTCCTCGGTCGCCTCGTCCTTGACCTCGTAGCGGATGGTCAGGGAAGCGGCGCCTATGCGGGTCACCCAGGACTCGATGAGCACCGGCTCGTGCCGGTGCACGAGGGGCAGCTTGTAGTCGATCTCGTGGCGGGCGACGACGGAGCCGCCCGTGAAGGACTCGCTGCCCTCCCCCGGCGCCAGGCGGAACATGAAGTCGATGCGCGCCTCCTCCAGGTAACGGAGGAAGACCACGTTGTTGACGTGCCCGAAGGCATCCATGTCCGCCCAGCGGAGGGGGCACCGGTAGTGGTGTCTGGCCATGGTCTTCGACCTAGCCCCGGGTGAGCTTCTTGTAGGTGGCGCGGTGCGGACGGGTCGCGTCCGGGCCGAGCCGCTCGATCTTGTTCTTCTCGTAGGACTCGAAGTTGCCCTCGAACCAGAACCACTTCGAGTCGCCCTCGTAGGCCAGGATGTGCGTGGCCACGCGGTCCAGGAACCAACGGTCGTGGGAGACGACCACGGCCGCGCCGGGGAACTCCAGCAGCGCGTTCTCCAGGGAGCCCAGGGTCTCGACGTCGAGGTCGTTGGTGGGCTCGTCGAGGAGCAGCAGGTTGCCGCCCTGCTTGAGGGTGAGCGCGAGGTTCAGGCGGTTGCGCTCACCGCCGGAGAGGACGCCGGCCGGCTTCTGCTGGTCCGGGCCCTTGAAGCCGAACGCGCTGACGTACGCGCGGGACGGCATCTCGACCTGGCCGACGTTGATGTAGTCCAGCTCGTCCGACACGACCGCCCAGAGGGTCTTCTTGGGGTCGATGTTGGCGCGGCCCTGGTCGACGTAGGAGATCTTGACGGTCTCGCCGACCTTGATCTCGCCGGAGTCCGGCTTCTCCAGGCCCTGGATCATCTTGAACAGCGTGGTCTTGCCGGCGCCGTTGGGGCCGATGATGCCGACGATGCCGTTGCGGGGCAGGGTGAAGGACAGGTCGTCGATGAGGACCTTGTCACCGAACGCCTTGGAGAGGTTGTTGACCTCGACCACGATCGAGCCCAGACGCGGGCCCGGCGGGATCTGGATCTCCTCGAAGTCGAGCTTGCGCATCTTGTCGGCCTCGGCCGCCATCTCCTCGTAGCGAGCGAGACGGGCCTTGGACTTGGCCTGGCGGCCCTTGGCGTTGGAGCGGACCCACTCCAGCTCTTCCTTGAGGCGCTTGGCGCGCTTCTCGTCCTTCTTGCCCTCGACCTTGAGGCGCTCGGCCTTCTTCTCCAGGTAGGTGGAGTAGTTGCCCTCGTAGGGGTGCGCGCGGCCGCGGTCGAGTTCGAGGATCCACTCGGCGACGTTGTCGAGGAAGTAGCGGTCGTGGGTGACCGCCACGACGGCGCCCTTGTACTGGGCCAGGTGCTGCTCCAGCCAGTTCACGGACTCGGCGTCGAGGTGGTTGGTGGGCTCGTCGAGGAGCAGCAGGTCGGGGGCCTCAAGCAGCAGCTTGCAGAGCGCGACGCGGCGCTTCTCGCCACCGGAGAGGTTGGTGACCGGCCAGTCGCCGGGCGGGCAGCCCAGGGCGTCCATGGCCTGCTCCAGCTGGGCGTCGAGGTCCCACGCGTTCGCGTGGTCCAGGTCGTCCTGGAGCTTGCCCATCTCCTCCATCAGCTCGTCGGTGTAGTTCGTCGCCATTTCCTCGGCGATCGCGTTGAACCGGTTGAGCTTCTGCTTGATCGGGCCGACGCCGTCCTCGACGTTCTCCAGGACGGTCTTGGACTCGTCGAGCTTGGGCTCCTGCATGAGGATGCCGACGGAGTAACCGGGGGAAAGGAAGGCGTCGCCGTTGGACGGCTGCTCGATGCCCGCCATGATCTTCAGGACGGTGGACTTGCCGGCGCCGTTCGGGCCGACCACGCCGATCTTCGCCCCCGGCAGGAAGTTCAGGAAGACGTCGTCGAGGATCACCTTGTCGCCGTGAGCCTTGCGCGTCTTGCGCATCGTGTAGATGTACTCAGCCAAGAGAAACCGTCCGGCAGATCAATGGGTGGGCAGATACACCCCATCTTGCCGTACGTCCATCCCCCGGGGGAAACGCGTTCCGCTCCCCTGGACAGCGGGGGCCGTGCCGGGCGGGGCAGGATGACTCCCCGTACGACAGGTATGACGCTCCGGGGGGAGTCCTTGTGAACAGCTGGCCGCTACCACTGGCGATAGCACTGATCGGCATGACGGGCACGCTCTTCGCGCCCCTGCTGACGCAGCGGCTCGTGGGCCGGGTCCAGTCCGAGCAGTTCGAACGCCAGGAGCTGATGGCCGAGAGCCAGTGGCGGCGCGAGCGGCGGGCGGCGGAGCTGGAGGTGCGGCGGTCCTGCTACGTGGCCGCCATGTCCGCGTACCGGCGTTACCGGATCGAGCTGATGAACTTCCTGTGGCTCGTCCACAAGGCGCAGGTCACGGCACAGGGGCGGGCGGACCTGGAGGACGCCCGGCAGACGATGCACCTGGCGTTCGCGGAGGCGCAGCTCGTCGGCTCCGAGGCGGTCGTGGCCGAGCTGGACGGCACGACGGAGGTGCTCGCCCAGACCTTCTACCGGATCCTGCGGCTGGAGGAGGGCGACCCGCTGCCGGACGGCGGCTTCGAGACGCTCAAGGCCCATCTCCTCGGGCTCGGGGAGCGGTGGAAGGACATGCGCGCCGTGATGCGGGCCGACCTCGGGGCCGACGGCGCCCTTCAGCGGGGGCGGTAGACGACCAGGGCGTCCGGGAGGGAGTCGAGGACGAGGGCCTGGGGGGCGTGGGCGTACTCGCCGTCGTAGGCGAGCGGGGTGCCGGGCGGGATGTCCGTGACGCGGAGGCTGCGCAGGTGGGTGGCCACGTGGACGGGAGACCGGCTGAGCGGGCCGGTGAAGGCGGCGGCGAGCAGGCGCGGGCCGGGGCGGCCGCCGCCGTGGACGAGCCGCAGGTCGAGCAGGCCCTCGCCGAGGCTGTCGCGGCGCCGGGGGGCGGGGCCGGAGCCGTGGTAGGTGCCGTTGCCGACGAAGAGCAGCCACGCGCTGCGAGGGCGCCCGGCCAGGGTGAGGTGGACGGGCCGCTCGGCGCGCAGCACCCGCCAGGCCGCCACCACGGCCGCCGGCCCCGCCCCGATCCGCGGCGTCCACCGCAGCCGGTGCCGCAGCATCTCCGGGTAGGCCCCGATGCTGAAGTTGTTGAGGAAGTACCCCCCGTCGCCGGCCGCGGCGACGGAACCGGGACCGGCGGCACGGGTGGGGGACGTGTGGGGGCGGGGCGGGGTGGGGGTGAAGCGGCCTACCGAGATGCGGACCGCTTGGCCGGTGGCGAGGGCGCGGCAGGTGTCCTCCGGGCCGGCGAGGCCGAGGTCCAGCGCGAAGTGGTTCAGGGTGCCGCCGGGGAACACCGCCAGCGGCACCCCGGCGCGCAGGGCGGCCGTCGCGGCGGCGTTGACCGTACCGTCACCCCCGCACACCCCGAGCACGGTGGCGCGGGCTGCGGCCGAAGCCAGGACGGCCGGCAGTTCCTCGCCCCCGCACTCGACGAGCTCGGCCTTCGGCAGCCGCTCCCGTACGAGGTCGAGCCCCGCCTCGGCGGCCGTCCCCGACCCGGTGTTGACGACCAGCGTCAGCCCGGCGCCGTCCGGCAGGGCAGGCGCTCCGACGGCCTCGCGTTCGTCACCCGGGGCGACCCGCGCCTCCTGCGCGTCGCGCGCGAGGCGGCGCACGACGAACCCGGCCGCCACCCCGAGCGCCGCGCCGGCGACCACGTCGGCCGGGTAGTGCACCCCCGTGTACACGCGGGAGAACGCCACCGACACGGCGACGGGGGCCACCGCGAGCCCCCAGCCCGGGGACTCCAGCGCGAGTCCCGTGGCGAAGGCGAAGGCCGAGGCGGAGTGCCCGGACGGGAAGGACGTCGTCCAGGGCGGTACGACGGGCTGCCGCACCACGGGGACTCCGTCCAGCAACGGCCGGGGCCGGCGGACGGACCACTTGCCGACGGTGTTGATCGTCGCCGAGGCCAGTGCCAGCGAGGCCGCCCCGCGCAGGGCCGCCTTGCGGGCGCGGGGCGTGCCGAGCACGGCGATCCCGGCCCCGACCGCGCCCCACAGCACCCCGTGGTTGGCTGCGCGCCCGAGCCTCGGAAGCACCCGGTCGGCCCCCGGCCAGTGCCGCCGCGCCACCGCGTCGAACAGTCTGCGGTCCCAGCCCGCGACCACGCCCCGCCAGGTCAACTCCTGATCAGCCATTTCCTGCCCCTACCCGGAGCCGCCGATCCGAAATCAGGCCCCCCCTGTGCCTCCCCCCTGTGCCTGCTCCCCTGTGCCTCCTCCCCTACGCGTCTTCCCCGTCCTCTCCCTCCAGCGGCCGCTTGCGCAGCAGCAGGACCACCATTCCGCCCAGCACCACCAGTCCCACCGCCAGCGCGGCGATCACCGGAGTGGCGGCCGAGCTGCCGCTGGTGGCGAGCCGTTCGTCGTCCGGCGTCTCCTCCGGGGAGGACGACGACGCGGCGTCCACCACCGTCTCCGCCGCCCCGGCCGGGGCCTCCATGGCCCCCGGCGCACCCGACGGGGACGCCTGGCCGCGCGGCCGCGGCCAGACCGCCGTGGCGGTGGCGGTCGACGCCGACGCGCTGGAGCCGGCCACGATCTGCGCCTCGGCCGGGATCCCGCTGGTGAAGACCCGCCCGACCGGCACCTTCGTGGAGCCCTGCACGGTGACCGAGGCCGTGCCGTCCGGGGTGCCCGGGGGCACCTCGAAGTACAGCCGGGTGCCGTTGCCGACGGACTCCAGCGGGCGCCCCTCGGCGTCCACCACCCGTACGCCCATGGCCACGGCCGCCGCGTCCGGGGTGACGCTCACGCTCTGCGCCCCCGTCCGCACGGTGACGGGCCCGAGCCGGCTGCCGACCGGCCCCGACACCGGCCCCGACACCCGGCCCGGATCCAGCCCCAGCGAGGCCGGCGGCTCCGGCAGTCGGCCCGCCGTCCGCTGGAGGTAGTCGGCCAGCAGCTCCGCCGCCGGGTCCGTCGCCTCCACCTGGGCCCCGTCGGCCAGCCGCCAGATCGCGACCTGGGTGCCGGCGGCCGCGGTCTCCGCCGTGAGCGAGCCGGCGCCGGCCGCCTTCGCGAGCCCGGCCAGGTCGTTGAGCTGCGGGTAGGAGTGCTCCAGGACCCACCGGATGCGCCCGGCCTCGGCGTTTCCGGCGAGGGGACTGCCGCTCCAGCCGCTCTCCGTGTACCGGGCCTGGGGCTGCGCGTACCCCGCCACCCCGACCCCGTACGTCTGGAGCATGCCGCCGCCGTCGACCCGCATCTCGTACAGCCCGGCCGGGATCTGCCGGACCGAACCGTCCCCGGTCCGCAGAACGGCCTGGCCGTAGGTCTTCAGCCCGTCGAGCACGGCGCTCGCGCCTTCGGCGGCGCGGCCGGCCGTCGGATCGGAGTCGGCGAAGGCTCGGGCGCCCGGGGCCGCGGCGAGCGCGGCGGCCAGCAGGGCCACCGCCAGTGGACGCCGTACGGAGCCCCGTACGCCCCCCGCACCCGCGTCGCCGACGGCCACAACGGCAGCAGTCGCCACAGGAAGCGGAGCGGGAAGCGGAACCACGGGGCGGGCGGCCGCCCCGGTGACGGGCGGGGCCGGCGATCCGCCCGCCGAGGCGGTGGGGGCGCAGGACGCGGTGGACGCGGAGGGTGCGGGAACAGCAATCGACACAGTCTTCCCCTTCGGGCCGATGGCCCAGGTGCCCGTGAGTACCGGGGAATCCTAGCTTCCTCGAACACTCAGACCACCGCCGCCTTCTGAGTGCTCATCAGCGGTGTATCCGTCTTGACGACACGCCGGAACGCGGCGGTTCCGCGGTTCAGGTCGTGTCCGATGGCGATCGCGTCGATGTCCGCCGAGAACCACCGCACGCCCTCGCCGTCGGGTGGGGCCTCCCGGACCCGCAACCTGCCGTGGACCACGAGCGGTTCGCCCACGGCCACCGAGGCGGTCAGGTTCAGCGCGAGGGTCCGGCGGGCCCACACGGTGTAGAAGCTCGTGGGGGCGTCCGTCCAGACCTCCGTCCGCCGGTCGAAGTACCTCGGCGTGACCGCGAAGCGGAATCGCGCCGAGGGTCCGCCACTCGATGAATCCTTGAAGTCGATCGCCGTCGCCACGTGCCCCACCAGCGTCACCAGGGTGTCGTTCATCCCGGCCGCCCCCCTCATGTCCCTTGCCGCCGCGGACCTTCCGCATGCGGTGGAACCATGCTGGCCCGCGCCCCGGATCCCCGCTCGGGCCTGTGGATTACTGGCGGGTTGTGGACAACTTCGTCCCCCCTGCGGACACCGCCGCGTACTGTTCGCGTACCTCCCGGTAGCGCAGCAGCTCCGCCGCGACGGGTTCCAGCACCCGGGCCCGCCCGCAGCCCGCCGCCGCCTGCCGCAGCCGGCGCTCCGCGTCCTGCCCGTAGCGCCGCGCCGGGCCCCGGGCCGCGATCGAGCACGCCCACTCCACGAGCGGTCCGCCGACGATCCCCGACACCATGAACAGCACGGGCGGCAGCAGCTTCGGCTCCAGGACCCCGACGATCTGTCCGACCAGCCACAGCCCGCCGAAGATCTGCACCAGGGTCATGGCCGCCTGCGCCAGCACCGCCGCCGGCCACCACGTCGGCCTCGGCGGCTTGGCGGTCGGCGCCGCGACCGCCGGCCCGAGGGTGAGGGCCAGGTCGTCCAGCGCCTCCGGGAGCCGCTCGGCGCCCCGCACCGCGGTCTCCCGTACGGCCTGCGCCCAGGGTTCGGGCAGGCCGACGGCCGCCTCGTCCGCGACGAGTCGTACGGCCTGCTCGACGCGCTGTCGGGCCGTCACCTCCTCCTCGACGGGCGCCTCGGTGGCCACCGGGGCGCGGCCGATCGCCGCGAGGGCGGCGAGGCCCGCCAGGGTGCGCGGGGCGCGCCGGCTCTCGTACCAGCGCCACAGCCGCAGCCAGGGCGTGCCGCAGGCCTTGCCGGCGTTGCGCCGCCAGGCCCGCTCGGCGGCGAGACCGGCGGCGTACGCCCCGACGGCCTCGGCGAGGCGGTCCTCGAACTCGGCGCGCGCGGCCTCGCCGATCTCGGGGCCCGCGTGTCCGTCGGCGACGTAGAGCGGGCGCAGGCGCTGCGCGGCCCGGTCGAGGTCGGCGGAGATCCGCCGGGTGGCGGCGCCCTTCTCCTGGGTGAACTGTCCGAGCAGTTCGCGAAGTTCCCCGACGCCTTCACCCGTGAGGGCGGACAGGCCGAGGACGGTGGCGCCCGGTTCGCCGTGCTCGCCGAGCGCGATCCCGTCGTCGTCGAGCAGGCGGCGCAGGTCGTCCAGGACGAGGTCGGCCGCTTCGCCGGGGAGCCGGTCGATCTGGTTGAGGACGACGAAGGTCACCTCGGCGTGCCCGGCGAGAGGGCGCAGGTAGCGCTCGTGCAGGACGGCGTCCGCGTACTTCTCCGGGTCGACCACCCACACCACGGCGTCGACCAGGGCCAGGACGCGGTCCACGTGGTCGCGGTGGGTGCCCAGCGCGGAGTCGAGGTCGGGCAGGTCGACGAGGACCATGCCGCGCAGGGCCTCGGCCTCGGGGGTCTCGCGGGGGCGGCGGCGCAGCCGGCCGGGGATCTCCAGCCGGTCGAGCAGTCCGGCGGCGCCGTCGGACCAGCTGCACGCGATCGGCGCGGCGGTGGTGGGGCGGCGCAGCCCGGTCTCGGAGATCTGCACTCCGGCGAGTGAATTGAAGAGCGTGGACTTGCCGCTTCCGGTGGCTCCGGCGATGGCGACGACCGTGTGCTGGAGGGACAGGCCCCGGCGCGCGGCGGCCTCGTCCAGCACCCGGCCGGCCTCGGCGAGGGTTTTGCCGTCGAGCCGGGTCCGGGACAGTCCGACGAGTTGGCGCAGCGCGTCGAGGCGGGTCCGCAGGGCCCGCGCCTCGGGGCTGAGCGGGGGCGCGCTCACCTTGCCGCCGTCGCTTCCGGCGCCGGAAACCGCCCGTACGAGTGCTTCGTCACCGCAGTCGTGTTCCCCGTCGGGTTCATCCTCGTAGGCGTCGTCCGGTCGGTCGCCCCGCTCGCCGTCGAGATCGGCCTCGTCGAGGCCGTCGATTCCGGTGCCGTCGGTTCCCGTGCCGTCGGTGCGGCCGGCGGAGCCCCGCCGGCGTCCTTTGCGGCCGGCGCGACGCCGTGAACGTGCGATCAGTCCGTCGTCCCAGCGGTCGTCGGTGCGGTCGCGGTCGGTCAGGGCGGTCACCGCGTCACCTCTCCTTCTGCAGTAGGGACAGCGCGGCGATCAGCTCGGCCTGTGGTTCCGGTGTCACTTCGAGGGCCTCCAGCGGGGCGAGCCGGCGATCCCGTTCGGCGCGCAGTACCTGGTCGAGGTGTTCGCCGACGAGTTCTCCGCCCCGGTCCCGCAGGCGTACGGCGGCCTGTACGCCGATCCGTTCGGCGAGCTTCTCCCCGGCGGGGCGGGCCCGCTTGCCGCCGAGGAGGGCGGCGACGAGCAGGGCGGCGACCCCGTCGGGGTCGGGCGCGGGCTGCCGGTCGAGTCGGGCGACCTCCTCCTCGGCGAGTTCCTCCAGCACCCGCCGCCAGCGCCGTACGGCCATGCCGATACGTTCCGCCGCCTCCCGGTCGGGGGCGGGCAGGGGTACGGCTCCGGCGGCGGGCTCGCGGCGCCAGGCCGCCGCGATGCGTTCGTCGGCGGCGGCGACGGCGCACTGGAGCAGCGCGGCGAGGGATTCGGCGAGGGAGTCGAGGAGTTCGTCGGCGGTGGTGTCCAGGGGGTAGCCGCGCCACCGGGTCAGGGCGTCGCCGGCGAGGACGGCGCCCCGGTCGAGGCTGCTGCGGACCCGCTTGCCCTCGGTGCGGTACGCGTCCTCGACGGCCGAGGTCAGCCGTACGGAGGCGGCGTACTGGGCGGCGACGGCGGAGGCGAGCTCCGGCATCCGGCGGCGCAGCGAGTCGAGCGCGCCGAGCGCGGTGCGGCCGACGGCGTACTGGCGGGCGGCCGGGTCCTGGGCGTGGTGGCTGAGCCAGGCGAGGAGCGGCGCGACGGCGCTGGCCGGCAGCAGTCCGCCCCCGCCGGCCGACTCGGGCAGCTCCGGCACGGTGAAGCGGGGCACGTCGCCGAGCCCGGCGCGGGTGAGCAGGGCGCCGTACTGCCGCGAGACCTCGGCGAGGACCTGGTGCGGGACGCGGTCGAGGACGATGATCAGGGTGGCGCGGAACTGCTTCGCGGTGCGCAGGAGGTTCCAGGGGATGGCGTCGGCGTAGCGCGAGGCGGTGGTGACCATGACCCAGACGTCGGCGGCGCAGATCAGCTCGGCGGCGAGTGTCCGGTTCTCGACCACGAGGGAGTCGATGTCGGGGGCGTCGAGGATGGCCAATCCGCGCGGGAGGGTGGAGACGGTCTCGATCCGCAGTTCACGGGTGCCGGCGTGGCGCTCGGTTCCGCGCGGGCCGGTCTTCTTGGGCGCGGGGAGCAGCTCGTCGTCGCTCTGCGGGGCCCATACGCGCATGAGGTCGGGCAGGACGCGCATCCCGGCGAACCAGTGATGATCATCCGGATGGCAGACGAGGACGGGGGTGCGTGTCGTGGGTCGCAGCACCCCGGCTTCGCTGACCTGACGTCCCACCAGGGAGTTCACGAGGGTGGACTTGCCGGCTCCGGTCGACCCGCCGATGACGGCGAGCATGGGCGCCTCGGGCGCCTTGAGCCGGGGGACCAGGTAGTCGTCGAGCTGCGCCAGCAGCTCGGCCCTGGTCTGACGGGCGCGTGGGGCGCCGGGCAGGGGGAGCGGCAGACGCACGGACGCGACCCGGTCGCGCAGGGCGGACAGGGCATCGAGCAGCTGAGGCCGAACATCCAAGGTCACCACATGCGAAGAATGCCCAATTTGGGACCATTTTTGAAGCTTATACGCCCTCTGCGCGCCGACCGCTACTTCAGTGGGACATCCTGGACACGGCGGACGAGTGGGACTCAGGCATAACGAGTGCACAACACCCACGGCCACGCGGCGTAAAAGCGATGCGAGAATCGCACCTGCCTGCGATTATCGGGACCGCTTCACTGAACCTCCACATCGTGGCACGCGAGTGAAGCAACCGGGACAAGGTGACCGGAGCCCTATCCTTGACCCGGCACGGACCGCAGTCCCACCCCCACCAAGGGGCTCCAGGCCACCACGGTCACCTTCCGGCCCCCGTAGCTCAGTGGATAGAGCAGGCGCCTTCTAAGCGCTTGGCCGCAGGTTCGAGTCCTGCCGGGGGCACTCAAAGGCGTCGCAGAGGCGGCGCCGCGCAATGACCGTGTGCCCTGGGCCTCCGAGGGCGCGGCGGGTGCCCGACGCCGTGGTGACCGCGCCGCGCCGTCCGGTTCAGGATGTTCTGGCCCGCTGGGTGACCACGATGCAGGCGAGCACGATGGCGGCGGTCAGCGGGACGGCGGCGGTGAACTGCTCGCCGAGCAGGAGCACCGCCCAGACCAGGGTGAGCAGCGGCTGAGCCAGCTGGAGCTGGCTCGCCCGCGCCACACCGATCAGGCCCATGCCCTTGTACCAGACGACGAATCCGCCGAACTGCGAGATGCCGGCGATGTACGCCATGCCGATCACGGCCTTCGCGGTGAGGTGCACGGGCTCGTTCGACACCGCCCACAGCGCCACCGCGAGGTTGACGGGGGCGGCGAGCACCACGCCCCAGGCGATCACGCGCCAGCCCGGCATGCGCGCGGACAGCCGTCCGCCCTGGGCGTAGCCGGCCGCGCAGACCAGCAGGGCACCGAAGAGGTAGAGGTCCGCGACGGTCGGCACGCCGTGGTTCTGCGACAGCGTGTACACGACGACGGTCGCCGCGCCGACACCGGCCGCGGCCCAGAAGACCTTCGAGGGGCTGCGCCGGGTGAGTATCGCGGAGAACACGGCCGTGGCCATCGGCAGGACGCCGATCACGACCGCGGAGTTCGCGGTGGACGAGGTCTGCAGCGCGAGCGTGGTGAGCAGCGGGAACCCGATCGCGCAGCCGCCCGCGACGATGACCAGCGCGGGCCAGTCCGAGCGCGCCGGCAGCGGGGCCCGGGTGATGAGGAGCGCGGCGAACGCGATGACGGCGGCCAGGACGCCGCGTACGCCGATGGCGCTCCAGGGCCCGAATCCGTCGAGCGCCCACATGGTTCCGGGGAAGCTGAAGGAGAAGCTGACCACGCCGAGCGCGGCGTAGAGGGTGCCGCTGGAGAAGGTCCGTGTGGCGGGTGCCACGGGTGCCACGGGTGTCGCGGGTGTGGCAGGTGTGGCGACCGGGGCGAGGGAGCTCTGTTGTGCCGTCATGACTGTCCGTTCTTCTGCTTCCGGGAGATTTCTTCCAGCCGTGCGGAGACGGCCAGCGCGAACCGCGTGGCGGAGGCTTCCGAGAACGGCATGCTCAACGAGGGTTCGCAGAGCTCCAGTTCCAGGACCAGCGGCTTTCCGTCGGCACCGCGGATGAGGTCGACGCGACCGTAGAGCAGCGGATCGCGCAGCTCCAGGTGTGCGGCCGCGGCGTCCAGCGCGGCCGCGGCGGCCGCGCGCTCGTCCTCGGTGGCTTCGCGCGCGGTACGGGCCTCCTGCGTCGGCTCGTCGACCGTGCCGTCCTGGAGGAGCAGCGCACGCTTGCGGATGGCGTGGCTGTAGACGCCGTCGAAGTGTATGAGGTTGGTCTCGCCGTCGTGATCGACCGAGTCCAGGTAGGGCTGGAGGATGACGTGGCTGCCCCGGTCGAGCAGCTTGCCGACGTAGATGGCCGCCTCGGTCTCGGCGGACCGCGGGAAGCGCTGCACGTCGCGTGAGTAGGCGCCGACGGTCGGCTTCACCACGATCTCCCGGGCCTGTTCGTGCCCGGCGAGGAAGGCCCGCAGGGCCTCCTCGGGGTCCGCGCCGGGAGCGACGAAGCCGCTCGGCACGACCGGCACGCCGGCGGCGGCCAGGTCTTCCAGGTAGCGCTTGTCGAGGTTCCAGCGCACCACCGGCAGCGGGTTGAACAGGACCGTCACATCGGTGACGTACTCGCACCATTCCATGAATTCCGAAAGGCGCTCGACATAGCTCCACGGAGAACGCAGGAGGACGGCGTCGAAGCGGTCCCATTCGATGTCCGGATCTCGCCAGGAACATATCTCTGTACGGATGCCGGCTGCCTGGCAGGCGTCGAGCAGCAGCGGCATGTCGAAGTCAATGGCAAGGCTGGTCTCGTCGGTGACCAAAGCCAGATGGCTGCCCATCGGGCGACTCCAATACGGGGGGTGAGGGGGCGAGGGGCGAGGTGAATGTCGGGGGAAGTGCGGCGGAAGTACGGGTGGTTACCAGGGGATGGTTTCTCCCCCGTGGGTATAGGTGCCGGTCGGGCCGTCGTCCACGAGCAGGGCCATCGCGACGCTCGTCCGCGCTCCGTCCGTGACGTCGAGGTCGCCCGCGCCGTCGTTCATGCCGGTCCGGGTGTAACCCGGGTGCACCGCATTCACCTTGATCGGCGTCTCGCGCAATTCGTAGGCCAGGTGGACGGTCCAGGAATTGAGCGCGCTCTTGGAGGCGCTGTAGGCCGGGAGCGATTTGAACATGGGGCTGTACGCGTACGACTGCGGATCACTGTGCGTGGTGAGCGAGCCGAGCAGGCTCGACACGTTGACGACGCGGCCGGCCGGCGACCGGTGCAGCAGGGGGAGGAAGGCCCGGGTCACCTCGACGACGCCGAACAGATTGGTCTCGAACGTCTCGCGCCACTGTCGCAGCGGCTGCTCGGACGGCTGCCTTCCGTACTCCTCGATGCGGATGCCGGCGTTGTTCACCAGGATGTCGAGCCGGCCGTGGCCGCTCTCGACCGCCGCGGCGGCGGCCCGGATGCTCTCCGGATCCGTGATGTCCAGCACCAGCGGATCGACGGCGAGCCCCTCGCCCCGCAGGTGCTTCACGGCTGAGGCGACCGCCGCGCGGTCGCGGCCGGCGAGCAGCACCCGGACGCCGGCGGTGGCGAGCCGGCGCGCGGTCTCCAAGCCGATGCCCCGGTTGGCACCGGTGACGAGGGCCAGTCTGGGCGAATGATCGGGCATGGGCATACGGTTCTCCAAGACACGGAAAGGCACGCTGCTAAAGCGTGGTCAGGAACTTGGCGATGGGTGTGCCGAAACGGGCGGTGTCGACCAGGAAGGCGTCATGCCCTTCCGGTGAGTCCAATCCCAGGAACGCGACGTCCGCGCCGCCGGCGGAAAGGCCGTCGGCGATCTGTCGTTGCTGTCGCAGCGGGAACAGGATGTCGGTCTCCACCCCGATGACGAGTGCCTTCTCCAACCGGATACGGGAGAGGGCTTCATCAGTGGTGCCACCACAGGATTCGCCCAGGTCGAATCGGTCCATGCAGCGGCTGAGACCGAGGTAGCTGTTGGGGTCGAAACGGTGGGCGAACCGCCGGGCGTGGCATTCCAGATAGCCTTCCACCTGGAATTCGTGCCCGAAGGGGTCGTCTTCGTCCGCGCGGTCCTGCGGCGCGATGCGCCGGCGACCGAATCGGCTGTCCCATTCCTTCGCCGAGCGATACGTCATCATGCCGAGCTTGCGCGCGGTGAACATCCCGCGCCGCGGGTAGTTCGCGTCGTCGTAGCGGCCTTCGTTCCAGTGCGGGTCGCACCGGATCGCCTCGCGTTGCAGGGAGCGGATCGCTATCGAGAACGGCAGCGCGCTCGCCGCCCCGCAGATGTTGATGTGGCCCCGGGCGAGACCGGGGTGGCGGGCGAGCAGCGACAGCGCGCTCATGCCGCCCATGGAAGTGCCGATCAGGCACGCCAACCGCTCGACGCCCAGCGCGCGTACCGTGTGGGCCGCGGCGTCGGCGATGTCCTCCATCGACAGCTCGGGGAAGTCGGGACCGTACGGGCGACCCGTGCCGGGATCGATGGAGGCGGGCCCGGTCGACCCCTTGCAGCTTCCGAGCGAGTTCAGGCAGATGACGTACCAGCGGTCGGTGTCGATGGGCTTCCCGGGCCCCACCATCGCCTCCCACCAGCCGGGGTCGGTGTCCTGCGGGTGGGAGGCCGCGTGGGCGTCGGGCGAGAGGCCGGTGAGGATGAGGACGGCGTTGTCGCGTTCGGGCGTCAGGCGTCCGACGGTCTCGTAGGCGATGCGCGCGCCCGTCAGCGTTCCGCCCCGTCGCATGGCGAATCCTGCGGGAAGTGGGACGAAACGGGCTGCAGGGGGGATGAATTCCCTCATGTGTCCGTCAGGCCCCGCCGTCACCGGTTTCCAGGGAGGCCAGCCACTCGTCGTCCGAGCCCTCGACCACTCCCTCCATGAGGAACGTGGAGAGATAGCGCTCGCCGGTGTCCGGCAGCATGGCGAGGAGTACGGAACCGGGCGGCGCGGTCTCGGCGACGCGCAGCGCGGTCGCCAGGGTGGCGCCGGCCGAGATGCCGGTGAAGATGCCTTCCTCGGCGGCGAGCCGGCGCGCGGTGTCGCGTCCCGCCACCTCGTCCACGGTCACCAGCTCGTCGATGACGCTCGGGTCGAGCACGCCGGGCACGAAGTTGGGGGCCCAGCCCTGGATCCGGTGGACGTTCCACTCCTGCCCGGCGAGGACGGCGGCGTTGTCCGGCTCGGCGGCGACGATGCGCACCTGCGGGCGGGCGGCCTTGAGCATCTGGCCGACGCCGGTGAGGGTGCCGCTGGTGCCGAATCCGGTGACGAAGTAGTCGAGCCGCTTGCCCGCGAAGTCGCCGAGGATCTCGGAGGCGGTGGTCTCGCGGTGGTAGGCGGGGTTGGCAGGGTTGTCGAACTGGTTGGCCCGGAACCAGCCGTGCTTCTCGGCGAGTTCGTCCGCGATCCGGTTGCCGCCGCTGCTGCCCAGGTGGCCCGGGAAGAGGAGCACCTTGCCGCCGTAGGCCCGGATCAGCTTGCGTCGTTCCGCCGAGTACGTGTCGCCCATGACCGCCACGAACCGGTAGCCGCGGGCGGCGGCCACCATCGCCAAGGCGATGCCGACGTTCCCGGAGGTGCACTCCACGATGGTGTCACCGGGCTTGAGCTGCCCCTTCGCCTCGGCGTCGAGGATGACGGAGAGCGCGAGGCGGTCCTTCACCGAGCCGCCGGGATTGAACGACTCCACCTTCACGTAGACCGTGGTGTGTGCGGGGGCCATACGGTGCAGCCTGACGATCGGGGTGCGACCGATGGTGTCGAGGATGCTGTCGTGGAGGGGCATCGGAAGGTACTCCTTGGGAATGGGTGGGCGGGGTGGGGGCGGGTTTTGGGCTGGGGCGGGGTGTGGGCTGGGGCGGGTTTGGCCGGCCTAGCCGGCCTTGGCGGCCGGGACGTTCTCGAAGGCGACGGCGTTCTCGAAGGCCGGGGCGACCATGCCGAGGATCGTTTCGACCGCCCGCTCGCTGAGTTCGTCGTCCAACGGCGCGTTGAACTCGGCCAGTTCGACGCCGCGCAGCTGCGCCGGCGGAATCGCCTCGAAGATGGCCCGGATCTGCGTGGGGAGCAGGCCGTCCGGGACCGTGTAGTCGGCCGGCACGTGTCCCGGTTCGAGTACGTCCCAGTCGATGTGCACCCACACCGGGCGGTCGCCGACGGCGGCCAGGATGTTCTCGGCCGTCGTCTGCGCCGGGGGGATGACGCGGACGCCGTGCCGCGCGATCAGTTCGCCCTCGGCCTCGTCGATGTCGCGCGCCCCGACCAGAACCGCCTGCGCGGGGCGCAGGCCCGAGCCGTGGCCGCTGTCCCAGAGTCCGCACGCGCCGGCGAGGACCATGCCGCCCAGGTAGCCGGTGCCGGTCGTCTCCGGGGTGTTGAAGTCGCCGTGCCCGTCGATGTAGAGGACGACGGCGTCCGGGTGCTCGCGGGCCACGACCGGCAGGGTGGCGAGGCTCGCGGAGCAGGTGTTGGAGATCATGACCGTCCGGCTGCCGTTGCCGATGCTCTCGGTGACGGCCTCCCGCAGGCCGTTCAGCGTCTCCCCGGCCTGCGGGAGGCTGACGGTCCAGTCGTCGTCGGCGGGCGGGGCGGGCTCGCCGATGAAGCGGGCGGTGAGTCCGTAGCGGTCCTCCAGGGCACGTGCGATGCGGGCGGCGCCCTCGATCATGCGGGGCTCCCGGTCGGCCACCCGGCCCTGGGACACGATGAGCTCGATCACGGTCAATTACTCCTGTTCGTTTCCACGGCCGTTCGGGGCCGGAAAGGGCAGACACCGGTTCGTTCGGTGTTCTCGTCGATCAGCCCGTACTGGAACCATTCGAGTGCGCCGGCGCCGTAGGAACCCAGCTGCGGCGAGTGCGGTATTCCGTCGTAGCGGTGTATGCGCTCGCGGATGTTGGCGCGGACCTTCCGACCGCTGGGCGTCTCGCCGGCGAACACGTCGAAGCGTTCCCGTGGATTGATGACGAGTACGAAATGGTCGCCGAGATTCCTGCTGCGGCGATTACGGTGTGCGGGACTGCTCATGTTGACGAAAAGCGGCATTCCGTTGAAGCACATGGACCAGGTTTCGGAATCCGGGTCGTGTCCGACGTCCGCCGGCCACGGCTCGGGGTCGGCGTGGTGCAGTGCTTGGAGCACCCGCCAGCCGAAGGAGTGGTACTCGGCCACGGTGCGCGCGGTCACGGCGTCCGCCGAGAACGCCACGACCAGCGGATACGCGGTGTCCAGCCGGCCGTCCCAGGTCCTCGACAGCTCGACGTACTCGGTGAGGGACGCCGCCAGGTGCCGGATGCCGTCGCTCTCCTCGTTCTCCACGAAGACGAGCTTCACGAGCTGTTTCCGGAACGCGTTGCGGGAGAATACGCACGGGAAGTCCGGACCGGCGAGGCGTGCCGCGATCCCCTCGAAAGCGTCCCGATGCCATTCCTCTCCACCTTCGAGGACCTGTTCCTGGGAGATCAACCTGGTGGTCTGCTGCGACGTTTCCACCTGAGGGTCCTTTCCTTTCCTGAGGGGCCCTGCCGTGTCGTATGAACTCCGGAAGACCGTGGATACGGAAAATCCGGTACGGGTGCCGTTCGGACCCCCGCCGCGGTCTCCGGAATCGTTTCTCCGGGCCGCTGCTGCGCTCATCGTTGCCCACGAATTCGGGGCGCCGCAACGGTTTGCGCCGAAGGGCTCAGGAGGGGTGTACACCCCGTACGCCGATGGTTGTATGGAGATGAGCTAGAGCCCATTCCTAGGCTGCGATCGTGATCGATTCCGGTACTTACCCGAGTGTCTTCAGCCCGGCCCGTGCGCTCGATCTCCGATGGCGTACCGCGAGGGAAACGGCGCGCCTGTGCTGGTCGGAGGCGCGCCCGTCGGTGCAGCTGGTGTTCTTACTGCGGTTCGCGGTGGGCGCGGTGTCGGCCGTGCACCTGCCGCAGGCTCCGGGGCGCACAGCGCTCGGCATGGCGGCCTGGTGGTGCGCCGTGGCCTGCGCGTACCTGCTCAACGGCGTGACGGACGTCCGGGAGGACCGGGCGAACGGCTCCCGGCGGCCGATCGCCCGGGGAGCCCTCCCGGTCCGCACCGCCGCGACGGTGACGGCCCTCCTGGCCGGCGCCGCGCTGGTGCTCGGGGGGCTGGCGGGGCGCGGGGTGCTCGGGTGGGTGGTGGGTTTCCTGCTGCTCGGCTGGGCGTACTCGGCGGCGCCGGTGCGGGCGAAGGATTCGAGCGTGCTCTGCGCGCTGGTGGTGTTCGGCCTGGGCGCCACGTCGTACGCGGCCGGCGTCTCGGCGGCCGGGTCCGGGTGGACGGTGACGGGCGCGGTGTTCGGCTGCGTGATGTCGGCCTGGATGGCCCTGGTCGGTTCCCTGGTCAAGGACTTGGGGGACGTCGGCGGGGACGCGGCCGGCGGACGGCGCACCGTGGCGGTCGTGCGCGGTGTGGCGGCGGCGCGGTCCCTGGCCGTGGCGGGCGCGGTGTTGGTCGGCGCGGCCGGTTCGGCGGCGGCCGCCTTGTGGGCGCCGCTCGCTCTCGCCGGCACGGTGCCGGTGACGGCCGGGGCGGTATGGGTCGTCGCCCGGGTGGTGCGAGATGCCCGGCGCGAGAGCGCCGAACGGCAGCAACGGCGCGCGGCCTACAAGGCGTTCATGGTCACGCAGTACGCCGCGAATCTGATCGTGCTGGCCGCACTCGCCGCCGTGCACCCTGCCGGGTGAGTTCCGATCCGGCCGGCGCCGGCGTACAACCGATGTGGCGTCAGCCCTTCTCGGGAAAGGCCTTGTTGAGGGCCTGCACCCGGGAACTCGCCCCGAGCTTGCGGTATGCGTTGTGCAAGTGGCGCTTGACGGTCGCCTCGCTGATCTCGAACCGGCGGCCTATCAGGCGGTTCGTCAGTCCCGCCCGCACCGCCTCCAGGATCTCCCGCTCCCGCAGCGTCAACAGGTCGAGGGCCTGCGCGTCGGCCGGCGTGTTCGCGGCGTCCGCGGGCGCCTCGGAGTCCCGCTCCCGCACCTCGGGCTTGGCCGGACGTTGGGCCTCCTCGTACCCCCGGATCCCCTGGTAGAGGCGGTTTCCCGTGGCGACCCGGAAAGCGGTGGTCATCGTCTGCACCGCCGCGAGCCGCTCCTCGGCCTCCACTTGGTCGGCCGCTTCCGCGATCGCGCCCTTCATGGCCTGCCAGAGCACCTCCGCCGCCCGCACCGACTCGGAAACCGGAACCTGCTGCACGGCGCGCTGGGCCCCGAGGAGCCGCGAGTACTCGCCGACGCCCGGGGGTTCCGCGTGGTCGCCGACGTCGAGGGCCTGAGCGCACTCGGCCACGATGTTCTGTGCCTGATAGCTGCACTGTCGCCAGATGTCCTCACGGGACACGAGTTGACTGCCGATGCGCGTCAGCGCCGACCGGTACGCCTCGATGATCTCCGGTGTGGCAGCACGGAGCTGCCGAGCAGCCGTCTGACGACTCACTGATGTCTCCCCTCCGGCCACGGAACCGCGCAGCCGCGGCTGACACGGGCGACGTTGCCCGTAATTGAGTGGGCAAGCTAGCACCCGATCGGTGGGCCGGAAAGGCAAGATCCAACAGGCGGGATGGGCACTAACGGAACGTGGTCGTGGCTGGCCAGGGCGCATTCCCGGCGTGCGGTGGGATGCGGCGCGCGGCTCGATCTCGGCTCGGCGTG
The DNA here is from genome assembly GCF_023515955.1 of Streptomyces sp. RerS4. Taxonomy (GTDB): domain Bacteria; phylum Actinomycetota; class Actinomycetes; order Streptomycetales; family Streptomycetaceae; genus Streptomyces. Next base: position 2,686,221 of record NZ_CP097322.1, read on the forward strand.
TTCGGCGGTGCCGGCCGGGTGCCGCGTTCTCCCCGGAAAACGAGACGCGCCCGCTGCCGCCGCTGTGGCACGCTGACCCGTCGCCACAGCCGGACTCACGCAGGAGCCTTCGTTGACCACGCCATCCCGTCTGATTCCGCTGCTCGACCAATTCGACTTCGCTCGCCGGCGCCTCACGGACCGTATGGCGGGGCCGGTCATGGACAGCGGCGACGGGGGCGATACCAAGGTCGGCCCGATGACCGACGAGGAGTACCTCTGGGAACCGGCGTCCGGTTGCTGGTCGGTACGCCGACGCGTCGACGGGCCGGGGCAGCGTGCGACGTTCCTCGCCGGCACCGGCGAGTGGGGGCGTGACGCCGCCTCCTATCCGCACCCCTGGCCGCCGCCCCTCACCACCATCGCCTGGCGCCTGTCCCACCTGAGCGAAATGCTGACCCTGCGCGCCGACCACACCGCCGGCGGACACGCACTGACCCGGGACGACTATCCGATCAGCGGGGACGCGGCGGGGGCGGTCGCGGCCTTCGACGCCGGCGCCGAGGCGTGGCGCAAGGCGCTCCTGAGCGTGGACGACGCCGCACTCGACACCGTGGGGTACTCCACCTACCCGCACGGCAGTGACCCGGAGGACCTGTTCCTCTCCATCGTGTGGTGGGTCAACCAGGAACTGCTGCACCACGGCGCGGAGATCGCGCTGCTGCGCGACCTCTACCGCGCCCGCACCCCGTCGAACTGACCTGCGGCGCGGGGGCGGGTTCGGCACGGTATGGAGGACGGCACGGAGCCGTCCCGCCCCACGGGGGCGTGGGCGGGACGGCGATCGGGGGTCGGTGGGCGTACGGCTACGGCGGCGGTCAGGCGGTGCGGGTGTCCTGGGGGGAGAGACCGAAGGCCTTGACCGCCTGGTAGTACGTCCAGGCCGTGCTGTCGCAGGAGGTCTTCTTGACGCCCGAGTACTGCGAGCAGACCCGCTTCAGGTCCGAGTAGAAGGAGTCGTCCAGCCGGGGCTTGTTGGCCGGGAACGTGCCGGCCGCCTTGTAGTTGCGGTAACCGAAGTCGTGGCGCGCGCAGGCCGTCTGGAAGGGGAACCCGAAGGGGTTGTCCGGGGACGAGCTGCAGTAGTCCGTCGACCAGTCGAAGCCGTACGCGGACCAGGAGCCCTGGTTGCCGCGCGCCGCGACCCAGGCGTTCTGGCTGGACGCGCTGGTCTGCGTCCAGCTGCTGAGGATCTGCGGCTTGTCGGCCGGGGCCGCCGAGGCGGGGGTGGCGAGGGTCAGCAGGCCCACGGCGGCGGAGGCGAGCAGGGGTGCGAGACGGCGACGCATGACATTTCCTCCGGGACGGAGCGGCGGGCGGGCGGGCCGCCCGGCCAACTCCCGGTGCGGCGTCGGGACCACCCTCGGAGCACGCCATATCCCGGGCCCCTACCGGCCCTATAACGGCTGTACCGGTGCCCGCGTCGCGGCTCGGGCGCCGGGGCCCCTCTCAGGTATGAGGCCGAGTGCTACTTCCGGTAGAGCCGCATTCGATACCGAGGAGGGACGCGGCGAAAGTCCGGGACGCCGAGACTGGGAGGCATGAACCGCCGTCCGCTCGTCATCGCCGCCGCCATCGTGGGAGTCCTGACCACCGCCGCCTTCGCCCTGCCCAACCTGCCGCCCAACCCCCTCACGAACCTGCTCTCCGACCGGTTCATGAAGGAGAAGGGCACGCGTTTCGCCTCCGCCTCCGACGCGCCCACGCGCGCCGACCAGGCGTTCGCGCTGCCCGGTTGGATCCCGAAGGACGCCACCGACGTTCGCATACGGGCCCGCGCCACCGGCGGCGCCCGGCTGATCCGGTTCACCCTCGGCAAGACCCCGCTCGACGGGCCGCGGTGCGCGGCCACCGCACCGCGCAAGGCGGGCGGCCCGCATCTGGCCGCCCGTTGGTGGCCGGGCGACACCCGGGCCGAGGAGCGGCCCGAGTGCCGGGACGTCTACCAGTACCAGGTCGCGGTGCGCGGCAAGAGGGTCTACGCCTGGACGGACGGAACGCCGTCCCCGGGTGCGCGAATACCGGCCGCCGCCGCATCCGCGCCGCGCGGCTGATCCAGGAGCAGGGCGTCGGCCGTGGCGCGGGCGAAGCCCTCCGGGTTGTCGAGCATGATGTTGTGCCCGCAGTCCGGGACGGGGACCACCGCGACTCCGGTGGCCTCCAGCGCCTCGGCTCCGTCGAGGGGTCCGTCGGCCTGCGGGTACAGGTAGCCGCGCGGGATCTCCAGTCCCAACAGCAGCTCCCGCATGGTGGGCGTCGTTCCGGCGGCCAGGTGCACGGCGCTGCGGTACAGCGCGGTGCGGCCGGCGAGGCGCATCGTCGACCACCAGTGGTCGCCGACCCGGTCGCGTACCTCGGCCCAGCCACCGGCCAGGAACTCCTCCTCGGTGTAGGCGGCGAGGCCGCTGCTACCGGCGACGCGGGGGGTGGGGTCCTGGGGGTCCAGGTTGGCGTCGACCAGGACGAGGCGAGACACGAGGTGGGGGTGGCGGGCGGCCAGCACGATGGCCACGGCTCCGCCCATGCTGTGCCCGATCACCTCGGCGCCCTCGACGTGGGCGGCGGTCAGCGCGCGGGCCACGGCGTCGGCGTGCGCCTCCAGGGTGTAGGTGAAGTCTTCGGGGCGGTCACTGTGGCCGTGTCCGAGCAGGTCCACGAGGAGGGAGCGACGCCCGGCGAGCAACGGGTGGACGGCGGAGGCGGTGAAGTAGGCGGGCGAGGTGGCCCCCAGCCCGTGGAGATACACGCGGGACGGCTGCACGCCGGGCAGCTCGATCCAGCGGATCCGGTCACCTCGCGGCGTCACGACGGCATTGTGCATGGTGTCTTGATCCCCCTTGGTGTGGTGTGGAGCATTCCTCGGTCGGGCGTGCGGGCCGCGAGGGGCCTCGTCTACGCTCGTCTGATGATCGCTGACATGCGCGAACTCGACGCCGCCGCCCCGCGGATCGGTATCCGGCCGACGGCCGGTGCCGTGACCGTGTGGACGTTGGACACCACCCTGCGGCGGGTCGGCGGTCACGAGATCGACGGGGCCGAGGCGTTGCTCGACCCCGCCGAGCGGGAGCGGGCCGGGCGGCTGGTGCGGGAGGGCGACCGACGCAGGTACCTCGCCTCGCACCTGGCGTTGCGCGTGCTGCTGGGCGGCTACCTGGGGGTGGCGCCGCAGGAGGTGGAGCTGATCCGGGAGGACTGCCCGTGTTGTGGCGGCCCGCACGGCCGGCCCGCCGTGGGCGGGGTCGGGGCGAAGGCCGGGCTGCACTTCTCGCTGTCGCACAGCGACAACCGGGCGTACCTGGCGTTCGCCGTGGTGCCGGTGGGCGTGGACGTGGAGGGGGTGCCGAGCGCGGCGGCGGTGGCCGACGTGCTGGGCACCCTGCATCCGGCGGAGACGGCCGAGCTCACCGCCGTCCCGGCGGCGGAGCGGCCCGGCGCGCTGGCCCGGGTGTGGGCCCGTAAGGAGGCCTGCCTCAAGGCCACGGGCACGGGGCTGGCCCTCGGCGTGGCCGAGCCGTACGTCGGCGCGGCCACCACCCCCGCGTCCGTACCGGGCTGGACCCTGCACGACCTCCCGGCCCCCGACGGCTACGCCGCAGCCCTGGCCGTCCGCACCGGCTGAGCCGGCCGGACGGCGTGGCGCCGCCCGGCCGGGGTGGCGCCGGGCCGGATTCGCCGCGTTCGTACGTCGTGTTCGATCCGGCATGTTCTCGTCCTCGCAGGATCTACGCTCGCCCGCATGGACATCCGCCCCGCCCGTACACCCGCCGAACTCCAGGCCGCCGAAGGGCTCTTCGACGGGCCCGCGCGCCCGGAGTGGTCCGCGCGCTTCCTCGGCTCCCCCGGGCACGTGATGCTGATCGCCTACGTGGACGGCGTGCCCGCCGGCATGGTGTCCGGCGTCGAGATGACCCACCCCGACAAGGGCACCGAGATGTGCCTCTACGAGCTCTCCGTCGACGAGGGCCATCGGCGGCGCGGCATCGGCCGCGCTCTGACGCGGGCCCTGGTCGACGAGGCCAAGGCGCGCGGCTGCTACGGCATGTGGGTGGGCGTCGACACCGACAACGAGCCCGCACTCGGCACGTACGACGCGGCCGGCGCCGAGGACGAGGGCCTGTTCGTCATGCGCGGCTGGAACCTCAACCCGTAGATCCGTGGCCCCCGGCCCCGCACCCCTTCGGCGGCGTGTCGTGGGGCCACTCGGCGCATCCTCCGCGCGCCACCCCGGGCGCTGACCCAGCATCAGCCGCATGACCCCACCGACAACACTGACCACACTGCTCCCGGCCGCCGTCCTCCTCGCGGCGGCCACCGTCATGCCCGCGCACCCCGCCCGAGCCGACGCCGCCACCACCGCCCCCTACGTCGTCGTCCTCAAGAACGCCACCTCCCGCGCCCCCACCCGCGCCCTGGCCGCCGAGGCCGCGGACGCCGGGGACCAGGTCGGAGCGGTCTACGACGCCGCCCTCAGCGGCTTCGCCGTACGCACCACCGCGGCCCGCGCCGCCGTGCTCGCCGCCGACCCCCGGGTGGCGTCGGTGGAGCCGGACACCCGGTTCCGGATCTCCGACACCACCGTGACCCAGCGCCCCGCGCCCTGGGCGCTGGACCGGCTCGACCAGCGCAAGCTGCCGCTCGACGGCTCGTACGCGTACGGCTCGAAGGGCGAGGGCGTCACCGTCTACGTCATCGACACCGGCATCAACACGCTCCACCGGGAGTTCGGCGGTCGCGCCCGCTTCGGCTACAACGCGGTGTTCCTGCAGAGCAAGACCGACTGCAACGGCCACGGCACGCACGTCGCCGGAACCGTGGGCGGGGCGACGTACGGGGTCGCGAAGGGGGTGTCCCTCGTCGGGGTGAAGGTCGCCGACTGCCGGGGCGACGGCAGCCTGTCGGCCATCCTCAAGGGCATCGACTGGATGGTGAAGGACGTGGCGCGGGGCGCCCGCCGGCCCGGTGCCGGCCCCGTCGTCGCGAACATGAGCATGGGCGGTACCCGTAGCCGCGCCATGGACGCGGCGGTCGCGCGCGCCGTGGCCTCCGGGATCACCTTCACCGTGGCCGCCGGCAACGCGGGCAAGGACGCCTGCGTCGGATCTCCGTCGAACGTCCCGCAGGCCATCACCGTCGGCGCGACCGACTCCGCCGATCGCCACCCGGCCTTTTCCAACCACGGCCGCTGCGTGGACCTTTCGGCGCCGGGCGTGTCGGTGACCTCGGCCTGGAAGGGTTCCACCACCGCCCTCGCGCGGGCCTCCGGCACCTCGATGGCCGCCCCGCACGTCGCCGGGGCCGCCGCGCTGGTCCTGGCCGCCGGCACGGCCCGTACGCCGGACCAGGTGGGCCGCGTCCTGCTCGGCGCCGCCCTCGCGAACCGGATCACCGGCCTCCCGGCGGGTACGCCGAACCGGCTCCTGCACCTCCCGGCGAAAACCCCGCCGACGCCGACACCGACACCGACGCCCACGCCGACTCCGACTCCGACTCCGACACCCACGCCGATGCCCTGAACCCACCGCACCACCTCACCGACCAGTCGGTATCCGATGTCCCATCAGACCGGTTCTGATGGGACATCAATGTGTGTGCGCTTCCGACGAAAGCAAGCCATTGACTTCTTCTCACGGCGACGCGTCAATGACGGCCATCCGCACCGGCTCGGCCTCCCCGCACAGCGGGTGGGGGGAGGGGTTCGTCTGACGAAGGAGTCGCGACCCAGTGAGTACAACGTTCCGACGAAGAGTTCTGGCCGGGGCGGGCGCGCTTTCCCTGGCGTTGACGGGCGGCGTCGTGGCCCTGACGGGGACGGCGCAGGCCGCGACCAAGACCACCCCGGTCCCCGTCAAGTGCGTCGCCCCCGCGCCCCAGCCGGGCGCCAACGGCACCCAGGACTACACCGTCACGGTGCCGGACACCGCCAAGGCCGGTCAGACCGTGCCGATCACCATCGACCCGGGCGAGACCCCCGTCGTCCCGATGTTCACCATCGACACGGTCAACACCATCAAGGCGAAGCTGCTGGTCGGCGGCGTCGCCCAGACGGTCACCAGCCCGGCCGTGCCGAGTCGTCAGGAAGCCGGCAAGAAGGCCGACCCGCCCGCCTTCAGCGGCTCGATCACCGTCCCCGACGGCACCGAGGGCACGACCGTCCAGATCACCATCGATCAGGTGATCACGGACGCGGACCTCGGCGGCACGATCTACACCACCACCTGTACGCCGGACCCGCGCCCGAGCGCCTCCGTCGGCTCCCTCGCCGTCGAGGCCCTCCCGAAGGACCCGATCACCACCAGGCTGACGCCCAACAGCGGCAAGGCGGGCACCGCCGTCGTCGCCACCGGCGCCAACTTCCCGGCCGGACCCGTCACCTGCTCGGCCACCCTCGCGGGCACGGCGACCGGTGACGTCGGCACCGGCACGGCGGACGCGTCCGGCGCCGCCACCTGCAACATCACCGTCACCAAGAAGGCCGACGCCATCAAGATCGACGGTTCGGTGCCCCCGGCCAAGGCCTTCGTGTTCGTCGAGGAGCAGGCGGGCGTGAAGAACCCGGTGGACATCGACGTGCTGCCCGGACCGCTGACCCTCGGCCCGAAGGACGGCCAGCCGGCTGTCAGCTTCGGCGCGGTGACCATCAACGGCAAGGCGCAGTCGGTCTTCGGGGCGTTCCACGCCGCCACCGTCCAGGACTTCCGCGGCGGCAGCCTCGGCTGGGACGTGACGGCGACCCGTACGCCGTTCCTGAACGCGGCCACCGGCCACTCGATGGCCAAGGCGCAGCTCGGCATCCAGCCGTCCTGCACCGTGACCAACCCGGACAGCCCGAGCACCTGCACCGCCGGGGCCCCGGGCGCGATCACGGACACCCCGATGAAGGTCGCCTCGCAGGCGGCCGGCGGCGAGGAGCTGACCGGCGGCGAGTTCGCCGTGGGCGGCGCGGCGATGATCCAGCTGCCGCCGTTCATGTTCGCCGACACCTACCAGTCGGTCGTGACCTTCTCGATCGCCTGACCAGGTCGTAAACCGGTCCCCGGTCCCCGGTCCCCGATCCGGGGTGGCGCGGCGCCGCGGCGTCGCGCCACCTTCCGCCGTCCGCCGCCCCTGGAGATGCCCACCCATGCGCATCCGCACCCCGCACGCCGCCCGCGCCGGCCGGCTCGGCGCCCGGTTCGGCGCCGTCCTGGCCGCCGTCTGCGGCCTCGCCTCGGCCCTTCTCCTCCCGGTCGCCGTCGCCCCCGCCGCCTCCGCCGCCGACAACGGCACGTGGGGGGTCTTCCCCACTCCCCCGGCCGGCGCCGCGATGACCGACCGGGCCTACTTCTTCCACCAGGGGCCCGCCGGGACGACGGTCGGCGACAGTGCGACGATCCTGAACTCCTCCGACAGGGAGTTGACGTTCCAGGTCTTCGCCACCGACGCGACGAACACCCCCTCGGGCGGCGCCTTCGCGCTGCTGCCCGTCGAGACGAAGCCGAAGGACCTCGGCGCCTGGGTCACCCTGGCGCCCGAGACGGCGACGACCGTCACCGTCCCGCCGAAGGGCCGCAAGGACATCCCCTTCACCGTGAAGGTCCCGGCGGACGCGACCCCGGGCGACCACGTCGGCGGGATCGTCGCGCTGAACACGGCCGTCGAGGGCGTACGGCAGGACGGCAAGGTGCAGGTCGGGGTGAAGCGTTCGGTGGGCGCCCGCCTGTACTTCCGGGTGCCGGGGCCGCTGACGCCGGGGCTGAGCGTGGAGGACGTCCGCGTCCGTCGGGGTGCGCCGCTGCTGCCGTGGACGAAGGACGCGCGCACCGCCGTCACGTACACCCTGGTCAACCGGGGCAACGTGGTGATCGAGCCCCGGGTGGCGTTCTCCGCCGAAGGGCTGTTCGGGCGGCGCGTGTGGGATCGGCCGGCCCGCGACCTGAAGCTGGTCCTGCTGCCCGGTCAGCGGATCGTGCTGAGCGAACCGTGGCAGGACGGCCCGCAGCTGGACTGGGTGACCGTAGACGTCACGGCGAGCGCCGCCGCCCACCCCGACCTGGACGCCACCTCCTCCACCGACCTCCTCGCCGCCCCCTGGCCCGCCCTGGGCATCCTCCTCGCCCTGACCGGCGCGACCCTGGCCGCACGAGCCCTCCACCGCCGCCGCCGAACCCCCCTGAAGCCCGACGCTCCCACCCCTGCCCTGGCCCCCGCCCCCTGACGGACAGCAGGAACCCCCGGCCGGTGAGGGTGGGCCGGGGGTTCCTGCCGTTCGGGGTGCCGTTCCGGGTTGGGTGTCAGTGGTTGCGGGGGAAGCCCAGGTCCACGCCGGCCGGGGCGTCGGCCGGGTCGGGCCAGCGGGTGGTGACGACCTTGCCGCGCGTGTAGAAGTGGATGCCGTCGTTGCCGTAGATGTGGTGGTCGCCGAAGAGCGAGTCCTTCCAGCCACCGAAGGAGTGGTAGCCCACCGGCACCGGGATCGGCACGTTGACGCCGACCATGCCCGCCTGGATCTCCAGCTGGAAGCGGCGGGCCGCGCCGCCGTCGCGGGTGAAGATCGCGGTGCCGTTGCCGAACGGCGAGGCGTTGATGAGGGCCACGCCCTCCTCGTAGGTCTCGGTGCGCAGGACGCACAGCACCGGGCCGAAGATCTCGTCGCGGTAGGCGTCGGAGTCGGTCTTGACGTTGTCCAGCAGCGACAGGCCGATCCAGTGGCCGTTCTCGTTGCCCTCGACGGTGTAGCCGGTGCCGTCCAGGACCACGTCGGCGCCCTGGGCGGCGGCGCCCTTGACGTAGGAGGCGACCTTGTCGCGGTGGGCGGCGGTGATCAGCGGGCCCATCTCGGAGGTCGGGTCGTTGCCGGGGCCGATCTTGATCTTCTCGGCGCGCTCGCGGATCTTCTCGACCAGCTCGTCGGCGATGGAGCCGACGGCGACGACCGCCGAGATGGCCATGCAGCGCTCGCCGGCCGAGCCGTAGGCGGCGGAGACGGCCGCGTCGGCGGCGGCGTCCAGGTCGGCGTCCGGGAGGACCAGCATGTGGTTCTTGGCGCCGCCCAGGGCCTGGACGCGCTTGCCGTTGGCGGAGGCGGTGGTGTGGATGTGGCGGGCGATCGGGGTGGAGCCGACGAAGGAGACGGCCGCGATGTCGGGGTGCGCGAGGAGGGCGTCGACGGCGACCTTGTCACCGTGGACGACGTTGAGCACGCCCGCCGGCAGACCGGCCTCGCCCATCAGCTCGGCCAGCTTGTTGGCGGCCGACGGGTCCTTCTCGCTCGGCTTGAGGATGAAGGTGTTGCCGCAGGCCACGGCCAGCGGGAACATCCACATCGGCACCATCGCCGGGAAGTTGAACGGAGTGATGCCCGCGACCACGCCGAGCGGCTGGCGGATCGAGGAGACGTCCACCCGGTTGGAGACGGACGTCGACAGCTCGCCCTTGAGCTGCGTGGTGATGCCGCAGGCCAGCTCGACGATCTCCAGGCCGCGCGCGACCTCGCCCAGCGCGTCCGAGTGCACCTTGCCGTGCTCGGCGACGATCAGTTCGGCGATCTCGTCGCGGTGGGCGTCCAGCAGCGCGCGGTAGGCGAAGAGCACCTTCGTACGGGCGGCCAGCGAGGACTGGCCCCAGGTCAGGAACGCCTCCTTGGCGACCCGGACCGCCGCGTCGACCTCCTCGGCCGAGGCGAGCGCGACCCGCGTGGTGACCTCACCCGTCGCCGGGTCGGTGACCGGGCCGAAGTTGCCCGACGCGCCCTCGACGGTCTTGCCACCGATCCAGTGGTTGACGGTCTTCATTGTGCTGCTCCTTCACAGATGGCGACGTCGCTGCGCGGCTTGCCGGTCGTACTCGTCACGGGCTCGGGCCGCCGACGCACGGGTCGCGGTCTCGGCCACGGGAACATCCCACCACGCCTGTGCCGGGGGTGGGCCCGACACAGTGTCGGGTGTTCGGGTCTGCGCGTAGACACATGTGGGACGGTCCGCCTCGCGCGCCTCGGCGAGGGCTTTCCGCAGGTCACCGATGGTGCGGGTGCAGATCACGGCCATCCCGAGGGAGGCCGCGTTGGCCGCGAGGTCCACCGGAAGGGGGTCGCCGGTGTACGCGCCGTCGGGCGCCCGGAAGCGGTACGCCGTGCCGAAGCCCTCGCCGCCCACCGCGTCCGACAGGCCGCCGATGGAGGCGTAGCCGTGGTTGTCGAGGATCACCAGCCGGATCGGGACGCCCTCCTGGACGGCGGTGACGATCTCGGTGGGGTTCATCAGGTACGTCCCGTCGCCGACCAGCGCCCACACCGGGCGGCCGGGGGCGGCGAGGGCGACGCCGATCGCGGCGGGGATCTCGTAGCCCATGCAGGAGTAGCCGTACTCCAGGTGGTACTGGTCGACGGAGCGGGCCCGCCACAGTTTGTGCAGGTCGCCGGGGAGGGACCCGGCCGCGTTGACGAGGATGTCGGAGCCGTCGACGAGTCCGTCGAGCAGGCCGACGACCTGGGCCTGGGTGGGCGGCCGGTCCTCGTCGCCGGAGGGTACGGCGAAGGCCGCCCGGACGCGGGCCTCCCAGTCCGCCTTCGCGGCGGTGTACGCCGCCTCGTACGCGGGGTCCACCCGGTACCCGGCGACGGCCTCCCGCAGCTCGGCCAGGGTCTCGCGGGCGTCGCCGACCAGCGGGCGGGCGGCGAGCTTGTGGGCGTCGTACGGGTCCAGGTTGAGGCCGACGAAGCGGACGGCCGGGTTCTGGAACAGGGTCGCGGAGGCGGTGGTGAAGTCGGTGAGCCGGGTCCCGGCGGCGATGACCAGGTCGGCCTGGCGGGCCAGCGCGTCGGCGGTGGCGGTGCCGGTGTGGCCGACGCCGCCGACCTCGGCGGGGTGGTCGTACGGCAGGACGCCCTTGCCCGCCTGGGTGGTGGCCACGGGGATCCCGGTGGCTTCGGCGAAGGCCGCGAGGCCCGGCTGCGCGGCGCTGTGCCGGATGCCGCCGCCGGCGATGATCAGCGGGCGGGCCGAGGCCCGTACCGCTTCGGCGGCGGCGGCCAGTTCGGCGCGGTCGGGGCGCGGGCGGCGCACCGTCCACACCCGGTCGGCGAAGAACTCCGCCGGCCAGTCGTACGCCTCGGCCTGCACGTCCTGCGGCAGCGCGAGGGTGACGGCCCCGGTCGCCACCGGGTCGGTGAGCACCCGCATGGCCTGGAGGGCGGCGGGGATCAGGGCCTCGGGGCGGGTGATCCGGTCGAAGAAGCGGGAGACGGGCCGCAGGGTGTCGTTGACGGACACGTCGCCCGCGTACGGGACTTCGAGCTGTTGCAGCACCGGGTCGGCCGGGCGGGTCGCGAAGGTGTCGCCGGGCAGCAGCAGGACCGGGATCCGGTTGACGGTGGCGAGGGCGGCGCCGGTGACGAGGTTGGTCGCGCCGGGGCCGATGGAGGTGGTCACGGCGTGGGCGGAGAGCCGGCCGCGCTGGCGGGCGTAGCCGACGGCGGCGTGCACCATGGCCTGTTCGTTGCGGCCCTGGAGGAAGGGCATGGCCTCCGGGCCGCTCTCCAGCAGGGCCTGCCCGATCCCGGCGACGTTGCCGTGGCCGAAGATGCCCCAGGTGGCGGCGATCAGCCGGGCGCGCCGGCCGTCGCGCTCGGTGTACTGGGCGGCCAGGAACCGTACGAGGGCCTGGGCGACGGTGAGCCTCACGGGTCCTTCCTCTCGGTGGCGGTGGCGGTGGCGGTGTGCGGCGCCCCGGACGGGAACGGCAGTCGGGGGTCGACGGCCTGATCGGGCCAGGTGGCGCGGATCCAGCCGTGGTCGGGGTGGTCGCGGATGAGCCACTCGCGGGGCGGACCGGCGGGGCCGGCCATCACGTTGAGGTAGTACATGTCGTGGCCCGGGGCGGCGATGGAGGGGCCGTGCCAGCCGTCCGGGATGAGGACGGTGTCGCCGGTGCGCACCTCGGCGAGGACGTCGGTTCGGCCGGTCGGGGAGGGGCTGACGCGCTGGTAGCCGAGGCCGGGGATGCCGTCGTGCGGGGCGATCTCGTAGTAGTAGATCTCCTCCAGTCGGGATTCCTCGCCCGGATGGTGCTCGTCGTGCTTGTGGGGCGGGTACGAGGACCAGTTCCCGCCGGGGGTGAGCACCTCGACGGCGATGAGCCGGTCGCAGGGGAAGGCGTCGGCGGCGGCGAAGTTGTGGACCTGACGGGAGCACTGGCCGGCGCCGCGCAGCTCGACGGGGACCGCGCCGGCGGGCCCGTACCGTGCGGGCAGCCGCCGCGTGCAGCGCGCCCCGGCGAGCGCGAAGCGCCCCCCGCCGTCGGAGATGACCTCGCCCCGCGCGTCTCGCGGCAGATAGACGAAGTCCCCGGCCCCTCGAACACGGACCCCCGCCCCCGCACCTCGAACTCCACCCACCCCACAGCCCCACCGGACGCCGCGTCCGGCCCAGCCGGATGGCAGCGCACGCGGCAGGCGCCCGTGAGGGGGAGGACGATCCACTCCGCGTCCCCGCACGGGAAGGCGTACGTCTCGCCCGGCGCGAGGTCCAGGATCCGCAGTCGGGTGAACTCCATGCCCGTCTCAGACACCACCGGCACCCGCCAGCACCTCCTCCACCTCGGCCGCGAACGGCATCGCCGTCGAACACGCCAGCCGCGAGGCGACGATGGCCCCCGCCGCGTTGGCGTGGCGCAGCGTCCGTTCCAACTCCCAGCCCGCGAGGAGCCCGTGGCACAGCGCGCCCCCGAACGCGTCGCCCGCGCCGAGCCCGTTGACCACGGTGACCGGCACGGGCGGGACCTCCACCGTCGTTCCGTCCCGGTGCGCGGCCAGCACGCCCAGCGGGCCCCGTTTGACGACGGCCAGTTCCACCCCCGCGGCGAGCAGGGCCCGCGCCGCCGCGTACGGTTCGCTCTCGCCGGTGGCGACGGCGCATTCCTCCGCGTTCCCGACGGCCACCGTCGCGAGGCGCAGCGCCCGCTCGTACCAGGGCCGCGCCGGCTCGTCCGCGTCCCACAGCATCGGCCGCCAGTCCAGGTCGAAGACGGTGATCCCGGCCTTCGAGCGGGCCTCCAGCGCGGCCAGGGTCGCGCTGCGGCTCGGCTCGACGCTCAGCCCCGTACCCGTCATCCAGAACACCCGCGCGGCCCGCACCGCCTCCAGGTCCACCTCGTCGGGCCGGATCTCCGAATCCGGCGCCTTCGGCTGCCGGTAGAAGTAGAGCGGGAAGTGGTCCGGCGGGAAGACCTCGCAGAACGTCAGCGGCGTCGGGAGGCCCGCCACCTCCCCCGCCCACCGGTCGTCGACGCCGAAAGCCCGCAGTTCGGCCCGCAGGTACGCCCCGAAGGGGTCCGCGCCGGTCCGCGTGATGACGGCCGTACGCCGTCCCAGCCGCGCGGCCGCGACGGCCACGTTCGTCGGCGAACCACCCAGGAACTTCCCGAAGGTGTCCGCTTCCGCGAGCGGTACGCCCGTCTTCAGCGGGTAGAGATCCACCCCGATCCGCCCCATCGTGATCAGGTCGTACGGGTCGTCCCCGCCGTACGCGGACCCGTACGCGGACCCGTCCCCGTTGGTCACAGCCGGCTCTCCTCCCACTCGTCTCTCCCCGTCCCCTCGAACCTCGGCCGTCGAACCTCGATCGTCGAACCTCGCACCCTAAGGTGGCCCCCATGACCTCCTCCCCGCCCGCGTTGACCCGTATCCGTGTCGGTTCGGCTCCGGACTCCTGGGGTGTCTGGTTCCCGGAGGATCCCCGGCAGACGCCCTGGGAGCGCTTCCTCGACG